>JBAWWI010000005.1:0-47073 GCA_037146835.1 Actinomycetes bacterium | reverse complement strand
GAGTCTTGACCTTAGGAGTCTTGACCTTAGGAGTCTTGACCTTAGGAGTCTTGACCTTAGGAGTCTTGACTTTCGCGTCCTTAACTTGCGGTTCATCAGCGACTTTAAGGCTCTTCACCTTGGGCGATTTCTTAGAGGCATTCTCTGTCGGATTCGTCTTTGGCGAATCCTTCTGAGAGTCCTTCTTATTCTTGGAGCTGCTAGCCACTGTTTCCCCTATTAGTTGCGATTTGAGATTTGGGTCCAATGATAACCATTTTCGAGTTCATCGCCATTAGGGAGCTCTCTGCAGAAGGGTAAAGAGAGAGGCACGCTACGACATCCAACAAATAACCTAATAGAGCGGGCCTCCATTACTGGAGACCCGCTCTATTACTGGCTCTCTTACTGTCTCTATTACTGGTCGGGCTGACAGGATTTGAACCTGCGACCTTCGGTCCCCCAGACCGACGCGCTAACCAAGCTGCGCCACAGCCCGCAACGCCTGCAAGCAGGCGAGGGAATGGTGATCTTAGCGGGCGACGAACCTGACAGGCAGGTGCGAGACGCCACGAAGTAGAGGATTATTTGTTCTAATCACATCCCCATCGAGCTCAATACTCGCCACTCGACTTAATAGACCCTTCAGAAACAGCGCCCCCTCCATTCTGGCTAGAGGAGCCCCGAGGCATAAGTGAATACCCGAGCCGAAAGCGACATGGTCCAACGGATTGCGCTGGACAAGAAACCGATCTGGGTCTGGATATTTACGCTCGTCACGGTTCGCTGAGCCATAGAGAACCATGACCTTCTGCTCCGCAGGAATCGTGACTCCTCGAACCTCCGTCGCCTTGAGCGTATTGCGGAAGAATCCCTGGATCGGAGAGTCGAATCGCAGGGCCTCCTCAATCGCTGCCGGAACGAGAGTTGGGTCCGCTTTCAGTACGTTCCACTGATCCGGATTCATCGCTAGCGCTAATACCAGGTTGCCGATCAAGTTTGTAGTTGTCTCGTTACCAGCCACCAATAGCAGAATTGCAAATGAAACAAGGTCATTGTTGGAGAGAGTCTCACCATTAGCTGGATCGATCAACATGCTCAACAGGTCGTCGCCCGGAGAATCCCTGCGCTTGGTAATCGCATCCATAAAGTACTGAGCAAACTCAAACACACTTGTCTCGACACGGAGCGAGGTCTCCGGCTCAAGCCCTCCTCCTAAAGCATCAATCGTGTCATCTGACCAGCGCTTAAAATCTTCGCGGTCTTCGAACGGAACACCGAGCATGTCGGCGATTACACCGATCGGGATTGGGTAGGCGAGATTCGGCACCACGTCTCCCCCACCATTGCCAACGAAAGCATCGAGCAATCCGTCTACCAATTCAGATACGCGAGGCTCCCACGCGTTGATTGCTCTTGGCGTGAATTCGCGTTGAGCCATCCGACGCAGGTGCGTGTGCTCCGGCGGGTCAACCGAGATCATCATCGGAACTGCTCTCCACTCAGTACCGACTCCTGCAGTCGAGGAGAAATTCTCGTGATCTCGTAGGACGCGCGTGACGTCGTCGTAACGACTCACTACCCAGAACCCATGCTCCTCCGACCTGTATACCGGAGTCTCCGTTCTTAAGTTCCGATACTCGGAGAAGGGGTCGGCAATCGTCTCTGGATTGAACGGGTTGTAGGTCACAGGCGGGCACGCTAAATCGGTTCTCTCTAAAGAAACGAAATCTATTCAGGCATATACCTTCAGGCGTCTAGCTCTAGTGGGCTAGCCACGAGATCCCTTGCCAGACGCGAAACAGAAGGTAGAGCGCAACCCCACCTGCGAGCATCTTGAGATGCCACGGGATCGGGAGGCGCTCTTCTTCTGCGTCGCCAAGCATTGCCTCAGCCCGTTCTTGAAGCGCCCCTACCTCTAATGCCCGCCCGCAGGTTGGGCATGCTTGATCTTGCCCAACTAAACCGGGGCTTATATAACGATCACAGTCAACACAGAATGGCACTTGGTTATTGGAGCACACTCAAGGACTGAGCGTGGGAACCGGCCGGATAAAACCGAGAGAGCGGCAAGGCCCAAATGCATGAGTTCTCTATACGGGTGGAACTCCGTGGCGTCGCTCGAATACTTCGCGCACGCGTCTATTCGCGACGGCGTATCTAGCGATCAGTTCGTTTCGAAGGTCCCCTGGTTGTACGACAGCATCAACGATCATCTCAGACGCTAGGTGAAGAAGATTTACATCCTCTTCGTACTCTGCGCGTTTCTCCGCTATGAACGCAGCTCGCTCCTCAGGGTCTTCAATAGATTGAATACGGTTGTAGAACACGGCATTCACAGCTGGCTCCGGCCCCATTACAGCAATCTCAGCGCTCGGTAATGCCAATACTGCATCTGGGTCGAACGCTGGGCCACACATGGCATATAGCCCGGCGCCATAGGCTTTGCGCAGGATCACCGAGATCTTAGGCACTGTGGCCTCTGCGACTGCAGTGATCATCTTTGCACCGTGGCGAATGATGCCTTGTCTCTCTACCTGACTACCGATCATAAAACCTGGGACGTCGGCCAAGAAGAGAAGCGGTACGCCAAACGCATCACAGAGCCAGATGAACCTTGCGGCCTTATCTGCAGAGTCAACAAAGAGCACTCCCCCGAGGTGGGCCGGGTTGTTGGCAATTACTCCGATTGCTTTTCCATCCAAGCGAGCGAACCCAGTTACTAGTTCTCGTGCAAAGCGAGGTTTTGCCTCAAAGAAAGACTCGGCATCGACCACGGCCTCGATTACGCGACGCACGTCGTATGCGCGCCGCTCCTCATTTGGAATCACATCAGCGATCGCCTTGGCTCCAGATGCAGGCTCGAGGGATCCCGCTAACGGAGGAGCGTCGCGAAACGAGGTAGGTAAGTAAGAGAGCCACTTGCGCGCGGCGTCGACTGCGGCATCGTCATCATCAACGAGATTGTCGCCGCATCCGCTCACCGTTGCATGCATTAGAGCGCCGCCCATCTCCTCAAGCGTCACCTCTTCTCCTATTACCTCTTGAGCCATTCGAGGAGACCCCAAATACATAGACGCGTTTCCTTCGACCATGAAAACAACATCACAGAATGCGGGAATATATGCACCGCCAGCAGCTGAGGGACCGAATAGACAGCAAACTTGCGGTACGCGTCCAGAGAGGCGTACCTGGTTCGCGAATATGCGGCCGGCGCCTCGGCGACCAGGGAATAACTCCACCTGATCGGTGATACGAGCTCCTGCTGAATCCACTAAGTAGACGACTGGCACTTCGTGCTTAAGCGCGTACTCTGTGAGCCGGACAATCTTCTCGACAGTCCTTGCGCCCCACGATCCGGCTTTGACGGTAGGGTCGTTTGCCATCACGCAGACAGGCCTACCGTCTATAAAACCAGTACCTGTGATTACGCCGTCAGCGGGTAAGGCCTCCGCTGAAGCATTAGCAAGCAGCGCGTCCTCGACAAAACTGCCTTCGTCTAAAAGGCGGCCGATGCGATCACGCACAAAGCGTTTGTTCTGCGATGCAAGTTTGCCGGCATCCTTCTCAAGATTGCCAGCAAGAGCACGTTCCGTAGCGGCTCCGAACTCCTCAGCACCCTTCACATTGCCCCCCGGTAACTTCCGTCTGGAAAAAATTCAAATGAAAAATATTGGAATTAGGACGCCCGCTGTCGAACGCGAATCTTGATAGGAGTCGGCCCAAGGTCGAACTCTTCACGAAGCGATCGCTCGATATAGCGAAGATATGAAGGAGGAAGCGGTCGAGTCGCAAAGATTGTGAATGTTGGCGGCTCGGAGGCACCCTGAGTTGCGTAAAGAATACGCGTCCTGTGTTTGCGATCGAGGGGTGGTGGATGCTTCTGCTGAAGTTCCCGCATCACCTTGTTCAACGCAGCAGTAGGGACCCGCGCATGGTATGCCTCTTCGGCTTGCCTGAGAGCCGGGAGAACATCCTTCAGGCTTCGCCCTGTGAGGGCGGAGATCTTCAGGACTGGAGCGTAGGAGAGGAAGCCGAGTCTGTCGTATACGTCAGCGAGAACCTGCGGACGATCTTCGGTAGCGATGAGATCCCATTTGTTCAGCACGATGACGATGGCAGTACCTGCAGCGTCGATTCGTTCGCCGAGGCGTTGATCCTGATGAGAGACCCCCTGCTGTGCATCGATCACCAGAAGAGCGGCATCTGCCTTGTCGACTGCCTGAAGAGCGCGCACTACTGAGTAGTACTCGGCGTTCTCATCGACGCGACTGCGGCGCCGCATTCCGGCGGTATCGATGAACCTCAGCGGCCCCTCGGGTGTCTCAACAACTGTGTCAATCGTGTCTCGAGTGGTCCCGGGCATGTCGTGAACAACGGAGCGTTCATCGCCGACAATCCGGTTAAAGAGCGTGCTCTTGCCGACATTGGGCCTTCCGACTATCGCAATAGCAAATAGGTGATCGTCGGGTCCGCCAGCATCTGGAACCTCGGGCTCAGGAGGCAACTCGGCAACGACCGCATCGAGAACGTCACCGCTGCCTCGACCGTGAATAGCAGAGACGGGGAACGGGACCCCTAAACCGAGACTTGAAGCAGTCCAGATCTCCAGCTCTCGCTTCTCGTCATCAACCTTGTTCACAACCAAGAGAACAGGCTTCCCAGCGCGTTGGAGAATCCGGGCAATGGCGGAGTCCTGCTCGAGCACGCCGACCATTACATCTACAACCATCACGAGCACATCAGCCTCGCGAATTGCACGCTCGGCTTGAAGGCTTACTTGATGGGCAAGCGGCTCGTCTGTGTCAATCCAGCCACCGGTGTCGAGAACGATGAAACGCCTACCATTCCACTCAGCGTCGAGGCTCTTTCGATCGCGAGTTACACCGGGCATCTCCTCGACGATGGTTGCGCGACGCCCAATAAAACGGTTAACCAATGTGCTCTTACCAACGTTGGGTCGCCCCACGATGGCCACTACTGGCAAGTCACTGCTTGCTCCAAAATCCTTCATCTAGCTAAAGCCTCCACTAGTGCGACGCCGTTCGTCGCTACTACCTCAACTGCGGGAACCAAGTCGGCTACGCCCATTCCGTCGAGGAATCGATCATTTGAGAGAGCGACATCAGGCAGGATGATTCGCTCTCCGTTTTTCAAATTAGCAATAGCTGCAGCAATATCTGCCCCAGTCATTAACCCTGTGACCCCAATGTTGCCACCGAAGAAGCGATTCTCTACGACCAGCGTCGTAATAGGGACCCCCGCAAGAGTAATTAACTCGGGGAGCAACGGCGAAAGCACTGCATCGCCAAAGGCGCCGGTTAGCAAAACGACAGGAGCCTCGGCTCTTTTTGAGTCCTTAACCTTCAGCAAATCTACGCCTATTAGGGATTTGGGTGCCCTAGCGGCGCGATATCCCTCTGCTGGCGCACCATCAACCCATGCAAAGAACCCGGCGCGAGTCCCGGTTCCGGTTGGGCTCTCCACCGGCGATTCTCCACCCCGCAGGCCGTCACCACCTAAGCGCCTAGCGATCGAGTCTCTGACCTCTGAGATGAAGGTCGCAGCCATGCCAATTCCGTTCTCGTGCTGAAGGCACTCGTCGTATGCCTCGAGCTCAGGAAAGGGTTTGCCTGCCATCAAGTAATACTCGTCACCTAGGTAGACCATCCGGCGCCCGAGCACTTCAGTGAAAACCTGCTGCCATCCCTCGACAGTCTCCACGACCTTTAGCGCCTCAGCCTGCGTGTGCTCGCGCATCTCAGGCTCGGTGTTGAATGCGCTTACCCCGAGCGGAACGACTCCAACTGTAGAGAGCCCAGAGAATCGGTCAAGGATGCCGAGCATGGTGTCATCGAGAGTCTCTGCGTCGTTCACTCCAGGGCATACGACTACTTGCCCATGCACATCAATGCCGGCATCGAGCAGCGCCTCTAACCAACGCAGGCTGGTCGCTCCTCGACGATTGCGCAGAAGGTCAGTGCGCACATCAGGATCAGTTGCGTGGATGCTCACATAGAGAGGAGATAGTCGCTCGGTGATGACCCGCTCTAGGTCCGCCTCTGTGAAGCGCGTAAGAGTAGTGAAGTTGCCATATAGAAACGAGAGCCTGTAATCGTCATCCTTGAGGGAGAGACTTTTTCGCATCCCTGGGGGAAGTTGATGGATAAAACAAAATGGACAATGGTTGTCACAAGTGCGCACTCGATCGAATACTGCACTCGCTAACTCAACCCCGAGTGGCTCCCCCGCCATCTTCTCTACGAGTACGAATCTCTCGATACCGCCTCGCTTTATCTCGATCTCAACATTGGCCTCATCAGACTGAATCTGATACCGGATCACATCTCGGATGGCCTCACCATTTACCGAGAGAATCTCGTCCCCGGCGACAAGTCCGGCGAGGGCAGCAGGAGACCCGGGCGCGACAGTAGAGACACGAGCGGAGGACATATAGGTGAGTCTAGGGGCCAGCCCTCGCAGCGGTAGCCTGCGGGGATGGCCGTACGTCGCGTTCTACTAGCCGAACCTCGAGGATTCTGCGCCGGGGTTGAGATGGCCATCAAGGCACTGTCATGGATGGTCAGAGTTTTCGAGGCCCCGGTCTACTGCTATCACGAGATTGTGCATAACCAGATCGTGGTTGATCGATTCCGCGAACTAGGTGTGATCTTCGTCGATACAGTCGAAGAGGTCCCTGAAGGAGCGCCCCTAATGCTCTCCGCTCACGGATCGGCACCAGAGGTTGTATTGGCAGCACGCGACCATGGCAGATTTGTTGTGAACGCAGTCTGCCCTCTGGTAACCAAGGTCCACCACGAAGCAAAGACTCGCGCTCGCAAGGGCTACACGGTTCTCTATGTTGGCCACGCCGGGCACGATGAGGCTGTCGGGACTCTCGCGGAAGCACCTGAAGCCATACGACTAGTTGAGCACCCTGAAGATATTGAGGCGATCGCAGCAACGATTGCTGACCCTTCTCGAGTAGCGCTACTAGCGCAGACGACTCTGGCCATGGGTGATTGGACTGACGTCATGGATGAGGCGAGAGAGAAATTCCCTGATCTTTGGACCGCGTCTCGCAATGATCTCTGTTTCGCTACCACTAACCGCCAAGAGGCCCTCACTCTTATAGCCGATCGCTCCGATGCTGTAATCGTGATTGGAAGCGCAAACTCCTCGAATACACTCGCTCTCGCAAAGGTCGCCGAGGGCGCCGGCTCTCGTATCGTTCTGCGCATTGATGGACCAGACGAGTTAGATCTCGAGATGATCGGCGATGCCGAGATCGTTGGCGTCACCGCGGGCGCATCCGCTCCGGAGGAACTGGTGAACGCTGTGATTGCAAAGCTGGCTCCGTCAGAGGGCATTGAGAACGTGCGCGTTACTGACGAGGACGAGTATTTTCCACCGCCGCGAGAACTCAGAGATCTGCTCCCTTCCCTTGACATACTCCTCTCTGTTGCTCTCGGAGGAGATCCAGTGAAGGCTCGAGAACTCGGCGGTGCCTTTCGAGACGACCGAACTGTCAGCGCATCCGTGGTACTAGAAACGCTAAAGAACTAACGATGCTCCCCGTAAGCGTTGAGTCAATCCGACTCCTCCTGCATCTATTGGCAGCCTCCATCTGGGTCGGAGGACAATTAGTACTTGGAGGCTTAATACCAGCCTTAAGGCCGGCAGGTCCCGAACACATCAGGGCGGTAGCCAGGCGCTTTCAGCTCCTCGCCTGGCCTTCATTTGCCGTCTTACTCATCACTGGTATTTGGAATCTACTAGCGGTCAATCCAGCCGATCAGTCCCACGCGTGGATGATGACCATGATGTTCAAACTTGTGCTCGTCGCGATTAGCGGCTCAGCGGCAGCAATTCACGTCTTAGTTTTTGGGCCAGCGGTGCGCAGAGCGACCAGCCCAGAGTCAAGAAAGCGTGCCGCAGCTGCGAGTGGAGTCTGCGAAATGCTTAGCGTTTTATCCGCACTTGGAGCCATGCTTCTCGGCGTGCTACTCGCCGGTTAGCGAGGGCGAATAACCAGCGTTCTCCATTGCTTGATCAAAGAGAGCCTGCAGCGAGCTCTGAAGTTGCTGCGTCATCAAAGTAACTGAGGAACGTTTCACCGCTCCCCCGTCACGCGTTGGGGGGAAGATCGGTTCGCCAATGACAACTGCGACGCGCCTCAACTTAGGTAGTACGTGGCCAGAGGCGAGTATCTGTTCGCTGCCCCCTATTGCAACAGGAACGATTGGAACACCAGTCTTAATCGAGAGGTAAGCAGCCCCATCAAAAAACTCGCCGAGCTTGGGGCCTGTAAGTCGCGTCCCTTCTGGGAATAGAGCGGTTGGCTCACCCCCCTCGATGCATGCCTGTGCAGTGCGAAGTGCAGCGCGATCGGCGCTCCCCCTGTCTACTGGGAACCCGCCTAACCCTGTCAGCAACTTAGCTAGAAGCGGTTTCTTAAAGAGCTCCTGCTTGGCCATAAAACGTATGCGACGCTTAGTCGAGTAGGTGGCGAATGGAATATCCATAAGCGAACGGTGAGTTGGGGCGAGAATATATGCACCCACTTTTGGAACGTTCTCTTTTCCGGTCACACGAACACGAAAGAGGACCCGACAGAGCACAAGAATTATTGACCGAACGGTCCGATAGAAGATCATTGGAGAACCTCCCTTTCTAAAAACTCTCTCACGATCGTCTCTACCACTTCATCGATCGCCATAGTGGTCGAGTCAAGTATTAGAGCATCTTCGGCAGCAACCAATGGAGAGATCGAGCGCCCAGAATCGGTGGCATCTCGACGCGCTAGATCAGCCTCAACCTCGGCAAATTTAGCTTCACGGCCAGCAGATTGTTCATCAATCACCCTGCGTCGCGCTCGCTCTTCATCACTAGCAGTGAGGAACACCTTCACCAAAGCGTCGGGAAATACAACTGTGCCAATGTCGCGCCCCTCAACAACGGCTCCACCGTGCTGCGATGCCCAGAGTCGCTGCTTCTCAACCAGCACCTCCCGAACTCCCGGGTGTGCCGAGACAGTGGAGACCTCACTTGTCACCAAGGCTCCGCGAATCTCCTGCGAGATGTCCACTCCATCGAGAATTACTCGGTCTGAGAGTTCAATCTTCGCCGATGAAGCTGCACTGGTACAGGCGTTAGGGTCAGATGTATCGGCTCCAGCGCTAATTACTGCGTACGTCACGGCTCTATACATTGCGCCTGTATTTAGAACTTCAAGACCGAGCGCTTCAGCGCACGCGCGTGCGACCGTTGATTTACCAGCCCCAGCAGGGCCGTCAATTGCGATAACCCTCACTAGTCCCGCTCACGAAGTCGGGCTAAATCGAACTCGAAACCTGGGTATGAAACCTCGACTGCATCCCAACCGATTATCTCTGTGCTCCCAGAACAGGCAAGCGCTGCTACGGCAGCACACATTGCGATGCGATGATCGCCATAGGTCTCTACAGCTCCGCCAGCCAAAGAGCCTCCCTCTATTCTCATACCGTCGTCGGTAGGCACTGCTCTTACGCCAAGAGCCTCAAGCATCGCTACAGTCGTCGCTATGCGATCGCTCTCCTTTACACGCATCTCGCCGGCGCCTGTAATGGTGGTTTGACCGCTTGCAGTTGCCGCTGCAACAGCGAGAATGGGGAGCTCGTCAATGATGCCCTCACTTGATTCGATTACCACACCCTTTAACGGTGCAGACCTAACCGTGATGTCTCCGACAGGCTCGCCGAGGCGCTCCTCAGTTATCTCGCTCTCGATATCCGCACCCATTGCGATCAATACATCTAAGTACGCGACCCTTAGAGGATTGAGCCCAACCCCTTTGATCGTGATCTCAGAGCCAGGAACAATTGTCGCAGCGACCACAAAAAATGCTGCAGATGAAGCGTCGCCTGGTATCTCCAAAGTAAATGGATCCAAGGCTCCCACTGCTCTGACCTTGACCGTTGTTGAGTCGAGGACCTCAATCGGAGCGCCAAGCGCACTTAGCATTCTCTCCGTATGGTCGCGACTCGGTTCGGGCTCGTGAATCTCAGTCCAACCACTTGCCTGCATTCCAGCGAACAGCAAGGCGCTCTTAACTTGTCCACTCGCTACGGGAAGATCGTGACGGCACCCGGTTAACACTCCTCCATCAATCTCTATTGGCGAGTGTCCATCTGTCGAAACAATCTTCGCGCCCATCATGTGGAGCGGATCGACAATACGTGCCATAGGTCGAGACGAGAGCGATTCGTCACCAACGAGAACTGAGTGAAATGGTCGACTTACCAAAATGCCAGCGAGCATTCGCATCGTCGTTCCGGAATTACCGCAATCGAGTGGGTCGTCGGGCTCTGTAAATAGGTCGTATCCCCTACTCTGTAGCGCCAACTCACCATCCGCTGGTGTCGCGAATATTTCAAGCTGCTCGAGCACCCCGAGCGTGCTCTTTACATCGCCACCAAGGGAGAGACCGCGCAGTACCGATCGACCATCCGACAGGGCGGCGAAGAGAAGTGCTCGATGAGAAATCCCCTTGCAACCTGGAACAGATATCGCTCCACGCAGAGGTTTACCTGGAGAAAAAATCGCTTTAGAAGATACGCCCGAGCTACTCATAGTTCGCTCCTCACTGGGCGGTAGCCGGAGGAGATCAGCGCATCTACAAGAGATGCGGCTCGAGCACTAGGTACGACAAGCACAAGCACTCCACTCTCACCCTCGATTGAGTGGACAATCTCCAAATCAAGAATGTTGACGCCAAGACTCCCAGCAAGGGTTGTTACCTCAGCAAGCACGCCTGGGCGGTCCGCGATAGGTGTACGAATCTCGGTGAGCGGGCCTTCGATCGCAGCGGAGACAGGGAGAGCTCTCCGAGAGTTTCGCGCTCTTGTCAAGAGTTCGAGAAGAGCAACACGATCTCCGCTCGCGACCATTCCGCGAACCGCTCCTAGGGCCTCAACATAACTATCGAGCGCATCAACAATCGCATTCTTGTTAGCGGCGCATATATCAGGCCAAATCGCAGGATGGCTCGCAGCGATGCGCGTCATATCGCGGAATCCGCCAGCCGCGAGTCGAAGCAGCACAGCAGAACCATCGCCGGCCTCTGAAGCAACGTCCATCAAAGTCGTCGCCGCAAGCTGCGGAACATGACTCACCACAGCAACAAGCGCGTCGTGCCTCTCAGGCTCAATCTCAATGACCTCGGCGCCTACAGCTACGGCAAGCGAACGCGTGAGCGCGTGAGCGTCCTGATTGGTTGCGTTCGTCGGCGTTAGAACCCAAGTTGCCCCTACAAATAGATCGGCATCGGCTCCGTCCAATCCATCTTGTTCAGAACCAGCCATGGGGTGCCCGGCTACGAAATACTCCGAGCGCGTCGAGAGACCTTCTACGGCCGAGACGATTGGTGCCTTGACGGATCCGACGTCTGTCACTACTGGCGCTCCAGCACTCAACGCTGCCGCCACTAGCTCTGCCACATTTGAGACCGGAACAGCCACGATCGCAATATCGCATTCAGCACAACTTAAGGCAAAGTCTGTTGAGGCAGAGTCTGCAGCCCCCATAGCAATACAACGATCAAGTCTTTCGCCATCAATGTCCCAAGCGGTGACTCGGTGGCCTCGACTGCGCAAGGCAAGTCCGATCGAACCACCCATCAGTCCAACTCCGATTACAAAAACTTCCATGCTCAACTAACCCGGTAGGTCATCACGAAGAGAGCGAGCGCCCTCAAGGTACACGTGCGAAATCTCCGCGCGCGTTCGCTCGCTGTAGACGTGCATCAATACGCGAATCACTCGCTTCATCGCCCCCTCAATAGAGAGTTCGCGAGCACAGATCAATGGCACGTCCCCTAGGCCTAGAGCACGCGCTGCTGTGGCGGGAAACTGCGACACCAGATCATCCGTTGAGGTGAAGATGATGCTCACGATGTCGTCATGGAGTATTGCATTTCGCTCAAGCATCTCAGAGACAACTTGACGGGTGCGCAGAGAAATCTCATCAGCGGAATCAAGCTCACACGTAATCGCACCACGAAGGGCATAGAGTCGCACGGTCATGGAGGCTAGTGCCGCCGGATGCCCGGGGCAGGTCGATTACCTGTCGCTGCGTGCAGGCTACGAACCTCCGAGAGCGTCAGTTCGCGCCACTCCCCGGGGGACAGGTCGGGGTCGGCAATGGGGCCAATTCTGACCCTAATTAACCTGCGTACCGGATGCCCAATAACTTCACACATGCGACGCACCTGCCGATTACGACCCTCATGGATTGCAATGCTTATAGCGGCGTTACCTCCGTGCTCGTCAGAGAGGGTGACTGTCGCTGGAGCGGTTAGTCCATCCTCGAGCTCAATTCCCTCCCTAAGAAGTCGCAGCTCGGATCGAGTGGGGACGCCTCGAAGTTCGGCTAGATACTCCTTCTCGACTCCAAGGGATGGATGCGTCAATGCTTGGGCTAGCTCACCGTCATTAGTGAGAACGATTAGTCCTTCGCTATCGAGATCAAGTCGACCCACTGGGAAAATCCGATACTCGCTGGTGACGAGATCAAGGACGGTCTGTCGGCCCTGAGGATCATTGGCAGTGGTAACGACCCCGCGTGGCTTATTCAATAAGTAGTGGACAAGGTCCCCTCGAGTCGTGACCCTTACTCTGTCAAACTCAATTACATCAGTCTCCGGATGAACTCTGCGGCCAAGTACCGCTACTTCTCCGTTGACTCTGATGCGGCGTCTGACAATGTAATCCTCGCAGACTCGACGTGAGCCAATACCAGCTCGCGCTAGTACTTTCTGCAGACGATCTCCATCAGGGTGCGGAGCGACCTCGTGGCCTGTTGACTCATCGCCGACCGGGCTCTCCTCGAGGTTTGACATATTCGCCTCAGGAATCAGAGTTAGCTGGAGCCGAGTCGGTTATTCCTTCAACATCGGCTGGCTCATCGATTGCAGAAACGATCTCTGACTGAATAGACGCAGGACTTATCCGTAGTCCTCGCTCTAGTGCCTCGACTACCTCTGCTCCTGGAACGAACTCAGAGAGAGTAGGAAGATCTGCGATGGAGTTGAGACCCATTCGCTCGAGAAATAGACGGGTAGTTCCATAGAGGATTGCTTGCCCGGGGCCTGAGTCCTGTCCAACAGCAATCACATAACCGCGCTGCTCAAGCGTAGAGAGAGTGGAGTCGACGTTCACTCCCCGAATGGAAGATACCTGTGCCTTCGATGCGGGTTGCTTGTAGGCCACGATCGCGAGAGTCTCGAGAGCGGAGGGAGAGAGGCGTGCGCTCTGCCCCTCTAAAACAAACCTCTCCACATACGCAACTTGATCTGGATGGGTCTGGAACCTATAACCGCCGGCAACGCGGGCGATAGTAAACCCACGACCCTCTTCTTGATAGGCGAGCGTCATCGCTTCGCATGTCGCCTCAACCTCAGCGACGGCAATCTCAAGTAACTGTGCAAGGAGTTGCGGCTCAACCGAGTCAACCGCTGCTAGAAGTACAGCCTCAATAGCGGCTCGAATATCAGGGCGAACCTCTATTGGTTCGCCTTGCTCTTGCGTTGAATCCTCGCTCATACCTCAGAGCCCACGGAGGTATTGATAACGCTCGACGCCTGATCATCGGCTGCTACGTCAAGCGTGACACTTGAGCCGCCAGCGCCACTCGAGACATGAGCACCGTCAAGAACCCTTAATCCCTCAGCGTCAAGGGCAGCTATAACGCGCCTGTCGCTCGCTGAGCGCTCGACCGGAGTTTTTGGATCCGAGTCTTCCCAATCGTCAATACTCTCGCGGTCGAGGACCTGCTCGCCCTCTGCGAGTCGTCGAACACTGAGGTCGCCGAAAGTAGCGATCTGAGTGAGGTCCAAGACGCCCTGCTTAAACAACTCGAGCACAGCTAAGAAGCGAACAATCACCTCTAGGCGGTCCTCGATTCCAGCTACGAGAACTCGGAATGAGACAGCGCCTGTTTGGGGAAGAACTATTAGCACCGCGTCGATTGCCTCGCGGACGCTCGTTCGCAGCGGCTGGACATGGAAGAGATCGACGACTTGCTCGATCTCCTCTTTAGGCGCAAAGGCGCGAAGGGCAGCGGCACGGAACTGGGCAAGGGTTGTACTGAGAAGTGGATCTGGTGCGAGCGAGCGGAATGGCTCCTCCGGCCCAGCACTCCGAGCAACGGACTTAGCGCCTGCGGCGAGCCGTGCCTCGATCATTGAAGCAACGTCTTTGAAGGTCTTGCATGCAAGGAGACGAGAGAGCAAAAGGTCGCGCTCTTCGAATCGCATCAATTCCTCGTCGAGTTCGGCATCTGCAGTACCTGGCAGCAGACGGCGAGCCTTCAACTCAATAAGAGTTGAGGCGACAAGCAGGAACTGAGTCGCTACATCGAGATCGAGAGATCCGATGGCCTCGAGTTCTCTAAGGAATGAATCGACTAGCTCGGTAAGCGATAGTTCCCAGAGATCGACCTCCTCTTGGAGGATGAGGTGCAGAAGCATCTCGAAGGGGCCTTCGTAGACAGGGGTGCAGACGTCGTATGCCATAACTCCGCGAATCTACCCTCGCTAGGCATCAGTTTGGCGGACTCCAGCGAGGTAATGTCTCCCCAATGAATCGCGTCTTCTCGGGCATCCAACCAACCGGCGAGATGCACCTAGGCAACTACCTTGGGGCTGTCCGTAGGTGGGTCTCAGAGGCTCCGATAAGCCCCGAAAATCGCTCCGAAGCCCTCTACTGCGTGGTCGATCTCCACGCCATGACAGTCCCGTATGAGCCCGTGGAGTTCGCAGAGCGAACTCGACGAACGGCCATGCTTCTGCTCGCCGCTGGTCTCGACCCGGATAGGTGTGTCCTATTCGTTCAGAGCCATGTGGGCGCCCACACTGAGCTCACCTGGATTCTTAACTGCATCGCTACCTATGGGGAATTGCGGCGTATGACGCAATTCAAAGACAAGGGGCAGGGCCAGGAGAGCGTCAGCGTTGGGCTCCTCGATTATCCAGTCCTGATGGCCGCTGACATCCTTGCTTACGACACGACAGAGGTTCCGATAGGAGACGATCAACGCCAGCACCTTGAACTCGCCCGAGATATTGCAATCAGATTCAACCATCGCTTTGGGGAGACCTTGATCGTGCCTAAACCCACATTCCCTGAGGTTGCAGCACGAGTTAAAGACCTACAGAACCCGTCAGCCAAGATGTCCAAATCAGCCAACTCTGAGGCTGGGCAGATATTGCTCGTCGATCCACCTAGCCGAATTGCGAAGAAGATCAAGAGCGCAGTAACTGACTCGCTCGCAGTCATTAATTACGACCCCATCAATCAGCCTGGGGTATCCAACCTGCTTGAAATTCTAAGTGCTGCTACAGACCGAACGGTCGAACAGACAGTGCTCGAACTAGAAGGCCAAGGTTATGGGGCGCTTAAATCTCAGACAGCCGACGCGGTAGTTGCACTCATCGAACCTCTTCAGATGCGCCTCGCAGAGCTTGAGTCTGATCTTGGCGAGGTAGGACGCGTACTCGCCGTCGGTGCAGAGCGTGCTCAAGAAATTGCTGTCCCGGTCATGGAACGCGTGCGTAGCGCAACCGGCCTATTACCGCGATTGCCCTAACACACTTAATCGTCGTCAGATTTAGTTAGTGCATCAATTACCACACTGGGGAAACCGGTAGCTCTCCATTGCGCTGGGTCGTCATGAGCCTTCGCCCAGAGTGCAGCCTCTTCATGGCCACCACAGCTGCGAATGTCCTCGCAGCCAAGTGAAGGGTGCTGGGAATATACAAATACGCGCCGAGACCAGGCCCCTCGCGAAATCGCTAATCCGTCTACACCCTTAATTTCTATCCATATTGTTGCAAACGCTCTTCGAATTGGGCCGAGGCCAGATTGGGCCTTCCCTACATCATGAAGGAGCGCTGCGGCTATCCAACGCTCCTCCGATAATTCCCCGAGTGACACGTCAACTCTGCGCGCTACCCCAATCAAATGCCTTTGGTCATGGTTAGGGAGAAGCGCGAACAACTCGCGCTCCCCACTCCAGAGGAACCCCTCGGCCCACTCCAAATCGCTTGACGAGGGTGCCGCTGGCCAGAGTGCAACAAAGAATCGTTTTGACAAATGTCGAAGTCTTTTTAGCCTCATCCGAGTATGAACCTAAAGAGACTCTCTTCGAATGGAGCAACAATACGACCGAAAATGTTGGTCATAAAAACAACTAAGAACAGGATCAACATGCCATATGGGCGAATTCGCCACCATGTTGAAAGCCAAGACGCTGGCAGAGCACGCTCAATCAGTGCCGAACCATCTAGCGGCGGAATAGGTAGGAGGTTGAATATCGCAAGAAACAGGTTTATGACTGCGAAAGTTGTGATTACTCGAATTCCTAACGGAAGCTGACCGAAGGCCCAGACCGGCGTCGAGAACCTCTGATACCAAAAGCGCGCAATGACGGCAGACGTCGCCATCAGAGCAACATTGGATGCGGGGCCGGCGAGTCCTACTATGAGCGAATCTCGCCGAGGGTTCTTCATGAGCGCAGGGTTAATAGGCACTGGTTTCGCCCACCCGATAACTGCAATTCCTGAGAGCGCTCCCATAGCGGGAACAATGATTGATCCAAATAAATCAATATGAGGCGCTGGATTTAGCGTGAGCCTGCCGGCCTTGCGTGCCGTGTCATCTCCACACCAGAGCGCCACAAGCCCGTGAGAAACCTCGTGCAGAATAATCGCACTGATCAGGCAAAGTATCTGGATAAGAGCAGTTGAGAGGCGTGCAGAACTCATTTAGTACCGCCACTCCTCATCTGCATGACTCTACCGCTAGCCGTCGCGCAGATGAGCGCTACGCCCGGCACGAGGATGCGCTAGGTCATACGCAGAGCGCAGCCTCTCCGGAGTTACCAAGGTATATATCTGAGTCGTCGAGAGACTTGCGTGCCCTAGGAGTTCTTGAACAACGCGTATATCTGCTCCATGGTCAAGCATGTGCGTAGCGCAGCAGTGACGCAGAACATGCGGAGATAGGCGCCCTTCAAGCCCAACCTTGTTGCCAGCCTTCGTGACGATTTTCCAGCAACTCTGACGAGTTAGGCGCCCTCCCCTAGCGTTCAGAAATAGTGGATCCCCTGACACTCGTCGAGTGGTCGGCTTCTCAAGTTCTGGTCGACCATTCTGTAGGTACTCGAGCACCACGCTTCGAGCGCTCGCCCCAACAGGTACAACACGTTCCTTATTTCCTTTGCCTACTACTCGCATCAGCCTGTCTTCTAGGTCGATGTCTCCGCGATCCAATCCGACAAGTTCGCTTATGCGCATTCCGGTTGCATAAAGAGTCTCGAGAATGGCGCGATCTCGCAGAGCAGTCGCAGAGTCACCTTCAACCGCTCCGAGAAGATCTAGCACCTCCTCCTCCGATAACGCCTTCGGGATTCCTTGAGGGACACGTGGAGCCCCGACATCATCGCTTGGGTCTGTACTAGTTAGCCCCTCCTCGACACAGAACCTATGAAGCGACCTGACTGCTACCAATGCGCGAGCGATTGAAGAAGGTGCGTACTTGGCTCCGCCTACTTCATTGCGTTCTCGCTTTAGGCCATCGATATATGCAAATACCTCGGACTCTCCGACCGCATCTAAGTCAGTGATTCCTCGCGCCCTCAACCATGACGAGTAACGCTTCAAATCCCGCCTATACGCACTCAAGGTATTAGTTGAGAGACCACGCTCGACTTTGAGCCAACTCGAGTATTCGTCTATCTGCACCGATAATGAATCGCGCTCAACACTTCCATTCTCTCCCGCGAGCGCTAGATCCTCGGATTCCACGGTCAGCCTCTAGAGGGATCCAAGAATGGCGCTCCGCCGACATCATTGAAGATAACAACATCGAGATTTTGAATCACAGACGACCTACAAAATTTCCAGCAACCAGAGACCTAGCTAGGAGTAGTCCGATAATGGTTTTAGCATCGGTAATCGTTGCAGTTGAGATGAGGGTCTCTATATCTGCAAGCGCAACGCGCTCTAGCGTCATTGCATGCTCTTCGGCCCCAATCGGCTGGCGACCTCCTGCGTCCTCGAGATCTAACGCTGCGAATAGGTACGTGTACTCGTCACAGAATCCTGGGGTGTTATAGAACTCGGCGAGCAGAACGAGGCGCCCTGCTCTGAGTCCTGTCTCCTCCAGCAGTTCACGAGATGCAGTTACCTCTGGCGGTTCGCCATCAACATCTCTCTTCCCTGCTGGAACCTCTAGGAGCCATCCATCAACCGCTGCTCGATACTGTCGAACGAGAATTGCGTGAGAATCACCATCGACCGGGACAACTACGACTGCTCCCGGATGGCGCACAACGGTTCGTTTGAAAAGTTTCTCGTCAGGACCTTCTACGGTCTCCTCTGTAATTTTGAGGAACCCCGCGTTCGCTACATGCGCCGATTCAACGATCTTAAAGAGTTCTTGGCTCACACTTCTCCCGTTAACGTTGCAGGTATCTAGGCACCCTACTTACTGTCTGCTACCTCGTTGAGGTCGATTCCCTCTGGAACCGTAAGCGGAAGACGCGGGTGGCGACCCTCGGCTCGGTCACGCGCAGCTTTGATGAAAGCCGAGAATAGAGGGTGCGGTCGATCAGGGCGGCTCTTGAACTCAGGGTGAGCCTGTGTAGCAGCAAAGAACGGGTGCTGATCCTCGGGGAGCTCAATAAACTCCACCAAACGATCATCCGGCGAAGTACCTGAGCAAACCAAACCAGACTCTTCTAGACGGCGGCGGTATTTATCCGATACCTCATAACGGTGCCGATGCCTCTCGTAAATCACTTCTTCGCCATACGCACGATGGATGATCGTTCCAGGCTTAAGTTTCGCAGGATACGCACCTAGACGCATCGTGCCACCGAGGTCTGTTACATCTCGCTGATGCTCCATAAGGTCAATAACTGCGTGCGGAGTATGCGCATCAAACTCACTCGAGTTAGCGCCAGCAAGCCCACAGACATCGCGTGCATACTCAATTACTGCACACTGCATACCTAAGCAGAGACCCAAGAAAGGCACCTGCTGCATACGGGCGAACCCAGCAGCGGCGATCTTTCCTTCAATCCCTCGAAATCCGAATCCTCCAGGAATAACAATTCCATCTAGGTCGCGCAGACGCCCCTCAGCAAGCAAACCCTCCGTGTCGTCTGACGCGATCCAGTCGATGTTCACCTTTGCACCACAGCTGTACCCGCCGTGTCGAAGTGCCTCGACGACTGAAAGATATGCATCCGGAAGGTTCACGTACTTACCGACCAAACCGATACGCACCTCGATATCAGGTGATTGGACTCGCTTAACAAGTGCGCGCCACTCCGTCAGGTCTGGTTCAGGAACATCAAGCTTTAGCAGCTCGCATACATAGGTATCGAGCCCTTCTTCGTGTAACACAATCGGAATCTCATAGAGAGTCTCTGCATCGATAGCGGAGACAATCCCAGGCTCCGGCACATCGCAGAGTTGGCTGATCTTCTCTTTGAGGTGTGTCGAGATGGGTCGATCCGAGCGACAGACAATCGCGTCTGGCTGGATTCCTCGACTACGCAGTTCGGTGACTGAGTGCTGCGTCGGCTTTGTCTTCTGCTCTGCCGACGGCCCAATAAACGGAACAAGCGTCACGTGGATATAGAAAACATTCTCTCTGCCAACATCTTTTCGAAACTGGCGAATTGCCTCAAGGAACGGAAGGATCTCAATATCGCCTACCGTTCCGCCTACCTCGGAGATAACAACATCTACGTCATCTGTCGCGAGACTGAGGATTCGCTCCTTGATTTCGTTCGTGATGTGAGGAATAACCTGGACTGTCTGCCCTAGGTAATCGCCCCGGCGCTCCTTGTTGAGCACAGCCTGATAGATCGACCCAGTTGTTGCGTTGGAGCGACGATTGAGCGGCTCGTCAATGAAGCGCTCATAATGCCCTAGATCAAGGTCTGTCTCGCCGCCATCATCGGTGACAAAAACCTCACCGTGCTGAAACGGATTCATCGTTCCAGGGTCGACATTTATGTATGGGTCGAGTTTCTGCATCGTGACCTTAAGTCCACGACTCTTCAGAAGACGCCCAAGCGAAGATGCAGTGAGCCCCTTTCCGAGACTCGACGCCACACCGCCGGTTACGAAGATGTGCTTCGTCACCCGTCAACCTCCATCACTACTCACCGCCCGAGGGCGCCCGAAGAACCTGTCTAAGAGTCGATCCTTCTCAGCTGCCAGAAGCATCTAAAAAGCGACACGGACCCTCGGGAGAACGACGGTACCATCTGCACCACGCAGGTGCGTGGCTCAGGGGAAAATTCATTTGCCTTATTGAGTTTTTTTCGAGAGGCACAGTTTGGAGCAGATCGTGAATCCGACGAATAGCACTCCCCCAGATTCTCGCCTCATGAAGCCAGGATCCGCTATGCGCAGGCTCGCAGCACTTGATCTCTTAGGTCTGGCTCTTCTTGCGATTCTCTTGCGGATACCAGCCTTCTTCTCGTCCTCCCCAATTGGATTTGATGACGGCGTCTATGGGCTATCCGCGAACGCCATGCGCTCTGGGTACGCACCATTTAGGTCAGTTTTTTCATCACAGGGTCCACTCTTTCTCCCGATCGTGCGCATCGCTGATTTTATAGGTTTAGAACGCATTAACTCCCCGAGGCTTGCTCCTCTCTGCGCAGGCATTGCCATCACGATTGCAACCTACTTATGCGCCCTTCGGCTTACAACGAGGAGCGCAGCGGTCCTTGCTGCCGCGCTGGTTGCATCAAGCGGCGTTGTGCTCTGGACTACTGGCCCGATTACAAGCGATGGTGTCTCGAGCGCATTCTCAGTCTCAGCGGTCGCTGCAGCGCTCTACTTCCGATCAAAGCCGTCGTTGCGTCTCGTAATCACGATTTCGCTCTTTGCAGGGGCGGCGGTCTCAACAAAGAGTCTCTTAGTTATTCCAGCTATAGGAGTTGCATGGCTCCTAGTTGTGTCAGTAAAGCATTGGCTAGCCGCAGCGATGGTCCCCGCAATCGCCCTATGCATCCTGATAGCGACATCACTTCCGTGGGGAGTCACCAATGTTTACGAGCAATCAATTGCGTATCACACCTCCCAACCGGGCTCGCTCGATGCACTAGCCAATCTAAACAAAATTGCAAATACAGTTATTCACAGGGACCCGCCGCTGCTAGTGCTCTCTCTTCTCTGTATTCTCATCGCACTCATAGGTGCAGTTTCTTCCTCCGTGCGAAAAGACAAAGCAGAGAATCTCGCTCCACAAGAGTCCTCAAGAGAATCATTTCTAAACCGCATAACTAGCGGAGATCGATTCCTATGGATATGGCTAATCTCCGCGTTTGCGCTGCTTCTCGCAGAGCAGAAACTCTGGAACAACCACATCTCTATCATGGCCCCTCCAGCGGCCCTACTCATTGCTTGTCATCTGCCTCCTTGGAGAGTGGTGGCGATAGCCCTTGTGTTCTCTATTCCGTTACAGGTCGCGGGGATGACTTCGATCTATAACCCGAAGCCGGTAAGCGGCGACGATAAGCGCGCTGTGCGCGCATTGAGCAGAGCTGGGGACTCATGGGCTCTCTCTGACACCCCAGGTCTCGTCTGGAGAGCCGGATCATCTACTGACCCGTGGTTCGTAGATAACTCCGAACTGCGCATCACCACAAGTAACGCGGCCCTGCAAATTACTTCTAAAGTGTTGGCTGCCGCCGCATCTCAAAAAAGGGTATGTATGGTGGTAATTACCTCCGAGAGACGTTGGGGTTCGTTCCCAGACCTTCCGAAAAGGCTTTACATGCTCGGTTATGAGAAGACCGAATCGTTCAATTCTGGGACCCTCAATTCTGGGACCCACAATTCCGGAACCCTAGGAGTCTACGAACGCTCCTGCGACAGCAAGTAGAGCTTCAGGTTCATCTAGTTAGCCGTCGCAGTTAGGCGACTCTACCGAGACGATCTAGATAACGGAGTGGTGGCACCATCTCAATAATTTTCGAGAATGAGATGAACTCAGATGCCAAATTGAGAACGATTAAGGCGACGAGGACCCCCGTGCGCGCTCCTCGGCCAAGGGTAAAGACGGCCATCAAACCAATCACTCCGCCAATTAGGTTTGCACCAGTATCTCCGAGCATTGACCGCTCACGCAGGTCGTCAGGAAGCATCCCTAATGCAGCACCAATCACAGGGGCAACAGCGACTCCAACCGGCCCAGTACCAGCTATGAACGCGAGCGGAATCCACGCAACAACTGCAATCTTTATTACGCGCCCAGGCGCACGGTCAAATAGGTTTCCTAAATTGGCGCTCAGCGCAATCAGAAGAGCATCAGCGACTAACCGCTTCCCTGTTACAAAGCCGGGCTGTGCGGCAAGCACGAATGCTAATGCTGCTCCACCGCCAAGCTTTAGAAGCCCAGTCGTTACACGACCATCGCGAAGCGCTCTCATATGCCCGCGAAATCCACGATCTTCGCCGCCGAGTGCGTCATCAATAAACCCGAGCATCGCGAAGCCAAATGCAGAGAAGAGCACCAGAGTGCGGGCGATGTTTTCCCCAGGCTCGATGCCTAACCCGAAAGCACCGAGAGCGGATCTCCCAGCCTCAATAAAAAGGACGGCTGCAAGGATCAGAAGACCTGAGGCAGTAACAACTCGTCGATCGCGATAGTTGACACGCATAAGCACCTTGGACTCACTCAACTCAACAGCAGAGACCACCATTAGCCGTACCG
The DNA here is from genome assembly GCA_037146835.1 of Actinomycetes bacterium. Taxonomy (GTDB): domain Bacteria; phylum Actinomycetota; class Acidimicrobiia; order IMCC26256; family IMCC26256; genus IMCC26256. Next base: position 24,316 of record JBAWWI010000005.1, on the reverse strand, counting down.
CCAGAAAACCCAGGATCAGAGCGAGGAGGAGGGTCATGCTCTAAGCCTTACCCGCGCGCCGACTCTATTGTGGGATTACCGATCCATCCCCGTGGATTGAGAGTGATGCTCGAACCCAATAACCGAACTCCAACGATGTAAGCGCCTCCCCCGAGAATCGATAAACCAGCGCCAAGCAACAGGGATCCGATGCGCCCGCGCGGATCAATCGAATCCGAGATCAACCACGCAGCGATTCCAACTGCTACTGCCACTACCAGACTTCTCAAGACAGTTACAGGCACCATGGAGGAATTGCGGCGACGCCCAAGAACTACGGCTAACCAAGTAGAAGCAAGGACATAAGCACCCGAATGTCCTAAGCCAAGCACCGCAATCCGCGCATTGCCGTGCGCATGCGGAGCGATAATTGCCATCACCGTGGCCGCAAATATAGCGGTAGTTATTGCAACTAGCGCAGGAAGTCGACTATTTCCAAGGGCATAGGAAGCGCGTGCGAAGAACAAAAATACAGCATAAGGAACAAGCCCCACCGCTAGCGAGGCGACAGCGGTTGCTAAGAGCCCCACGCTAACTGTGCCTGCAGCATTCCCAAATGCGACTCCTCTCATTAGCGGCGGCGCTAGTGCAATCATCAAAGCCGCTACTGGAAACACCAACAGCGCCATTGAGTCAACAGCCCAACGCGCAGCGCTTGAGAATCGCGCTGAATCACCATTCGCAGCGTCGAGAGATATCTCAGGGAGAATCGTCGTATGAATCGGTTGTGCAAGCACAGCGTAAGGAGCCATGAAGAAGACGAAGGCAACTTGATAGGCAAGCACTCCTCCCTTAACAGCATTTCCAAGCACAATTGTTACACCCAACAAAATGCCTACTGCACTGTGCTGAAATACCGCCCATCCGGATAGTCGAAGCAAAGCATTGAATACTGGTTCACTACGCGGAATGTGGATTCTTGGCCGCACTCCACTTCGAAGCATTGCTACACACGGCATCGCCACAAATGCCAAAACAGCAAGGGTCGCTGTGAGGCCAAGCGTCAATTTTGCTCTCGAATCAAGAACTAAGCCGGGGTCGCCAGGGCCTACCTGAATTCTAAAGAGCAACATTCCAACTACAACCACAACAGTGAGAGCAATCGGCGCTAACGACGGGACAACGAACCGGCGCTGAGCGTATAAAACCCCAACGGCAACGGCCCCAAAGGCATATAGAAGTATCTGAGGGAGAATGAATCTAAGCAAGAACACGGAGAGTCCTTGCTGAGCTGATGCAATTCTTGGGTCTGCCACTCCCGAGGTCAATAGTCTCGCGATCTGTGGCGCAAGAATTTCACCCGCCACAACAACTGCCCCTAATCCCAATAGAGCAACGCCGAGAAGCGCTCCGGTTAGGCGCTCGACCTCCACGCGATCATTTTGTTCAAAGAGGTTGGTGAAGGTCGGGACCAAGACTGCAGAGAGTGCGCCTGCTGCTAATAGCTCAAAGACAATATTTGAGACAGCGTTCGAAGACTGGTAAGCGTTACCCAAATAGGTGGTGCCTAGAACCGCAGCAATTGTAAGTATCCGGACGAACCCGATACCGCGTGAGAGCGCAGTTGCGGCACCCATCCCAGCAGCAGCTCTTCCAGTACCGCGAGACCCGGAGTCTGATCCTGGATCTCGCGTACCAGGCCCTCCGGCTTGGGTCACAGAGCCCACCACTCCGGGGAGGCAGCGGTGGCACCTTCGCCGTATCCGTATCTACCGTTTACCCCACGGGATAAGTCTGCGGAGGCAAGCACGGCGGAGACGCGCCCCTCTATCAATTCGAAGTTGTCTACCGAAGATATGTGGTCACGAGTGGAGCCATCATCAGCAACATTAGAGAGAACAAGCCCTCTGGCTGGAACTCCATCTCCATCGACATGATTCTCTGCAGCAACGGTGAAGAGGCCTTGTCGAGCAAGCGCTGACACACGCTCAGAGATCAGCGCAGCTTGGGTAGCTAAATCGCCCTTTGTAGGTGCCGCAACATACACAGCGCGTGCGGCTACACCTGGCCACCCTGCAGGGAACGATGGAACCCCTGCTCCATCCGCTACAGATTTGTACTCGACGAAACCGGCTGCACTAAGTCGTACTAGTAGGTCATCCTGAGAGTCGCTTCCTACCCCTGCTGCTACTCGTCGAGTAATTGCGCTCCATGCGCTCGCCCTAACTTGCTTTGCACCGCGTTCCTGCACACCCGATGCAGTTCGAAGTTGCGAAACCTGCGAATCATCGCTCCACTTCTCGGTTAGACGCAGAAATCCTCCTACCACCGAACCAGCATTCCTAGATAGCTCAATGAACGCAGCAAGATTCTCTTCAGTAGCCCCTGGCTCTGCGATTATCGCCAATGCGACTGTCGGGAGTCTTCCGCTGACAGCAAACGACGAGGTTGCGTTTACGTAATCTCCTTTTAGCGCCAACTCTTTACTCAATGCCGAGTTCTCTGCTCGCTGCGCGTCCGAATTCGCCTCTACTCGCTCAATTTGATTCCGGAGCGATGAGACAATTGCTCGGTCAACCACTGTCGAGCCGATCATGATCCCAAGCGCCAACGAGAGAAAAACTGCAACTATTGAAACAACATGAAATCTAAAATTAATCATTTTCTGCTACCTGACTTGCGCTTAGAGCGCACCGAAGACCGAGTACCAAAGATCATGTATGGAGAGATTGATTCCACGTGCGAATACATGAATAGGTTCGGAGACAATACTTACTGAGATCATGGCAACCAATGCTGCCGCTACCAACAAGAACAGGTCGCGCCTGCGCACGCGCCCTTCGTAGAGCCGGTTAACGCCCTTCGCATCCACAAGGATCGGCCCGAGGCGCAGGCGCGTTAGAAATGTCGAGGACATCCCCGGTCGACCCTTATCTAAGAACTCAACCATTGTCGCGTGCGTGCCTACTGCGACTATCAAAGTGGCCCCCGCTTCATAGGCCAGCATCATTGCGACGTCTTCACTTGTGCCATCTATAACAAACTCGTGGTACGGCACATTCCACATCTCGAGATTCTCGCGCCCTGGGGCACGGCCATCCCGGTGAACGTGGTGGACCAAATCTGCGCCGACTCGAAGCGCCGCCTCTGAGACCGAGTCGAAATCTCCAATGATGACGTCCGGCTTAAACCCCTCCTCGAGCAGGGCATCGGCTCCTCCGTCGACGGCGATGAGCGTAGGCCGATACTCCTTTATGTACGCCTTGAGAGCATGTAGATCATCTTTGTAGTCGTGACCTCTCACCACTACTAATGCATGCCTACCGCGCATATCTACCTTGATCGGCGGAATTTGAACGGGCTTAAAGGTCAGGTCGGCCTCTCGCCTTATGTACTCAAGAGTGTTCTCGGCAAAGCGTTGGAGCTCCTCGCCGATATTGACTCTTGCCTCCTCCATTCCATCCTCGACCTCTGGTATCGAGATTGCTGTTCCCGTAGCAATCCTCTGCGATGCCCTAAATATCTCTCCGTCAGAGATAGTGAGGACATCCCCCTCCTTGACGTCGTCGAGGACGCTCGGGTCAACTCGATCAAGAATCGGAATACCTGCAAGCAGCAATCTCAGCGGACCGCTGTTGGGATAGCGCCCGGACATCGAGTGCCCTACGTTGATTACCGCTGATATCCCGGCGGAGATAAGACTCTCTGCAGCGACACGATCTATGTCCGTGTGCTCAATGACGGCTATTTCGCCTGGCTTCAATCTCTTTGCGAGGTCTTTTGTTCGACGATCGACGCGCGCAATCCCGGTTACACGGATTTCATTAACCTGATTAGCCGTCACTCTGATTCACCAGTCTTCGAGCTACCTCGTGCACTGCTTGCGCTGTTTATCAACTCTTGCGCATGACGGCGAGCGTGCTCCGATGAGCCGACTCCAGCGAGCATACGCGAGAGCTCCGAGATGCGAGCCTCGCCCGAGACAACTTCAGCAGTTGCGATCGTTCGTTTGCCAACGCTGCGCTTTGTGACGACAATTTGGTTATCTGCGAACGCAGCAACCTGAGCAAGATGGGTAACGCAGAGCACCTGCCCAGCCCCGCCAAGGTCAGCGAGTTCGCGCCCCACGGCGATGCCTGCCTCACCCCCGATTCCAGCATCAACTTCGTCAAAAACTAGTAGCGGCGTTACTCCAACTCTGACTCCAGCGTTGCTCTCAGCAAAGTGAAGAGCAACGCGCACGGCAAGCATCGAGCGAGAGAGTTCGCCACCCGAGGCAGCGCGCGCTAGCGGTCGAAGCGGCTCACCAGTATTGGCACTAAGTAGAAATACGACTCGGTCTCCGCCGTCATCGGTCTCCTCGCCTTCATCAACATGGACTTCGAACCGTGCTGACTTCATAGCGAGGCGCCCCAAGTGTGCCTCTACTGAACTCGCAAGCCTTAACGCAGCCTCTCTGCGCACTTCAGTGAGCACTTGCGCGTACTTATGCTGAGCAGCTTGAGCATTCGCAATCTCAGACTCTGCGGCTGAGGCGCGTTCGGCATGAGAAGCAATTTCGTCAAATCGGATCTGGGCGGCATCTAGAAACGCGATCATCTCACCACAGCTCGCTCCATACTTGCGACCAAGCTCGCGGAGCAACCTACGACGTTCCTGCACAGCCGCCAGTCGCGTCGGATCGACTACGACCGACTCGAGGGTGGCTCGAAGATCGTGTGCAACGTCCGAGATCTCTGCCTGTAACCCACGGATTCGTGTTTCATGTGCAGCAAAAGGGGGACGCCCAACGAGCGCCGAAGTAGCCGCTCCAACTGCATCTGCTGCTACGCCCTGTAGCGCTTCATATGCAGTTCGGAGTGCAAACTGATGCGCCTCCGCGTCAGCGAGCAACTCCTCCTGACTCTCAAGTGCATCGCCTTCGTCAGGTTCGTTGAGCGAGGCTGAAACAAGCTCATCGATCTGGAATTTTAGAAGGTCCATCTCGCGCGCGCGTGCTCGCTCATCCCCCCCTAAATCATCTAACTTTCTCTGCGCCTCGCTGAGCTTCGAGCGGGCCGATCTGTAGTCAGCTAGAGCACGGCTAGCTGGGTCACCGCTGAATCGATCCAGCAAATTTGTCTGAATTGCAGGGTCAAGGAGCGACTGGTGCGAGTGCTGACCATGAAGGTCAACGAGTGATCCGCAACGCTCTGAGAGTTCCCCGATCGTTACCAATCCTCCATTGACATAAGCACGGCTTCGACCGTCTAAGGGAACGACTCGCACAAGCACGATCTCGTCCTCAATTGCAGGGTCGAAGAAGCGTCCCTCGATTCGCGCCTCGGAGGCTCCCGCACGCACCATTGATGAATCCGCACGCGCCCCGCCGAGTAGCGCAAGCGCTGTCATGACCAAGGTCTTGCCCGCACCCGTCTCGCCGGAAACCACGGTGAGGCCTCGCTCAAGGAGAACAGAGAGTTCCTCAATTATTCCTAGGTCGGTAACTCGCAGTTCGAGTAATGAGGCACCAGCGATTGAACGGCTCATCGGTCTGCTAACCCAAACTTTGCCTTAAGCACTTGATGGAAATCTCGAGGACCAAAAGTTGCTATCAATGCAGGGTGCGCCGCTCCCGTGCAGCGAACAGAGGAATCCGCGTCAAGAAGCCCAATCTCCCGACCATCGAGCGTAAGCACTGCCGAGAGCGTTCCTTTTAGATCGAAACGGACCTCTTCGCTCGGGTCAAGCACAAGCGCTCGGTCGAAGAGCATGTGCGGTGAGACAGGGGTCAGCACCATGCAGTTGTGGAGAGGCGAGACAATCGGGCCACGCGCCGAGAAGGAGTATGCCGTTGAGCCGGTGGGGGTAGCCACTATGACCCCGTCCGCTGCGTAGGTGGTGAAGAAAGTTCCGTTAATTGAGACATCAAGGCGAACTATGCGCCCGGAATGGGACTTCTCCAATACCGCCTCGTTTAGTGCCCGCCAAGAACCTGAGAACGTTGAGCCCTCAACCTCGACAGAGAGCATCATCCTCTCGTCAACGGTGTAATCGCCGGCGACAACCCGTTTCAATGCTGTGGCGATCGATGCAGGCTCCACCTCGGCCAAATACCCGAGTTGTCCAACATTTACCCCTAGCACTGGCACACCAGCGGAGCTCACTAGGTCTACAGCCCTAAGCATTGTTCCATCTCCGCCAAGAGAGACTGCAATGTCTAAGCCTTCCGTAAACGAAGACGCATCAACATGGAAATCAGAGAGTTCAGGTGCATCAGACTCGAGCAATCTAACTACTGCCCCGAGCTCAACTAAGTGTTTAGAGGCCTCAGCAGCCAAGCGCTGTGCTTCAGGTCGCTCAGAGTGCGGAAGCAACCCAACAATAATTGGCCGTTTCATGCGTGTACCTCCGCTACTACGTCATCAAGCTCTGAATCAGTGATCGAAGGGTCGCAATGACGAACCAAGACTAGAAACTCGACATTCCCGTCGGCACCACGGAGCGGAGAAGCAGTAATTGCGCAGACTCCAAGCCCGTTGGTCGCGAGCCCCTCTACTACTTCACTTAACACTGCCCGGTGAACCGATTTATCGCGTACGATGCCGCCCTTGCCGATGCGGTCGCGCCCTGCCTCAAACTGTGGCTTCACCAGAAGGATCAGTTCGGCGCCCTCGGTCGTCAAAGCTGCGAGAGCTGGTGCGACTGTGCGCAGAGAGATAAAAGAAAGATCCGCAACAAGTAGATCCACCTCTCCCCCGACCGTCTCTGGCGCCAGACTGCGAACGTTGACGCGCTCCATCACGGTTACTCGCTCATCCGTTCTGAGAGACCACGCCAATTGGGCGCGCCCAACATCAACTGCGATGACAGATGAGGCCCCACGCTGCAAGAGGCAGTCCGTGAATCCTCCTGTTGAGGCTCCCGCATCGAGTGCTCTGCGTCCCTCAACATTGATGCCGAACTTCTCGAGCGCAGCGTCGAGTTTCTCTCCACCGCGCGAGACGAATCGGGCTGGTGGCGACTCCACAAAAATAGGCTCATCGCTCCCTACTTGCCTTGAAGCAGTGTTGGCAGGTGCGCCTCCGACAGTTACCTGGCCCGCCTCAATTGACTCGACCGCGCGCGCCCGACTCGGAGAGAGTCCCCTCCGTACGAGCTCAGCATCTAGGCGACGTCGCATTGATGATCCTATGAATGGGTTGGGTTCGAGGCGGCGAAGCTACAAACGCTTGACCAGAGTGGCTGGCAGGAAGGGAAGATTCGCGGGCAGAGAGGACTCATGCACTCCTCTTCGCAGGGGTCTTCTTAGCTGCCGTCTTCTTAACTGCCGTCTTCTTACCTGCCGCCTTCTTAGCGGTCTTCTTAGCGGTCTTCTTAGCAGTCGCCTTCTTTACAGGCGCCTTCTTAGTTGCCGCCTTCTTTGCTCCGGTGCCTTTAGTCGACGATTTGGCGCCCAGCTCTTTACGCAGGCGTCGCTCTGACGCAGCGAGGTCGTCCTTCGTAATAAGCCCTAGCAACTTGACCTGGCGCCCAACCTCACTGCGCACTGTGGAGATTGCAGAATCGCGCCGCCGACGACTCTCCTCGAGTATCCCGTCGACAAATGACTGAACCTGATTCTGGGCAAGGAGTCCCTGAGCTACCAAATCGCGGGCGCTCGCCTGGGCCTGACCGCGAGTCAATGAAACAAATCCTGCACCGGCATCGATGAAACGTGTTAGATCTGGTCTCTGAGCCATTTTGATCCTCCTGTATTGACCTGCATTGACTTCTGTGTCTTCAACCTCCATGTCTCTTGATATACGAGAATCACCTGTTTGGGCTTGATTTTCGCGAGATCTAAGACATCTGAGGTTCTGGCTAGAGCCTACCCGAGCACTTGCTCGTCCGATGTTCTTGTCCCGCCGGCGGATTACTCTCTTTTGCAGTGGCCATTCCCTTGCACGACGACAATCCGAGCGGACAATTCCCGATATTGACGGTTCTCCTAATCGCCATCAATATCTTCGTATTCGCACTGATCCAGCCTCATGAGGTGCGCAAAGATTTCGTCTTTAGCTACGAGCACGCTGTTATTCCATGCGAGATTCGCGATCATGCTCCGCTGAGCGAAGCAGAATTAGTCAGCGGCGAATGCGGCCGTACTCGAGTGACTGTAGGGGGCGAGACCTACGGCGAGAGGCCGTTGGCCGCCGCCAAGAACATCTGGCTAGCGATGCTTACCTCGATTTTCCTGCATGGATCCTGGCTGCATCTCTTAGGGAACATGCTCTTCCTCTGGGTATTCGGAAACAATATTGAAGAGCGCTTCGGCAAAGTTGGATTCCTAGCTTTCTTCGCTGCGGCCGGGATAGTCGCGACCCTCGCCCAAGTATTTGTTGAGCCAGGCTCGACAATTCCGATAGTTGGAGCGTCCGGCGCGATCGCTGGCGTTATGGGGGCCTATTTAGTCCTATTCCCCCGTGCTCGAATCCTCACTTGGTGGCCGATGTTTGTGATTCTCGTGGTCTACATACCTGCAGCGGTAGTACTCGGACTCTGGTTCCTTATGCAGTTTGCAATTGACCCGAATAGTGGAGTCGCCTGGGCAGCCCATGTCGGAGGATTCCTATTCGGAGCGTTTGTTGCACTTTTACTGCGATCTCACCTAAAGCCACTACCTGTAGTTGCAGGTCGATCAGGCACAACAACGCGAGTGAAGCGCCGCCCCTCGAAGCCCCATCCAAACCCTGCCCCGTCGGCACCCAACTACATGCCACCGAGTTCACCGATTATTTTTGACCAATCCGGACTAGACGATTGGGGCCCACCCAAACTGCCTCCACACTCGGGGCCCGAACGAGAGTGGAGACCCCTAGAGCCACCTGACGACTAGGGGGCGGCGTTCAAGGCTCTGAAGATTTTGGTCGGGCGTTGAGGGGCACCCTGATAGTGATGTGCGATGATTCGAGAGACCTCAACAAATCCCTCTCACTAGGAATCAATAATCGTGCCAGAATTTCTCCCGTTCCGCGGCCTGCGTTATACCAGCGGCGGAGTGCTCGATTCAGTAACTGCTCCTCCGTATGACGTAATTGATCCGAGCCAGCACAGCGCCCTAGCGCAACGGGACCAGTTCAACGCGGTACGCCTAATCCTTCCCGAGGGCGATGCCAGTGATTCGAACCCATACTCCGTTGCTGCTCGGCTCCTCTCAGAATGGAGCTCAAGCGATGTATTAGGCCTCGATGACGAACCGGCTTTCTATGTCTACCGAATGAGTTTCAAGGAGAGGCACGGAGCAGCGCGAACCACTACCGGGGTGCTTGGAGCTTTGAGTCTCCCTGAGCACATCGGCACCGGAGAGGTCCTCCCCCACGAGAGGACACTCCCAAAAGCTAAATCCGATCGGCTCGAGATTCTGCGAGCTACGAGAGCAAACCTTGATCCAATCTGGGGCCTCTGTACGACAGTCGGGTTGACAGACTCGCTCGACGCGGCAACCAAAGTCGCGCCGCTTGCAGAGTGCAGAGACGAGTTCGACGTGCACCATGCAGTCTGGGCACTTACAGACCCTGCCGGAGTAAAGGCAGTAATAGATACTCTCGCCGGTGGGCCGCTTGTACTCGCCGATGGGCACCATCGATTTGAGACTGCACTCGCTTATCGCGCAGAGCAGGGATCAAGCGATCCGGGCTCGGATGCAATTCTTTGCTTCGTTGTCGAATTAGAGGAGAAGCAATTAGTTGTCCACGCAATTCATCGACTGCTCAGTAAGGTTCCGAGCAATTTTCTCGATCTAGTCGCGCAGACCTGTGAAGTTAGAGACTCAGGACCACACACAGCGGAGGGAATTGCAGCACTCCACGATGCCGTCGGGATCCAAGACGCTATAGGCCTGGTACTACCAGACCGACTTTTCCTTCTCATCCCCGACACCAAAGCCCTAGACGAAGCTTGCAAATCGCTCCCAGATTCGCTCCACAACGTGGCATCCGCACATTTTGAGACTCTAATTAGACCTCTTCTTGGAGACGCCACCCTTACATACCGAAACGACGCGGAAGACTGCGCTGAGATTGTGGCAAATGGTGGCGCCGCGGCAGCAATAATCCTGGCACCGGTTAGCGTCGCGACAATTCGCGATGCAGGACAAGCAGGCGTACGGATGCCGGAGAAGACCACCTTCTTCTGGCCCAAGCCACGAACCGGAATGGTATTTAGACTCTTAGACAGCGCTTCTTAGAGATCGAGTCCTAAAAACTAGGTTTAAACGACTTCCCATACGTTGCCCGAACCGAGCAACTCATCGAGGTCTGGTGCTCCACCGCGCTCCTGCGCTGCGGCCAACTGGCGGCTCAGCTCAGTCTCATACGAAGGTCGTTGAATCGCTCTAAAGACCCCCACCGGAGTCGGCTCATATGGGCCTGCGGCGAGTCGAGATAGCGCGAATGCGAGGGAAGGCTCTGGTCGTTGCTCGTCGTGGACCAAGATCTTCTCGATCCCTACATCTGCGACAGAAACTACGTGAGCCTCTCCAAACTCGTCGAGCATCACACCGTGCTCACCATCGGCACCGAAGATAATTTTCTCACCGTGGTGCAGGTCAATCAACATATCCGCACGTTGATCTTTTGCGACAACGGCGTCGAAGGCGCCATCATTGAAGACGTTGCAGTTTTGGTAGATCTCTACAAACGATGCTCCCTGGTGCGCATTAGCGCGACGGAAGACCTCAGTCATGTGTTTGCGATCCATGTCGTGGGTGCGTGCAACAAATGAAGCCTCGGCACCTAGAGCAACGGAGATTGGATTAAATGGATGATCGATGGATCCGAACGGCGTCGATTTTGTAACTTTCCCGACCTCGCTGGTGGGAGAGTACTGGCCCTTCGTAAGTCCGTAGATCTGGTTGTTGAACATCAGAATCGTTATGTTGATGTTGCGCCTGAGAGCGTGAATTAAGTGGTTGCCACCGATTGATAATCCATCACCATCGCCGGTAACTACCCATACATTCAGGTCAGGGCGGGCTGCTGCAATACCTGTAGCAAATGCGGGTGCGCGTCCGTGGATGCTGTGCACGCCGTATGTATTCATGTAGTACGGGAACCTGCTTGAGCAGCCAATGCCGCTCACGAATACCTGATTCTCAGGGAGCACACCAAGATCGGGCAGCAGTAGTTGAACTGCGGTCAGTACGGAGTAATCACCGCAGCCTGGGCACCAACGAACCTCTTGGTCGGACGAGAAATCTTTACGTGAAAGGGTTACTGGATCAGCCATTGATCATCTCCAACATTTTTGCTTCAATCTCAGCCGCCCGGAATGGGAGGCCCTGGACCTTCGTAAGACTCTTAGCGTCTACTAAATATTCAGCGCGCACTAGGCGTGAGAGCTGCCCGAGGTTCATCTCAGGAATCAACACCTTGGAGTATTGCGAGAGCACCTCGCCAAGGTTGGCGGGGAATGGATTCAAGTGCATCAAGTGCGCATGGGCGACGTTGACGCCATCTGCACGGAGCCTACGAGCACCCGCTTGGATTGCGCCCCAGGTGCTCCCCCATCCGAGAACAAGTAACTCTGCCTCGCCTGACGGGTCATCGACAGTGAGAGGCGGGATGTCGTTTGCGATCCCAGCGATCTTTGCTGCGCGCAGGTGCATCATCTTCTCGTGGTTGAGAGGCTCGTAATTAATGTTTCCGGTTACGTCTTGCTTCTCAATACCACCGACGCGATGCATCAACCCTGGCGTACCTGGAACCGCCCAAGGTCGAGCGAGCGTGATTGGGTCTCTCAGGTAAGGCATGTACTTAGGCTCGCCGTCTGGACCGGTTCCGTTTACCTCTGTCTGGAATTTCACAGAGATATCAGGGAGGTCAGCAGCGGCGGGAAGGAGCCAAGGCTCGGATCCGTTCGCCAAGTAACCATCGGTGAGGATCATCACAGGAGTCTGATATTTAAGAGCGATACGCGCACCCTCTAGAACAGCATCAAAGCAATGCGACGGAGAATAAGCAGCAACGATTGGTAACGGTGCTTCACCGTGTCTCCCGTACATTGCGAGCATTAAGTCGGCCTGCTCGGTCTTAGTCGGTAGACCAGTAGACGGCCCACCTCTTTGAACATCAATTAGCAGGAGTGGCAACTCAATGCTTACAGCAAGACCCATCGCCTCTGACTTGAGGTCAACCCCTGGCCCACTAGTTGTAGTAACTGCTAGGTGTCCGGCATATGCCGCGCCGATAGCCATGCCTGCTGCAGAGATCTCGTCCTCAGCCTGAACAGTACGAATACCGAAACGCTTGTGCTTAGAGAGTTCATGGAGAATGTCGGACGCAGGCGTGATCGGGTATGAAGCCAAGAACAGAGGGAGCTTCGCCTGATGTCCAGCTGCGATCAACCCATAGGTCGTGGCAAGGTTTCCAGTGATGTTTCGGTAACGCCCTGCCGGCAAATGCGCTGACGGGACGGTATAAGCGTGCTCAAAGATCTCTGCGGTCTCACCGAAGTTATATCCAGCCTTGAGCGCCGCCACGTTTGCATCGTGGACGATCTGGTTCTTGCCAAACTTCTCGGCGATCCAAGTGGTTATTGCCTCAGTGGGTCTCGTGTACATCCATGCAATCAAACCGAGCGCAAAGAAGTTCTTAGAACGCTCTGCATCTCTTGGCTTGGCGCCGGTTCCCTTTGCAGCCTCAAGCGTGAGCGAGGTCATAGGGATTGAGTAGAGGCGGTAGGCAGCTAGCGACCCGTCTTCGAGAGGGTTGCCGAGGTATCCGGCTTTATCTAGGTTGCGGGTCTCAAAGGCATCACTGTTAGCAATGATTGCGCCACCTGGCATCAGGTCATTGATATTGGCCTTGAGGGCTGCGGGGTTCATTGCTACAAGAAGGTTCGGCGCATCACCTGGTGTAACGATGTCGCGCCCAGCAATATGCACCTGGAATGAAGAGACTCCGGCGATCGTTCCCGCTGGTGCGCGAATCTCGGCCGGGTAATCAGGGAGCGTTGCTAGGTCGTTACCAAAGGCGGCGCTGACATCTGTGAAGCGGTCACCCACCAACTGCATACCGTCTCCCGAGTCTCCAGCGAATCGAATAACGACTCTCTCGAGTACCTCGGCTGCTTGCTGCTCGGCATTATCTGGGCTCACTCTTCGTCCTCGTTTCGCGACGCTTTGCTGCTATTGACTATTCCTTGCAAATTGACCTCGGCGGCCCATCTTGACGGCCCATCTTGATCAATATCCAGAATTTAAGGAGCACTTCTGGCATTACCTGTCTCCAAGATGCCCGCGAGCTCTTGAATCCCCTCAAGCATAACTACGTGCGGGGCCATTTCTGGGAAGCGGGCGCCGGTATGATCTCTGGCGCCGGAGATACCCGGCCCATCACCACTCAGACCATCACACTTCAGACCATCACCACCCGGCCGCTATAGGCCGAGAGAAGAGAACTAGAGATATGGCACTCGGATACGACCAGCAACTGTTCATTCTTGCCTTTGACCACCGCGGCTCATTCCAGAAGAAGATGTTTGGAATCCCAGGTGACCCGTCGCCCGAGGAGTCGGCAAAGATTGTTGACGCGAAGGCACTCATCGCAGAGGGCTTCGCTCGTGCTCTCTCCGAAGGCGCCTCTACGCAGAGCTGCGGGCTACTAGTAGATGAGCAGTTCGGTGCAGCCGTTGCCAAGGCCGGCGTAGCAGCAGGGCAGATCGTTGCAATGCCGGTTGAGAAGAGCGGGCTTGACTACTTCGATTTCGAGTACGGCGACGCCTTTGGCGAGCATATTGAGTCCTTCAACCCAACATTCTCGAAGATCCTCGTGAGGCTCAACCCTGAGGGCAATGCCGAGGACAACGCTAAATCTCTCGTTGGGCTAAAGACGCTCTCGGATTGGCTTAAGGCCAAAGATCGCAAGTTTCTCCTTGAGCTCTTAGTTCCAGGCGAGCCTCACCAGATTGAGGCAGCAGGCGGCGAAGACGCGTACGACACGAATATGCGTCCGGAGCTCATGAGAATTGCAATTGAGAACATGCAGCAGGCAGGCATCGAGGCCGATATCTGGAAGATCGAGGGCATCGACCGACGCGAAGACTGCGAGATGATCTCCGAGCAGGCCCGCACCGGTGGGCGTGATGGCGTTGGCTGTGTGGTCCTTGGTCGCGGCGCCGATGATGCCAAGGTAGATCATTGGCTTCGAACGGGATCAGGGGTACCTGGATACCTCGGGTTCGCAATTGGGAGAAGCATTTGGTGGGACCAGCTCAAGGGGTACCTCGATGGATCCCTAGCCACCGATGTGGCGGCAGCGCAGATCTCTGCTAACTACCGCCGATACATCGACGTTTACACGGGCTGAGCCCACATCACTACTTAGGAAGAGGCGTCAAAGCAGCGCTTGCAAGAATTGCATCGGCCCTCTTCGCTAGGGACGCGCGCTGCCTAGGCCCGTCACGCGTAACGCTCGTGGCCTCGACATCAACGCGACTTCCAGTAGTGCCAACGGGTGTTCTCCAGAACCGCCTGCGAACTTTGCCAACTACTAACACTGGGGTCCCCTCCCCGGCTGCAAGCAGCCAAGCAGGCGGCGCCCACATTGTGACCGGGACCGTAGTTACTCCATCGAGGGACGAAACGCGCACTTGAAGTGTCGCCACCTCTCCCCTGTCTTGAATCTCTCGAGTCTCTACCTCACTGGAGAGCACCCCTACCAGGATTGCGAAGTTCAAGCCTGTCTCAGTGGGGTTAGTGGATTTGTTAACTGTCTTACCTTTCTTAACCGCCTCAACAGCTTTCTTGCTTATCTCGCTGCTTTTCTTGCTGCGTGTTCCTGATGGCATAGCCGTCTCCTTCTACCCAAAACTTCGCTTCGTAGGTGGGGGAAATACGGACTTGCTGATTCCACGCTTGGGGGAAACTTGATGCGTTGAATTGAGAGTAACGCGAGCCTGCGACAATTACGCCGTAAAGTGAAAGCCATGCCTCTCAACCCCATGCCTCTCAACCCCCTGCCTCTCAACCCCCTGCCTCTCAACCCCCTGCAGATAGATATTCACAGACTTGCAGCCGATTTCATCACCAATGTTGAGACCTGCAACCTTCAGGCTTTAGCGGCCATGTATGCACCGGATGGGATTGTAAATATCAATGCCATAGGGGTTGACCTGCCAGCAGCCGAGACATTCGAGACGCTTCGAGCGATGCACCAGAGGGCGGAGTCAATTAGGTACGAAGTATTGGAGGTGATTCCAACAGAGTCTGGGTATGTGCAGCGCCACCGACTTCATGTTGTTGTTCCTCAGCGCGGAGATACTGCCCCCCAGCACTTAGTGATCCCTGCCTGCCTAGTGGTCACGCTCAAGGATGGCCTCGTTGCAAGAGTTGATGAGTACCTAGATTCCTCCCAGATTGCTCCGCTATTTCAGAGGTAGCTTGGCGAGAGACGTTATTGCCTCTTACGCGAACAGCGCTCTGAACAGCGGCAAGAAAACTAGAACCTCTGGAGCTCTCCCGTTGCCGCCACTCCAGCGCTCTTACACGTCTGCCGATTGAGCTTGTTCAACACATGTTTCGGCGATGCCTGACTGGCGGCAACTCCTTGAGTACACCTATCTGCAAATGAGCAAGCCTTGGGGGTTAGAAGTGGCAAATTGCTGACCTACCCAGGCTCAGGGCGTTACGCCATTAGCCCTCTAAGTGTAGGCAGCAATAGAGCAAATAAAGTGCAGATTACAAGCGCTCCCAAGACTATTGCGTTCCCCGACCGAACAGAGATGCTCGAAACATCGACCCAATCGACCAATTCTTTTCGCGAATGCGATAAGCCAATACGCCAATGCGGCAGAAGTTTTGAATCTGAGTAAGAACGTGTGGATCCAACGATTCGCTGTACAAGGTCGCGCGCTGGACGTTCAATGAGGACGAACGCGAAATATGCGATGACGATGGAGAGGACGGTTATCAGCAAAACGTATGTAGCAATGTGTCCGAATAGTGTTGGGAACGGACGATGATCAAGAAGGTACTCGCCGATAATGTCGTTCCATAAATAGATACCAAAAGAGACCGTGCCCAAAAACACAAATACCCGCGAGGCGAGCAAACGCCGCACCCGACCAGATCTCTCGCCAGGGAGCAGAGCTGGGAATACGAGGAAGAATCCTGCAACTAGCGAGAGCTCTTCATATAGAAAACCCGTGACTGCGCCAGTATTTCCCCAAACATCTACGGTTAATCCAGAACGAGTCAACGCGACTAGGAAAATTGCGCTCAAGGCCCAGCACGCCCATGCACGTTGAGCGAAGGCGCTGATGACGCTCGGGACCCTGCCACCCAGCTCTCTCCAAACGGAACAGACTGCCACAAGCATCCCAAGAGCAAACCAATCCATAAAAGATGGAAGCCAACGGCCAAGTTCAGAGAGCGGGAACCACCGTCTGAAGTACTGCACTTGGCCATCAAGAAAGAGCAACCAGTACACCTTGACCGCTATTGATACAGCCGCGAGCGTTGAGAGCCACACGATTTGAGCACGTAGAGCGCTGAGCCCAGCGAGAGCGCCTGCCCTGCGAATAAACCATGCAATGAATGGAACTACAAGGTAAAACGAGACCTCGATAACCAAGGTCCAAGCGATTCCTATTCCGAGTCCACCAATGCCTGCGAACCGATAGTTCTGCCCCAAACCAAATGTAAGTACGTAGTCGCCTAGGTTTGCATTAGCGAAATGCGCAGTTCCTAGGGCCATTGCTCCGAGTAACGCGAACCAATATCCCGGGAGGATACGCCCAAGCCGCCGGAGCCAGAATGCACCATATTTTGGTGGTGGAGCGCTGCGAAAATGGGCCAGCACAAAAGGCCTATAGAGCAAGAAGCCAGAGATGACAAAGAACGCTGCGATGCCAATTCTCCCCAACGGCACTAGAAACAGGCGCAGATAACTTGGGGCCCAGTTGACCTTAATAAGAGTTGCGAACGTACCCGCATGATTCAGAACAACAATCAATGCAGCGATAGCCCTAGCGCCGTCCATGCAAGGAAACTCAACTCGCGCAGGAGTTATATCAGGCAGACTCTCGGCAGCGGAGCTTAAGGTCTCCATTTTCATAGCGCACCTCTAAGACTCGGTAGATAGAGAGCAAAAATCGCAGCGCACATAATCGTACCCATCACAATCAATAAGTCCGCTCGCCTCGCCTCAGTCTTTGGAAGAACGAATGAATCGATTCGCGATGCGTGCGTTTGAAAATCGATCACGGCCCAGTCTCTGAACCGTCTTGCCTTCGATCGCCTGCCCCCGGTAGCTACCGTTGCCAATGAACGAAATGGCGACTCCACTAAGACGTAGGACACGTATGCAGCCACGCCTGTGAGCAGCAGAGCGAGCCCAACAAATATCGGCGCAGACTTCAGCGCCGGGAAGTTGTCGCTCCAACGCTCTACGAGAATCACTAATGACAAATGCCAGAGATATGCCCCAAATGCAACCGTCCCACAAAGGAAAAACGGCCTTGATGCAAGAATCCGGCGCAGTAAACCAAGGCGTATCGCAGGAATTACAGCCGGGAGAATGATCGAAAAGGCTGCGATAATAGATAATTCGTCGCGAATAAACGCGCTACTCCGCTCAATGCTAAGCAGTCCGGGGACTATCGGCATCCCAGCGCGGCCCAGTGCGATCACCATGATCCCAGCGATGCCCCAAGACGCCCATGGTCTCTCAGCAAATACCCGCAGCGCCCGAATATTCGCCCCACCCGTCTCCCTCCAAGCACTGGCCAACGCAAGCAGCATTCCTAGCCCAAACATGTCGAGATATGAAGGCAGCCAAGAACCGAGATTGTAAAGAGGGAACCACGTCCTTGCTGGCCCGCCCCAGTCGATAATGACAAAGATTGATATGTAGCGGCTGATCATTCCTACAACAATCAATACGATTACAACTATCAGATTGGAACGCAATACGGAACTGCGCGCGGGTCTAGCCGATTTGGTTGCGATTAGACGCGCTAAACCAGCGAATGCCGGGAGCATGGCATAGAAGGCGATCTCAATCACAAGAGTCCAAGCAACTACAAGTCCATATGAAAGCACGCCATACGCGTGATAACTCCCTAGCAGTCCAAACGCTGTGGCGTAACTAGTTAAGTCATGCTGATAAAACACTGCAACCCCAAGCAGCATTGAGCCGATTAAGGCGAACCAATACCCCGGGAATATTCGCGCACCTCTTCGAACCCAGAATGCTCCGGCGCGTGGAGGGCTGCCTCCTTTTAGATGAGCAATTACAAATGGGCGATAGAGCAGGAATCCCGAGAGCATGAAGAAGATTGCTACACCGAACCGGTCAAGAGTGGCTACGTGGCGAACAATCAAGCTTGGAACAGCGCCTGGATCGATAACTATCAAAACAGTTGTTAGGTGATAGGCGATCACAGTGAATGCAGCGAATGCGCGCACCCCGTCTAGACACGGGAACGACCGCAGCATTTCACCGCTAACTTCTGAAGGGCTACCTATATTCGCCTGAGTACCAATATTTGCCCCCGCACCGTTTGACACAGGTGGATCGTAACTTCGCTACGGGTAGTAAAGGACCACGAAATCGCTAATACTTCTACGCCAACGCCGCTAGACGCTCGGCAACATCGGCAAAAGCAGCGTCATGCTGACGGATCCGATCAAAACGCGCTCTTGCGGCTGGGATATTCCCGGCTCGCTCCTCAAGATCGGCAAGCGCGTACCAAAGACGGAGGTGATGCGTTAGCACTCGCTTGATTCCATCGGCGCGCTTTGCAAGCAAAGTAATAGCTTCATCAAGCCTTCCGCGATCAGCGAGTGATCCAGCGAAGACAATTCGACCCTCAGTGACGAGCTCGGAAGAAGGCGACTCATCGCCGAGTTCGCGCCACCGCGCCTCAACAGTCTCGTGATCCCCAAGGGCGCGATAGCAATCCATTAGAACTGGATGCTGAGTGACGTCGCCGGTCATGGAGTAATACTCCTCGAGCTCTCGTACAGCGTCTCGGTACTTACCGTCTCGATAGAGGGCCAGACCAAAGAGTTCACGCACGCTCGGTGAGGCGGAGACCTCTTCACGAAGTGGGCGAAGGATGCGCAATGCATCTCGTTCGCGCCCCTCAGCGAATGCATCCGCCGCCTTCATCAAAGAGTCGTAGTGACGTTCAGCTCTCTTGCCGCCTACTCTCAAAATCTCATCACGCACTGCTTGAGGCCCTGGCCTCCGACGACGTGATGGAGTTCTGCGTGGAGGTGCATCCGCTACTCGTCGCGCACCTTTTCGCGGTGCGCGTTCTTTCGAGTCTCGAGAGACACGCCTCAGCACATCGCGCTGAACCTGCGGCTCCTGCGTCTCGTCATTAGAGGATCCGGCTGGTCTGCGTTTGGGCGGAGGTGTAGGCAGAGGCTCGGAGCCAATGCGGCGCCCTGAGCGGGTAATGGCCCCCTCTGCTGGCCCCGAGCGAGGCGAGTCTCCCCTGCCCGATCCTCGGTAGTCGCCGCGTGAATCAGAACGAGGACCACCGCGTGAATCAGAACGAGGACCACCGCGTGAACCACCTCGAGAGTCACCTCGAGAATCGCCACGAGAGCCGGTACGCGAGTCGCCACGAGAATCACCGCGAGCGCCTCCCCTGCCTGCTGCTGGTGAGCCAGGCCTCGACGGCCCACTGCGCGAGTCGCGCGAGTCACCCATTGACCAGTCATCTCGCCTTGTGGAACCTCCACTTGAGCGTGATCCACCAGTTGCTGAACGTGGTTCACTCCGAGAACTAGAACGGGGAGCAGTTGAGCGTGAGCCGCCGCTTCGCGCTCCGCCGGCCTTACGCTCGGCTGCGGCAGCTCTACCTGCTGGTGAGCGAGGATCTGGATCGCGCTCCTCGGGGCGTCCGCGCCCCTCTCCTCGTCTCGGTGCGCCGCTGCGACTAGTCGCACTACTGCGCGCGCTTGAGGAACGCGACTCGCGCGAATCCCTAGAGTCACGCGAGTCACGTGAATCACGCGAGTCGCGCGAGTCGCGCGAATCTCTAGATCCTCGCGAATCCCTTGAGTCTGAGCGACCAGATCGCTCCTCCCCAAAACGGTCGCTACCGGAGCGCCCTGATGTGGAGCGAGAACTTGAAGCCCCTCGCGTACCCGAACCACCGGCGCGTGAGGATGGTGCTCCTCGCTCCGAAGAACCGCGCTCGCCACTTGTTGAACCTCGAGATGACGATCCGGTGCGCGATGATCCGGCGCCTCCGCGAGATCCAGAGCTGTTAGCACCAGAGCCCTTGGACCCTGCACGCGGGGATTGCGAACGCGCAGATCTGCCTCTGGGGGTTCCAGAGGCGCGGCGCGGTGAAGAACTAGATCTTTCGGGCAAGAGATTGCTCCTTAAAGGGGATAGGGCATCCTATCGGAGACGATCGGCATCGCTCACTTGGGCCAAAAAAGCGTAGCGAAATCGGCATAAACGCGGCTCTGCCGGAGGACCCAAGGGCTCTCCGGCAGAGTAAGCGATCAGTATTCGAGCCGCCTGAGCTCAGACAATTTTACGCCCCAGGCGTCGCCCCGCCGGGTCTAGTTAGGTGGAAGCGTCGTAGTAGTTGTGGTTGTGGTCGTAGTGGTGGGCGGCAGCATCTTGATTCTCAGGTTTCCGCTTCGAAGCGCAGCGGGGCACTGAGATACCAGGTCGAAGAAGTACTCGTACAGATTCCAATGGAATCCTCCAATTAAGGAAGTTCCGCCCGTTGAGGCACAGGTTGCGTAGGAGTAAACATCCGCTGCATTGACTAGCCCTGGCTGATTCGAGTAGGGACCGCAGAGCGAAGTCAACACGATTGCATCCTTCGGTCCATCGGATCCTTCGCGGGAGTCGATCTCGCCATTTCGATTGGTATCCACAATAAATGCCAGCGCTACGCCGGTTGCAGCAGTACCGAGCTCCGATTCCTTAGAGTTATCGCGCACCCTCTCTTTGAGGCGTGACATTTCATCGCCCAATGCGACGGAGATCTTTGAATCTGTATTACGCGTCGCAGAGCTACCTACCGTCTGAGAATTAACAGTGGCTCCTGCTAAATAATTGCTGCATTCAAAGGTTGACGGATTTGGATAGTGGCGCTCGTCGCCGGAGCGATAGCCCACGATGCCGATCCAACAGGTAAGTCCGGCAGCTGGACAATCTGTCTGCGCTGTGCTCTCGGCTAAATCCTTCGGGTAAAAAGTGCCAAAACTTCCTTCGAACTTCATCGATACCCCATTGGGCCATGATGCATTCCTGCCAGAGTCCTTGAACTCACCCTCAACCAGTTGCACATTACCTCCGGCTGGAAAACTTCCGCAGTTGCGCTCGTTGCCTCTAACGCAGAGCCCCTTCGTCTCAATGGAGATAGAGATCTTTCCTCTTGAGGAGATGGCAGAGTCAGCAGAACCGCCGCCTGACAGCTCACCCGCACCACAGGCAGCGGCAACTAGTACCAAGACCGCTGCAGCGGCAATAACTTTCAGATTCTTAAGCCTGCTCATTTTGGAAATTCCATTCGTTAGTTAGTCAGTGAAGTAACGCGAGTTAGGTCTCGGTATTTAGTTTGGCGGAAGAGTCGTCGTCGTCGTAGTGGTGGTGGTGGTGGTGGTGGTTGTTGTTGAAGTGGTGGGCGGCAGCATCTTGATTCTCAGGTTTCCAGTTCGAAGAGTGGAGGGGCACTCGCGCCAAATATAGAAAGGAGAGATTCCTACTATGGTCCCACCAGTTAAAGCGCAGGTAGCGTAAGAGAAAGGCTCGTCAAGAGCAGTTAGTCCTGGCTGGTTCGAGTACGGACCACAGATTGACTGCAGCATGAATTGGTCCTTCTCTCCACGAGATCCTTCACCCGAGTCAATCTCGCCATTTCGGTTTGTATCCACAATCAGCACGAAAGCTAATCCTGTAACTGATTTGCGGTGATCCGAGTGCTCTGAGTCGTCTCTCACCTTCTCTTGAAGGCGAGATACCCCCTCCTCCAAAGCGGCAGCAAACCTGGGATCGCTATTCGCCCTCGCTGCACCATCTACCAACTGGGAGTGGAGACTCTCCCCTCCGGAATAGTTAACGCAATCAGCTGTTGGAGTATTCGGGTAGTGACGCTCATCGGCAGATCGATAGCCAACCACACCGGCCCAACAAGTGAGGCCCGTAGTTGGACAGTCAGTATCTGCATTGCTTTGTGCCAAGTCCTTCGGATAGGTGCCAAAACTCCCTTCAAATTGCATAGATACTCCATAGGGCCAAGCGGCATTCTTGCCAGAGTCTTTGAATTCACCTTTGACAAGTTGGTTATGGCCTCCGTATCGAAAGTCAGCACACTCGCGCTCGGTACCGCTCACGCAGAGCCCTTTCGTCTCCATAGAGATGGAGATCTTTCCTCTAGAGGAGATGGCAGAGTCTGCCGACCCGCCGCCCGAGAGTTCGCCCGCACCGCAGGCAGCGGCGACGAGCACCAAAACTGCTGCAGCGGCAGTCACTTTAAGATTCTTCACGATCTTCATTTATAGAGCTCCAAGCGTTAGTGCGATATTGGAATAGAAAAATTTGCGCGCAGCTACCTAGTTCGGTGGAAGCGTCGTAGTTGTAGTCGTTGTAGTTGTAGAGGTCGAGGTTGTTGGAATGATCTTGATCTTCAGGTCACCGTTGCGCAGAGGCACAATGCAGTCCGGGCTAATAGCGGCACCACTGAAAGCATCACTCGGGAAAGTTCCGCCGGGACAAGTTGCATAGGTGTATCCAGAACCCATTCCTCCACCTCCACCTAAAGAAGGTTGACTTGAGTAAGGCCCGCAGAGTGAAGCGAGGATGAACCCGTCCGCGCTCCTATTCGATTCGGAGTCTTCATCTATCCGCCCATTGTGGTTAGCGTCAACTATCAGCACCAGTGCAAGACCAGTAATTCGGTTCTGCTCAGGTTGATCATCCCCGCCCTTGTTGATCTCGCGTTCAGCGATTTTTATTGCCCCGCTCACAACTGGATTCGCTAACGACCGCGCTAACCCCGATGGCAACGAATTCGATACAACTGCTGACTCCCCGAAGCACCGTGCTGCGTTTGGATAGTGCCTGTTATCCCCTGAGCGATACCCAATGCCGCCGAGCCAACAATTCGCATGCTGCGAATCTTCGGAGTGCTTGACCTGGGCGCCAGCCGGAATACCGAGGAGTTCGTTGCAAACATCTCCTGCAAGGAGAAGCACGCCGATGTCGCGCTTCTCAGTCGCGCTATAGGCACCATCAAATTTCATGGATACGCCATATGGCCAAGAGGGACTCATGCCGGAGTCCTTGAACTCACCGGTCACACTCTGGAACCCTCCCTGGAAGGAGTAGTTCGCACAGTCGCGCTCTGTACCCTTTAGACATAGTTCTTTAGTCTCGATAGCGAGCGAGATCTTCCCTCTCCCACTAATTGGAGAGTCGCCAGATCCGCCGCCTGAGAGCGTCGCTAGATCACAGGCTGCAAGCATCATGACAAGTGCTCCCGCAAGGGCGACAGCCTTGACGACCCTCAAATTCCTAGCCTTGAATTTCCGTGGCTTCTTGGGCATTGAGCTCTTTGATAACGAGTTCTTTGAAAGTAGGCTTTTTGAAATCAGCATTCTCAAAGCCTAAACCACTTTAAGTGAACAAGCAAGATTAGCGAAAGATAAATAACCACTCATAGCGAACACGTATAGCGAGCACAATTGGTGCTTGAAAATCCCCGATAGAGCACGATTCTGGAGGCCCATCGCCAAATCGAATTTGGGCGCGAAAAAGGGGCGCCAAATGGCACCCCTTTCTCAAAAAAATTCCGGCGACGACCTACTCTCCCAGAGGGCTTCCCCCCAAGTACCATCGGCGCGGGCAGTCTTCACTTCCGTGTTCGGGATGGGAACGGGTGTTTCCCCGCCGCTATTGCCACCGGAAATCAGTTGTCAATTAAGTACGCGCATATAGCTGCGCCCTTAAAGACTCCATAGCGAGCACGAATACCGAGAAAATCTCAAGCCCTCGGCCGATTAGTACCGGTCGGCTAAACACGTTGCCGTGCGTACACCTCCGGCCTATCTACCTAGTCGTCTACTAGGGGCCTTACCCGGTTAACCCGGTGAGAGATCTCGTCTCGAGGCGAGTTTCGCGCTTATATGCTTTCAGCGCTTATCTCTTCCGCAGGTAGCCAACCAGCCGTGCTCCTGGCGGAACAACTGGCACACTAGAGCTGCGTCCATCCCGGTCCTCTCGTACTAGGGACAGCTCCCCTCAAATCTCTTACGCCCGCAACGGATAGGGACCGAACTGTCTCGCGACGTTCTAAACCCAGCTCGCGTACCGCTTTAATGGGCGAACAGCCCAACCCT
>JBAWWI010000004.1:0-49599 GCA_037146835.1 Actinomycetes bacterium | reverse complement strand
TCGTGCTGACTAAGCGGACGAGCGAGCGTGTCGCCCTGTTTGACCGCACGTTGAGTATCCCTAAGCGCGAGCGAGACCACTTCGTTCCCGGCGGTATCAGCGACAATCTCTAGAGCCTCGAGGATTCCCACACCGGAGCGGGTCAAGGCTGCAAGCGTGCGGGCAAACCGTGCGAGTGCACCCTTGCGAGCAAGCAGCCCGAAGACTGGAACCTTCAATACGAATGCATCCCAAGTGGGCCTCCCCTTGGGGGAGTGAGCCCAGCGACGTAGGAACCAACCCCCGACCCCCGAGAAGAGGATGAGCATCGGAAAATACTTCTTCACTACATCGGAGATGCTGATGAGAATTCGAGTCGGGAGAGGAAGCGTTCCACCTAGCTCGACATAAATTCCCTTGAATTGAGGAACAATGAATAGCAGCATCGCAGATGCGATGAATACAACCAAAGAGAAGACAACGACTGGATAGGTCATGGCCGACTTAACCTTGCGGTGAAGTTCGACTTGGCTCTCTATCGTGTCCGCTAGGCGCATCAATACCGCATCAAGCGATCCGCCAACCTCGCCAGATCGAACCATCGAGATGTAGAGGCGGTTGAAAGCCTTTGGGTGGCGAGCCAAAGAAGCCGAGAGAGAAGAGCCGCGCTCGACATCTTGACGAACCTCGCCAATCATTCGTGCTAGCGACGCGTTCTCGGTCTGCTCTGAGAGAATAGAGAGTGCCCTCAAGAGCGAGAGCCCGGAGTTGATCATCGTTGCGAACTGTCTCGACAGTACGGCTACGTCTTTGAGCGCAACGCGCCCACTCATCCCTGGGATCTTGATATCAGATTGCAGGCGCGAGGAGTCGCGGCGCGTGACAGTGATTGGGGTGTAGCCCATCTCGCGGAGTTTGCGTACGACGAGCGCCTCATCAGCGCCCTCAAGCTTTCCCTCAACGACCTTGCCAGCGCTATCGCGCACTCGATACGTAAATGTACTTGTCATCTCAGAAACCTCCGCTTTGGATCAGGCGCTTCAAATCTTCTTCGTTGGTGCATCGCTCAAATGCAATCTCACGAGAGATCTTCCCCTCGCGCACTAGCGCTGCAAGGCTCTGGTCCATGGTGACCATGCCGTGCTTGGCGCCAGCCTGCATGACCGAGTAAATCTGGTGCACCTTGCCTTCACGTATGAGGTTTCGAACTGCCGGTGTGGCGGCGAGTATCTCTGCTGCTACCGCTCGGCCCTTGCCGTCGCTGGTGGGGATCAATTGCTGGGTCACTATCCCCTGCAGCGATGCGGCTAGCTGCACACGAATCTGCTGCTGCTGATGAGCAGGGAACACATCAATAATGCGGTCAATGGATTGAGGAGCATCCTGGGTGTGAAGCGTCGCAAATACAAGGTGCCCTGTCTCAGCAGCGGTGAGTGCAGTTGAGATTGTCTCGAGGTCGCGCATCTCGCCCACAAGGATTACATCTGGGTCCTGACGCAGAACATGGCGAAGAGCGTTCGAGAAAGAATGAGTGTCCTCCCCTACCTCACGCTGGTTCACAACAGACTTCTTATGCGTGTGGAGGAACTCGATCGGGTCCTCCACAGTCATGATGTGAAGAGCCTTGGTCTTATTCACGATATCGATCAAGGATGCAAGCGTGGTTGATTTTCCTGATCCAGTAGGGCCAGTTACGAGAACAAGACCTCGTGGGAGATCGGCGAAGCGCTCAACCGCTGCGGGAAGCCCAAGACTTGCCAACTCCACAATCTCAAATGGAATCGCGCGCATAACTGCGCCGACCGAGTCGCGCTGGAGGAATACATTGAGCCTGAATCGGCTGCGCCCTGGGAGCGTGTAGCTCGCGTCGAGTTCGAGTTCGCTCTCAAACTTCTCACGCTGCTTCTGGGTAAGAATCGCGTAGATGATCTCTCTAATCTGCGAGCCGTTTAGAGGCTCAATCCCGTCAACCGGCTTGAGTTCTCCGTTAACCCGGATAACAGGCGCAGATCCTGCAGTGAGGTGGAGGTCGGATCCCCCGCGCTCGATAACCATTGCGAGCAATTCATTTACATCTAATACAGGTACACCATCTGGGTTCTCGAGGCCGCCGCTCCCCTGCTGAGCCACGCTGGCCACACCGAAGATTTGATCGAGCGCATGCCCTATCTCGTAGCGACTACCGGCAGCAGCAACAATCTCGTATCCAGTTGCCTGACCAACGGCCACAACTCCAGCATCGTTGCCTGGGTCCGCAAACGCAACAATGAGGCGCGGCCCATCAAAGTCGACACCTACAGCCAAGTACTCGCGCGCAACTGACTCAGGAATCGTTGTCGCTGCTTCTGGGTGAAGAGGCGTCTCAGTGAAGTCAATGAAGCGCAGTCCAACTGTCTCCGCTAGAGCAGCGGTGAGGTCTTTCTCGCCTACTAAACCATTTCGGATTAGAACCTGAGTAATCGGCTCGCTCTGTCTCCGAGCCTCAGCCATCGCTATCGCTAAGTCATCTCTCGATAAGACATGGCGCTCTACTAGGAACTCACCCAAAACTCTTGCTTGACTCGACAACATCTCTTGGCCTCCCAGGCTCATGGGCGTTCTATCGGCGCAGAAGTGGGGCACCTGTAGGCCTTCCTGCCCTCATTTCTTAGAAGACTCAGAAGAGGCTCAGCAGATGTCCAGAAACGGCTCAGAAAGGCTGAGCCGGCGCCACCCTGAGAGCTGTCGCTCAAGGCTTATAAGCACAAATCAGGTGACGACTCGGAAGATCTCTTCGATACTTGTCATGCCCATCGCTGCTTTACGTAACCCGTCTTGACGCAGCGGGATCATTCCCTCCATCTGCGCCACTTTGGCAAGGTCCTCGACGGAGCGACGCTCGATGATGAGGCGCTCAATCTCCTCGGAGATAGGCATCACCTCGTGTAGAGCAAAACGACCGCGATACCCAGTACGTCCGCAGGCCGAGCAACCCACCGCACGGTGCAGAGTTGGCCAGTCGCCAATATCGATCGTCTCCATTGCCCAGCGAGCACTTAGGAGCTCCTCCTCGCTTGGCTGGTATGGCTCTTTACACCGATCACAGAGGCGGCGAGCGAGTCTTTGAGCAAGCACCACATCTAGAGCACTAGTCACAAGGAAAGGCTCGACACCCATCTCGAGAAGTCGCATCGGTGTTGAGGCGGCATCATTGGTGTGAAGGGTTGTGAGAACAAGGTGACCAGTAAGCGCAGCCTCAATACCGATGATGGCAGTCTCGCGGTCTCGAATCTCACCTACGAGTAGAACATCTGGGTCTGCTCGCAGAATCGAGCGAAGCGCTGAGGCGAATGTGAGCCCAGCCTTAGGGTTGACCTGGATCTGGTTAATTCCGGCGAGTCGATACTCGACGGGGTCCTCGATCGTGATGATGTTGCGCTGGACCTCATTTAGGACGTTTAGGGTCGCATAGAGGGTTGTGGATTTCCCTGATCCCGTAGGGCCGGTCACCAATACTGTGCCATAAGGCTTACGGAACGAACGCTCGTACCGCTCAAGCGTGTCCGGAAGGAATCCCTGATCCTGAAGGCTTAAAAGCGCTTGGTTCTTGTCGAGAATTCGCATGACGACCTTCTCGCCGTGCACCGTAGGAAGGGTAGCGACACGAAGATCGATTGGTTTGCCCCCAACGGTCAGCGACATACGACCATCTTGTGGAATTCGACGCTCAGCGATATTGATATCGCTCATGACCTTGAGCCTCGAGATAACGCCAGCTTGAATTGCCTTTGGAGAGCGCATTACCTCATGCAGCACTCCATCGATTCGAAAACGAATACGCAGATCCCGCTCAGCAGGCTCAACGTGAATATCCGAGGCTCTGTCGGCTACAGCCTGCGTAATTAGGAGATTCACGAACTTTACGATCGGTGCATCCTCAACTACTGCACTTACATTCGCGAGTTCGTCGTTATCCGATAGCTCGTCAGCTGCCTGCGAAGCAAGATCATCTACCTCGCTATCGAGGCGATGGAACCTATCGATGGTCTCGCGAATCTGCGCCGAGGTCGCAACTACACAGCGAACCTGGGCACCAGTAAGCGCACGTATGTCATCTACCGCAAGGACATTCGATGGGTCAGCCATTGCGACGACGAGCACATCGTCGTCCCAGGAAATCGGGAGTGCTTGATAGCGCCGGGCTAGGCCTTCTGGAATCAAGGAAGCGACGGTCGCATCGATAACGCGTTCTGTGAGGTCGACAAACTCAAGCCCCACTTGCCTGGCCAATGCGCGCACAAGATCGCTCTCTGAGATCAGACCTTGATCAATGAGGACGCGACCGATCGGGCGCCCAGTCGAGACTTGAGTATCGAGAGCCTCGGCCAGTTGATCTTTGGTGATGAGGCCGGTCTCGACTAGGAGTGACCCCAATGGCGTGCCTTCAGACACGACTACCTCTCCCTCATTGCAGCGGACCCTGCGTCCCCTGATGTGACCCTATCGGCGCCGCGGGGCGGGGGCTGTAGGGCCTAGTACAAGGATTTTTGAAACTATCCGTGATCGGTGCGTAGGCCAGAGAAAAGTCTGAGAAGTGCACCGCGATCCGCAGTGATGGTGGTCTGCTGAAGATCACCTGAGAGCTCATCATCGCCATCTTCGCCATCGCCCTCTTCGCCATCACCGGCCACCCATGCACCGCTCATCTCGCTCGCCTCGCTGAGCAGAGCATTGAGCTCGTCTGGGGCATAGACATCCATCTCCAAGAGGTCGTCACCAGACATGGAGTTCTCCATATCGTGGGGCATCTCGGATTCATCACTATTTAAAGCAGAATCAAAGCTCTGCTCTATCGATTCGTCGCCACCCGCAAGATCCGCCAACGCTTGCTCAGCAGCATCTGAATAAGGAGAGCGGTGCGCCTCGACGAGGCTTGCGGCGAGCTCCACAGAGTCTCTGGTCGCCTCCGCTATGGAGGAACTGGAGTTTGCTGATGGCACCCCTGAACGCGTCCCTAGAGGTGCTGCGTGCTCTCCACTAAGAGCATCAGGCAGGAAAGAACCCAGAATCCCGAGGTCGATCAACTCCGCAATCGGGACAGCGGCCTCATAGGCACTTAGCCCTATTAATTCAGCAATTTGAGCGATGCTCATAATCTCATCAACATGAGAAACAAGCCTCAGCATGGAGCGGTTCAAGGTGATCGGAGCATCCTCGTCGCTCTCAATCAATATCGGAATCGCATCGAGGGATGGGACGCTGGAACCAAGTGCTCTTAATGACTCTGTTACAGCAACGGCTCGCGAGAGAACATCGTGGAGGTCGATCCTGGCGTCGCTAGGCCGCTCAATCGCCCCGTCTCTAAATTCATAACTACCACTCTCAACTCGCAGCATCGAGCAGAGCACATCAACAAGGCGCAGTGTCAGAGCGCTGCGGTCCTTGGGGCTGCCAAACAAGCGCTCCATGTCCCCTGCTACAAGGAATCCTCCGAGAAGACTCAGGCTCAAGCGACCTGTATCCCCACGCATCTCTAAGACTCCAGTGGAGCCATGGGCGCAGAGCGCTCCGAGTACATCGGATGCTGGCAGTGTCTCGATCGTGCCTTGAAGTCCCACGTCATCCCTCTCGTCCATGATGGTTCTATACGCAGGAATCATCGGAAGATTGAGTGGAGAACTTGAGGCTAACTTTAGGTTACAGGGTATGACTTGAGCCACATTTACAACACCAGCATCACGCGAGCGCAAGCTTCCACCCGCGCATGATCAGCTTCGGGGAGCGGACCATCCGTTAGAACCAAGAACGCTCAGCGTTCTCTCTGGCGCTCTCTCAGGTGTTCCCTCAGGCGCTAGCTAAAGGATCGCTATTGCTCTGCGCATTGCCTCTATCGGAGCAGCATGACCGGTATGCATCTCGAAGGCGACCGCTGCCTGATGAAGCAGCATTCCGATGCCTCCCACAATCGATGCAGACCTCTGCTCCGCTGCCTCGAGGAGTGGAGTCATCGCCGGTTGGTAGACAAGATCGCAGACTAAATGCGCAGGGGTCAGCAGGTCGGTGTTGAAGAGCGGGGGCTCGACCGCCATACCAATTGGCGTCGCGTTCACGATTATCTCGCTCTCACCTACAACGGAGTCGATCTCGCTCATGAGCATGGCGCGTGCATCTGGTGCTAGCAGTGCTGACTCACGTGCAGCCTCAATTCGGCGCGCAGCAACAGTTACTACCGCACCAGCGACTCCTAGAGCATGAGCCACAGCTCGCCCCGCTCCCCCAGCTCCGATGATCAACACACTCTTTCCCGCGACGCTGACTCCCTCATCAGCAAGGCTTCTCATAAAGCCCTCACCGTCGGTACTAGCCCCAATCAGAGTCCCATCCTCACGCAGCACCACGGTATTTACGGAGCGCAGCGCCTCTGCCTCCGGGGTCAGTTCGTCGCACGCATCTGCAGCATCGACCTTATGCGGCATCGTGACATTGAGCCCTGAAATCCCGAGATCTACCATGGAGCGAACTGCCGCAAATCCATGCCCTGCAGCAACGGGCAGAGCTACGTAAACCCAGTCGAGACCTAGCTCCTCGTAAGCAGCGTTGTGCAACTGTGGAGAGCGGGAGTGCCGCACTGGATCTCCTATTACCGCTGCAAGGCGAGTTGCTCCGCTAACCGGTGGCCGACTCATAGAACTCCCCTACGTCGTGCGTCTGCGATGTTGGCTAGGTGCTCTTCATAGGTTGTCGCAAATTTATGTTTGCCGTTCTTCTCGTAGAGCACGTAGTAAAGATACGGGATTTTGGAGGGGGTTAGCGCGGCAATTAACGAGGGTGCAGTGACCGTCATAATCGGAGTCGGCGGGAGCCCTAGTGATTTGTAGGAGTTATACGGACCCGGGCGAGCGAAATCCTCACTCGTTAGTGGCCCACGATCCCCGCGGGCGTAGAGAAGCGTCGCATCAATTTGGAGGAGCATCCCTAAGCGCATGCGATTCGCTATTACCCCAGAGATAAGTGGTCGGTCTTCGTCAAGGCGCGACTCACCTTGAATCAGTGATGCGAGCGTGGTTACCTCGTAGACGCTCTTCCCTTGTGCGCTGGCCTGCTCACCTATCTTCATGCGCAAAATCTCAGAGTCAAAGCGATCGACTATTCGCTTGAGGACAGCCGCCTCATCCTCCTGCTCGGAGATGTAATAGGTATCCGGCCAAGTTAGGCCCTCTAATGAAGCAATGCCCTCTGGTTGATACTTCGAGCGGATACTCCCAGAAGCAACTACCTCCAGGAATTTTGCGCTCGACATTGAGCGGAGCGACCCGACTCGCTGCGCAATCTCTGCGATTGTGAGACCAGGCGGAAGCGCAAGAATTCTGTAACTAATCTTGGGTCCGCGTGACAGCGCTTTGATCGCCGAGGGAACGGACTGCGATTCATTTAGCTCGTACTTGCCTGCTTGGAACGGCCCTGCCGAAGTGATCCGAGAATAGATCCTGAATGCGAGGGCATTCGGCACAACATTTGCTCTCGTTAGCTGCGATCCGATCTCGGAGACAGAGGAACCGCTCTTAACGTTGACCACAACTCTTTTGTTGGCAGATCCTGAGCCTGCTGTCAGACCGAGCATTGACACACAGAGCAACGCGAATACCAGAAGCGCTGCCAGAAGTATCGCGAATGCAACGAGCGTCTTCTTCCGCCCCTTTTTCGCTCCCCCGCCAGCTACTGCAACTTCTCCTTCAACGTCTCGCTGAACGTCTCCATAGACGCCGCGCGCACCGGAACTCTCGTTCCCATCCGTTGGGGAATCAATACCCGAGTCGTTCATATCTGTCCATCAAGCCAAGACTGCAGCATGACTGCGGCTGCGACCTTGTCGATTACCTGCTTGCGATCCTTGCGCCGCACATCCCCCTCCAAGAGGGACCGCTGGGCAATCGCTGTAGTGAGCCGTTCATCAAAGGCCTCAATCATTAGATCTGGAGCAAGTGCCTTCAGGGCCTCTATCTCTGCGAGCGCAGCGCGAGCAGCTGCTCTGCGGGCACCCGTGAGTGTTAGGGGGAGCCCAACGACGAGTTGGGTGACTCCCTCCTCGCGTGCGATGTTGAGCACCGCCCGTCGGTCTACATCAGCGTTGCCGGATCGCTTTATTACGGAGTGAGGGCTAGCGATCGTGCGGGTTGGGTCAGAGAGAGCAATTCCGATGCGCTTCTCTCCGAGATCTACACCAAGCGCTCGAGTCACCCTCCGGTCACTGCCTCAGTAGCAGCAGCAAAGACGAGGTTGAAGGCCTCGTCTATCGCTGCGATTTTCGGGCCACCACCGACTACGAGGTCAGCGCTCTTAGCGGTACCGCCACCAAGAAGTTTCGCCGCCCCTTGAGCAATTGTTGCCGCCGATGCACCGCTCGCGACTAGGTCCTTTGTAACGGCTACAGCTAGGCCAGCCTTATCCCCATCAGGGTTGAGGCCAATTACTGCCGCAATTCCGGAGGGGAGAGCGTCACGCACAGCAGCGGCGAGCAATCGCAGATCGTCGGGAGTAAAGCCGTCACGCCGAACTACAACAATCCCTCCCTCAGCGTTCGCAGCCAACTCGCCAGCCTGCGCAGCAGCTTGCTTAGCGCGTAGCCCTGCAACCTCATCGCCCAGCGATTTTACCTGGGCCATAAGTCGCTCGATCTTCTCTGGGACCTCGAGTTGGGTCGTGTTCATTGAAGAAGCAATAGATCTCATTCGCTTCTCATCCTCACGAATCTTCTCTAGCGCATGTGAGCCAGTAACTGCCTCAATCCGTCGCATATTTGCGCCGACAGAACCTTCACTCAAAATCTTGATCGGGCCGATGAAGCCAAGCGCATGAACATGTGTTCCGCCGCAGAGTTCGATTGATTGAGGGCCTGCCTCAAGCACCCGCACTACGTCGCCATACTTGTCTCCGAAGAATGCAACTGCGCCGATGCTCTCCGCATGGGCCTTAGATGTCTCATAGTTCCGCACAGGGGCGTCGCTTATGACCTCGGCGTTAGCAAGGGACTCGATGCGATCGATCTCTGCCTGAGTAACTCCCTCAAAATGACTGAAGTCGAAGCGCAGTCGCTCCGGAGCAACATGTGATCCGGCCTGCTTGATGTGGTCTCCAAGGACCTCTCTTAGAGCCCAGTGCAGGATGTGAGTCGCCGTGTGATTTCGTCGAATGTCATCGCGCCGATCGCCATCGATTGTCGCGGTTACCTCAACACCATCGACTGCCTCGCCCGACTCAATACGAACACGGTGAATCGAGAGGGTTCCGGGGATGGCATAGGTGGTATCCAGCACCTTCATACGTAGGCCTGTAGCACTCTCGATAGAGCCAGTGTCGCCAACCTGACCACCGGACTCAGCATAGAAAGGGGTTCGATCTAGGAATACATCTACTTCTTCGCCAGACCCAGCTCGAGCGAGTCGCTCACCACCAGAGAGGATCGCCAAGACACGGGACCCCTCGGTTGAGTACTCAACGCGCCCCGTGAACTCGGTAGGTCCGTGATCATCGAGTATCTCTCTGTACAACTCAACAGGTGCTCCACCAGATCCGCCTGCGGCTTTGAGCGCGTCTCTAGCTCGCGTGCGCTGCTCCCCCATAAGGGACTCGAACCCGCCGACATCTATGCCTCTGCCGCGCTCTCCGGCTATCTCGCGACTCAAGTCGATCGGGAAACCAAGAGTGTCGTGGAGAAAGAAAGCTTTTTCTCCAGTTACATCGCCCTCAGCGAGCACATCATCAAGCAGTTCGACACCGCGAGCAAGAGTTCGCAAGAAGCGTTCTTCTTCTCGCCCAACAATTCCAAGAACTAGATCCCGGTTCTTAACCAGATCTGGGTACGCGGAGCCCATCGCACCGATAGTCGCCTCTACCATTGATGGTGTTACCAAATTGCGTGCACCTAGGCGGTACGCATGGCGCACGGCCCTGCGAATAATTCGGCGAAGCACATAACCGCGTTCGACGTTCGAAGGAACGACTCCGTCGGAGACCAAGAACGTCATCGCACGCCCATGCTCAGCGAGAATACGCAGCGAAACATCGGGCTCGCCACCGGATCCGTATGCAACACCAGTGGTGCGCTCGGCCTGCGCGATTATTTCGCGGAAGAAATCGATATCCCAGACCGTAGGGACACCCTGCAGTACCGCAAGGTTGCGCTCTAGCCCTGCACCGGTATCGACGCTTGGCTTTGGTAGCGGAACCAAAGACCCGTCAGGGCGAGCGTCGAACTGCATGAAAACAAGGTTCCATACCTCAACGAACCGATCCTCGCTTCCAAACTTTGGGCCACCATCTGCACCGAACTCCGGCCCGAGGTCCCAGAAGATCTCGGTACACGGACCGCATGGGCCGGTATCTGCCATACGCCAGAAGTTGTCCTCGCCCATGCGCTGAATACGCTCCGCAGGCACACCGATGACATCGCGCCAAATTGCAGCAGCCTCATCATCTGTTTCATGCACGGTTACCCAGAGTCGATTTGGATCAAGGTCTAGCCCCTGTGTGTATAACTCCCATGCAAATGGAATTGCCTCTGCTTTGAAGTAATCACCGAAGGAGAAGTTGCCGAGCATCTCGAAGAACGAAAAGTGACGATTCGTGCGCCCAATATCATCGAGGTCGTTGTGCTTGCCGCCCGCTCGCACACACTTCTGCACCGAGGTAGCACGCGGGTATGGCGCTGGTTCCTCTCCGACGAAGTACGGCTTGAATGGCACCATCCCAGCAACGGTGAAGAGGAGGCTCGAGTCGTGCGGAATCAGACTCGCCGATGGCACAATTGTGTGCCCGCGCTCGGCAAAGAAATTTAGGAAAGTGCTTCTGAGTTCATCTGAGTTACGTGGCGCCACGGGGTGAGGCTAGCGAACGTCGCGGCGCGTCCTCATGCTTGCGCGCTTAGAAATGTGTCTGCCCCCTTGGACCCCAGATTCACTCTCCAACTCGGGGGGAGCCGGATCCTCCTCTACGAGCCTCAAGTTGGCACGCAGAGTCGGGCTGATCTCCTGTTCTTCATCGGCCCCTGGCTCCAGAATCGAAGACTTGGCTCCCCTAGCCTCAATATCTGCTCGCATCTCGGCCTCGCGGGAGCGCATCACATCGCGACCCTCCACGAACGCGTCGCCGAGGGCATCCCCGATTCTGCGCTTGGTTGCACCGGCCGAGGCAGCTGTGCGGGTTACTACCTCGGAGGGGGCGAACCGGCGTGCCACTGCCTTGGCCTTGCGAACTGCCCAGATTGAGGTGCCGAATCCGGCTGCGTATCCGGTGGCTGCCCAGAACGCTCTTTTAGGGACCATCTCTAAATCTCCATCTTTGTTTTCATCTTTATCTTTGTCTTTATAATCTTCGTCTCTATATCTGTATTCACTATCTCAACGCCTACCCCTCGAGCTGCCTAGAAACTAAGAGGCGCGTCAACATTTATGCTCCGCGGCGGTCCGATGGCCGATCGCTTCGACCATCAGTTCGTGCATCAGATCGACGTAGCCGAGCCACTGCACGTTTGGTACCGGCACTAAACGCAATGACCTTTACAACTGGGTTTGAGACGGTACGCCTCAACAGCCGCGAGGCTGAATCCAGGTTCTCACCAACGGACTCTGCTGTCGTAAGTAGCGCATCGACACGATCCACCTCAAAGGTTGCGTCCCTGACAGCGAGACGCATCTCGGAGATCATCCCAACTGTCTCAACCCGTAAGTCGTTGACAGTTTTGCGAAGGCTTCTAAGTGTCGCTATTACCTGCAACAGTGCTAGGAGCAACGCGCCTACGAGCACAGCAAGTAACACTGTTGCTACAGCTACTAACCACTCAGATGCGCTCAACTCTTAACCTCTCTCTGTTCTGGTCCCGTTTGCGATCTCTGGGGATCCCTATCTGCAGCCTCAACCGTACCGAGTCTGGCCACATCACGCCCATGCCCTGTCGGGCGCCAGTAGATCTGAGAGGCAACCTCCTCGGGCCGATACTGCTGATCTGCCCATGCGCCCGGTCGATCGTGAGGGTACACGTAGCCAACGCCATGCCCTAAGGCGCTCGCCCCCTTGTAATGCCCGTCCTTCAGATGAGCCGGAACCATCCCAGTTGGGAGGGTCCGCACATCTGAGGTGGCAGCCCCAATACCTAGCGTCACGGAGTTTGATTTAGGGCAATTCGCAAGGTAAACGACGCAGTGAGCGAGGTTCAGTTGCGCCTCCGGTAGGCCAACAAACTCCACCGCCTGAGCGGCCGCCATCGCTAGTGGTAGGGCCAGAGGATCAGCCATCCCTACATCCTCTGAGGCGAGTATCACTAACCGGCGCGCTACGTAACGCGCATCCTCGCCTGCCTCGAGCATGCGAGCGAGCCAATAGAGGCCGGCATCCGCGTCAGATCCACGAATTGATTTTATGAATGCGGAGATGATGTCGTAGTGCTCATCGGCGCCATACTGAATCGCTCGCGCCGCTAACGCCGCCTCTGCGCACTCGAGTGAAATCTCTTTAGTGGCGGACTCGCAAGTAAGCGCTGCTGCAACCTCGAGGGAGGTCAGTAGGTGTCGCGCATCGCCCTCTGCTCGGTCGACAAGGTGCGCCATTGCATCCTCTGAGATACTCAACTCATCATCGCCGAGGCCGCGTTCTCTATCTGTCAAGGCGAGAGCAACTAATTCGCGCAGCGCCTCTGCTGGTACCGGCTCAAGACGAAAGAGTGTGGATCGGCTCAGCAGTGGAGCTGTTAGCGAAAAATATGGGTTCTCGGTTGTTGCTCCAACTAAGACGACTAGCCCCTCCTCCACATGGGGAAGAAGCGCATCTTGCTGAGTGCGGTTAAACCGATGAACTTCGTCAAGAAAAAGAATTGTTCCTTGCCCGCGCTGACCAAGGCGATCTCGTGCACGCTCTACTACCTCTCTGACATCCTTGACGCCTGCGGTAACCGCGCTGAGCGCCTCGAATGCTTGAGCAGTCGCATGCGCTGTGAGCCGAGCCACACTCGTCTTCCCAGTGCCAGGTGGACCCCAGAGGATCACCGAGGAGAGTCGATCTGCCTCGATCAACGCACGCAGCGGCCTCCCGGGGCCGAGCAGATGCTGCTGGCCGACTACTTCATCAAGACTTCGAGGGCGCAGGCGCGCCGCGAGAGGCGCTCTTCGACGTAAACGCTCCTCAGCCGCTGCAGTAAAAAGATCATCACCCACGGACGTGACCCTACCGACCTAGTGGCGGTTCGCGCTTAGGGGGCAGAATCGCCACCACGCCGTAATCATCTATTTCCTCTTGAGCGCCTATTTCTTGGGGCGGGCTGGCAGAGCAAGGCCGAGTTCGCGCAGGTGAATTGGGTCTAGGGGGCCAGGGGCACCTGTAAGTGGGTCCGAGCCAGACTGCGTCTTCGGGAAGGCAATCACCTCTCGAATGTTCTCCTCGCCTGCGAGAAGCGCAACAAGGCGATCAATACCGAAAGCGAATCCTGCGTGCGGAGGCGCACCAAATTTGAAGGCGTCCAACAAGAATCCAAAGCGCTCCTGTGCTTCCTGAGCATCAATGCCAAGTAGAGCGAAGATCCGTGACTGAACATCGGCGCGATGAATTCGCACACTCCCCGATCCGAGCTCCCATCCGTTAAGCACGAGGTCATAGGCCTGCGAACGCACAGCGAGAAGTTCGTCGCCTGAGCCATCCAAGAGATCTAAGTCGTCGAGATGCGGCATCGTAAATGGATGGTGGGCAGGAGTCGGTCGCCCAGATGCATCAACCTTCTCGAATAGCGGGAAGTCGGTCACCCAGACGAAGCGCATAAGCGCGGGGCCACCCTCGGTCTCAGAGAAATTAACGGGGGGCTTACCTAGGTCAAGCCGAAGTGCGCCCAGCACTTCGTTCGCCATGCGGCGCTCTCCAGCCACAATCAGAACGAGATCGCCAGAGACCGCACCGAGAGTCGCAACGACTCCTGACTGCTCCTCCTCCGAGAGGAACTTAGCGACTGGCGCCTCAAGCACTCCACCATCACGTACACGCATCCATACCAAACCTTGAGCACCAAGCGACTTCGCGCGGTCGACTAAGCCATCAACGGTCGATCGCGACGCCTCGCCCATGCCTGCAACGCATATGCCCTTAACTGCATCTGCCTGGAAGGCACGGAACTCTGTCGAGGCAAACACCGACGCGAGATCAATAAGTTCCATGCCGAAGCGAAGGTCGGGCTTATCTGTACCGAAACGCTCCATTGATTCTTGCCAAGTAATCGATGGGATATCTCCGATGCTAATTCCGGTTGCACCAACTACCGCTGCATCGACTGCGAGGGCAACGACATCCATTACATCCTGGGCATCAGCAAATGACATCTCTACATCGAGTTGCATGAACTCGAACTGTCGGTCGGCGCGCAGGTCTTCGTCTCGCAGGCATCTAGCAACCTGGTAGTAGCGGTCGAGCCCACCCACCATCAATAGTTGCTTGAATAGTTGCGGGCTCTGTGGAAGCGCGTAGAACTCCCCTGGGTGCAGCCTCGAAGGCACGACAAAGTCGCGTGCTCCCTCTGGTGTAGAGGCGATAAGCATTGGGGTCTCAACCTCTACAAAATTCTGGGCATCCATAACAGCGCGTACTGATCGATTTACCCCGGCACGGAGTCGCAGGTTGCGCTGCATTGCTCCTCGCCTTAGATCTAGGTAACGGTGTCGAAGCCGAAGCGACTCGTCAACGCCATCCGCACGATCGTTTAATGGGAAGGGAGGAGGCTCTGATTCATTGAGAATCACAACTGACTCCGCTGCTATCTCCACCTCGCCGGTCGGTAGGTCAACATTGAGAGTTCCTCCCGGGCGAGGGCGCACTACACCGGTGACTTGAAGCACAAACTCAGACCTGATTCTTGACGAGTCTGCGCCCGCTGGTGTCGCTGGATCTATAACAATCTGCAGGATTCCAGAGGCATCGCGTAGATCGAGGAACACAACTCCTCCATGGTCACGGCGTGCCGCTACCCATCCACAGACTGTGATTGTTGAGCCCGCATCTCCCCCGCGTAGAGAGCCTGCATAGTGGGTCCGCATCATTGGTAGTTCTCCTCAAAAGATTCACGAATCCACGCCACCAGTTGGTCGCGTCGTACTTCAACTTGCTCGCCTGTCTCTAGATCTTTTACGACGACCGAATCACGCTCTAACTCTGCTTTGCCGATCATCACTCCATACCTCGCACCGCAGCGGTCAGCGGCCTTCCACTGGGCCTTCAGGCTGCGCCCACCGTACGCGCGCTCCGTTGAGATTCCAGCCTCTCGCAGACCAAACGTGACTGTGAGTAGTAGAAGTTCGTCGTTACCAGATAGCCCGTCGATAACGAAAACACTTGGTGCGTTGCCCTTCGAAGTGGAGATGACTTCCTCTGCATCGAGAGCGAGGAGCAGGCGCTCTACTCCAATGCCGAACCCGATTCCAGGAGTTGGGGGCCCGCCCATAGCCTCGGCGAGACCGTCGTACCTGCCACCGCCTCCGACAGCATTCTGTGCCGCATCGAGCGCAGTGCTCTGGAACTCAAATGTGGTGCGTGTGTAGTAATCGAAGCCTCGAA
Organism: Actinomycetes bacterium; assembly: GCA_037146835.1. GTDB lineage: Bacteria > Actinomycetota > Acidimicrobiia > IMCC26256 > IMCC26256 > IMCC26256. The sequence goes on along the minus strand of JBAWWI010000004.1, from coordinate 34,059 downwards.
CGAGTCGACCATCTACCTCAAACTCAATTCCAAGCGCGTTCAGCCCGGCCTTTACTGCCTCAAAGTGGGCGCTCGCATCTGGAGACAAGTGATTCGAGATGAGCGGAGAACTCTCAATTGCTTCCTGCCACTCAGGGTTTCGCGAATCAAGCACGCGCAGCGGGTTCGCCTCGACGCGCTCAACAAACTCTGACCCTAGATCATCGCTGTTAGTAAGTAGGTGCCCCTTCAAAGCCTCTACGTATGCGCCCCTACCCTCGGGGTCGCCCATTGAGTTGATTATGAGGCGCAGATCTCGGAGGCCTAGATCCCTATAGAAGCCGGCCGCTAAAGCGATCACCTCAATATCAATCGCTGGATCATCTAAGCCAAGTACCTCAACACCTAGTTGCCAATGCTGACGGTAGCGGCCCTTCTGAGGGCGCTCATAGCGAAAGTTGGGGGCGAAGTACCAAACCTTCCACGGAGGAAGCGGACGGTGCTGAACGTAAGCACGCACAACCGAGGCGGTCCCCTCGGGTCGGAGGGCAAGGTGGCGATCCCCTTTGTCGCGAAATTCGTACATCTCCTTACTGACAACATCGGTGTGCTCGCCTACGCGACGGAATACCTCGATGTGCTCAAAGAGAGGGGTTTGAATCAGCCCAAATCCGAAGATCCCTGCCCGCGCAGCGAAGCGCGTTACAACATCTGCCCATCTCCCCGACTCTGGGGGAAGGACATCATGGACCCCAATAGGGGCGCGAAATGCTGGATCCGACGACACGGAAGTGATCTTACCGGCGAGCGCTTGCTCAGATGGGCCTGTAACGCCACGAAACTCAAAAGCCTCTATGAGGTTGACGTACCCGGCAGGACTCTCTGCGCCTCATATACCGATCTAACCCGTTTTACAGCAGCAACGATGGAGTCGAGATGGCCTGGGTCTGCTAGCTCGAAATCAAACCTAAGGCGGGCAACCCTGTCGGGCGATGTCTGACTGCTACTAGCAACGATGCCTACGTGATGCTCCGAGAGCGTATGGGCGATGTCCCTAAGAAGACCTGAACGATCGAGCGCCTCTATCTCTAGCGAGACAACGTAAGTTCCAACTGCGTCATGGTCCCACTCAACCTCAATGACGCGCTCGGTAACCGTCGCTAGCCCACTTGCATTGGCACAGTCGGTTCGATGCACGGATACGCCGCGCCCCCGTGTCAGGAAACCCATTATCTCGTCCCCTGGAACCGGCGTGCAGCATCGCGAGAGCCTGACCATCACATCATCGAGCCCCTCGGCATGAACACCAACTGTGCGCCTGCGCTGTGAACTTCGTTGAGGCCTGCGCGCAGTGACAGGTAGCTGCTCCTCGCCCTCGCTCAAGTGCTTCTGTATGTGGTGGGCTACCGCTTGAGCAGAGAGATGCCCCTCGCCTATCGATACATAAAGCGCATCAACTCCATCAACGCCCATTGCCTCTGCAACCTCGAGCAAGGCATCAGAGTTAGCTAAGCGTTGAACAGGTAGACCCTCTTTCCTCAACTCGTCAACGAGGGAGTCTCTTCCGTTGTCTATTGCATCGGAGCGACGCTCTCGAGAGAACCATTGCTTAATCTTTGATACGGCACGCGGGGAGTGAGCAAACTCAAGCCAGTCTCGGCTCGGGCCAGCGGTCTCGACTTTGCTCGTAAATATCTCTATAGCGTCACCAGACGAAAGCACGGAATCAACTGCTACTAAGCGCCCATTAACCCTTGCGCCGATGCAATGGTGCCCAACCTCTGTATGAATTGCATATGCAAAATCAATACAGGTTGAACCGGTTGGGAGCGTGATAACTCTTCCCTTAGGTGTAAATACGAAGACCTCATCTTGGTCAAGGTCAACTTTTAGCGTCTGCATGAACTCAGCTGGGTCCTCAGACTCCTCCTGTGTATCAACTATTCGCTGGAGCCAAACAAGGTCATCAGTAGATCCGCTACCCGGGTGATCCTTGTAGGACCAGTGCGCTGCGATGCCGTACTCGGCGCGCCGATGCATCTCGCGGGTACGAATCTGGACCTCAACTGGCTTACCCTCAGGGCCCACCACAGTGGTGTGGAGCGATTGGTAGAGGTTGAATTTCGGCATGGCTATGTAATCTTTGAAGCGCCCGGTAACGGGGCGCCAAACAGCGTGGATTGTTCCGAGTGCGCCGTAGCAATCCTTGACTGACTCGACAACTACACGCACCCCAACAAGGTCAAACACCTCATCGAAGTCCTTGCCCTTAACCACCATTTTCTCGTAGATCGACCAGTAGTGCTTGGGTCTGCCTTGAACCTCGGCCTCGATATTCAACTCTGCGAGTCGGCTGCGCAACTCTGCGAGAACGAAGTCAAGGTAGGAGTCGCGTTCCGGCGCCTGTGTGGCAACAAGTTGCTCGATCTCTGCATACCGTTTGGGGTGCAGAACAGCGAACGATAGATCTTCGAGCTGCCACTTAACGTCTCCGATACCCATGCGGTGCGCTAGAGGAGCATAAATATCAAGTGTTTCGCGCGCGATCCGCAATTGTTTGGCCTCTGGCAGAGAGGCGATAGTTCGCATGTTGTGGAGACGATCAGCAAGTTTGATCAACAGAACACGAACGTCTTTTGACATTGCAACGAGCATCTTGCGAAGCGTCGCTGCCTGCTGCGCTACACGCGAATCAAACTTGATTCGGTCTAGTTTCGTAACACCGTCGACCATTGCGGCAACCTCTGCACCGAATCGGCGCTCGATCTCTTCGCGTGTCACGTGCGTGTCTTCAACTGCGTCGTGCAGTAGAGCTGCCGAGATCGTCGCCGCATCAAGACCAAGTTCGGCGACAATTGTTGCAACACCAATTGGGTGCGAGATGTAGGGCTCGCCCGAGCGACGCACCTGCGTCTCATGGGCCTCGCGCGCTGTCTCAAACGCAAGCTCTATGAGCTCGGTTGAGGCCTTGGGGTGACGACTCCGATAAGCGTGAAGAAGAGGGGCGATCTCCGAGTCGACAAGATGCCTGCGCCAAGGCAGGCGAGACCGATCCATCACCTCGGTCTCGCTTCTGGAGGGCTCTGTAGGGCTCAAGCCCCTACATCATCGCACGCAGGCGGCTCCCTCACAGCCTCGCCCTTAACGGGCTCTGCAAATTATTGACGCTAGAGGTGAGTCTGGTTATCTAGATATGGCGTTTAGCGCCGCTTCTGGCCCTTCGCGCGACGAGGCTTTGGAGCCACTATCGCTGCAGGCACGGAGTCGAGGCTCGCGTCGCCGGAGGACGAGGCTGCAACGCGCACGCTGCGTCGCTCCACGCGCCCTGCGATCATTCGGTTTCGAGGCTCTCGCTCTTTCCACCACGCCAAGATCGGAGTCGCCACGAAGATTGAGGAGTATGCCCCACTCATAAGCCCTACGAAGAGTGCGAGACCGAAGTCGCGAAGGCTTAGCGCCCCCATGATCCAGACCCCAACAACGAGAAGAGATGCAACTGGTAGTAGCGCTACAAATGAAGTGTTGATCGAGCGCATCAAAACCTGGTTGAGCGAGCGGTTCGCCATATCGGTATAAGACTCACCGCTAGTTGATCCAAGTGCACTCTCGTTCTCTTTAATCTTGTCGAACACCACAACCGTGTCGTAAAGAGAGAAACCCAGAATGGTCAGGAAGGCCACCACAGTCGCAGGTGTCACCTCGAAACCAGTAATTGCATAAATACCGACAGTAATGAGAATGTCATGGACCACAGCCAAGATCGCTGCAACTGACATCTTGAGCTCAAATCTGATTGCAAGGTAAAGCGCAATGACAATGAAGAAGATAATCAGCGCTCGCCATGCCTTGGAGCTGACCTGATCTCCCCAAGTCGCGCTCACATCGGAGATGCTGACTGTGGTGGGAGAGACCTTTGCATATCCAGCGATTGCCTCTCGGACCTTCCCCTGCTCGGCGGTTGTCAGATCCTTTGTCTGGACCCTCAAAGTTGTTCCGCCAACGATCACAATCTTCGCATCGGGTACACCAACCCCGACGAGCACTGCGCGTACGCCAGACGCACTTGGGTTCGAGCCCTGAGCTGTTACTTGGAACGCTGTCCCTCCGGTGAAGTCAATACCGAAATTGAGCCCGCCTCTGATCCCAAAAGCTGCAAGACCGATAGCAAGGAAGAGCCCAGAGACTAAGACCCATCTCCAGGTTCGGTGCAAGAAGTCGAACTCTGTATTTTCATGGTACAGATCTGCAAGGGTGTGGCGTCTTCCGTCCGAGTGCGGCATCAGGCCACCAACTCTTTCGCATCAAGTCCGGCACCAATGCCGACACCCTTCATCGTCACCAACTTCTTTCGTCGTGCCATTAAGGAGACCAACGGGTGCATCACGAAGTAGGAGAGGACGAGGTCGAGGACAGTCGAGAGCCCGAGGAAGAATGCGAATCCACGTACCGATCCAATTGCTAGGAGATAAAGAACAACCGCACCGATTAGAGAGACGAGGTCTGCGGCAACAATGGTCCTGAAGGATTTATTGAAGCCTCGATCTACCGATGATCTAACTGTCTTGCCAGAGCGAACTTCATCTTTAAGGCGCTCAAAATACACAACATAGGAGTCGACCGTGACTCCCACGGAGACGATTAGACCAGTTACTCCGGCGAGCGTGAGTGTGAGCCCGATTGTGAATCCGAGCCAAGACACGAGAGTCCAGACTGCCATACCGGTCATACCGAGCCCGAGCCAGACGACTAAACCGAGAACCCTGTAGAAAATCAACATATAGAGCCCGACTAGAAGCAGACCAATCAACCCGGCGACCAAACCTGCATGTAGTTGGTCTTTACCTAGGGTCGGCGAGACGCTGTCAACAGTCTCTTGTTTTAGCTGAACAGGGAGCGCACCGAAGCGAAGTACGAGTGCTAACTCCTTGGCCTCAGCCTGTGTAAACGAGCCAGATATGCGAACAGGGTTGCCTGCAGTAATCCCTGGATTGATTACAGGTGCAGACTGCACAACGCCATCTAGAGCAATAGCGACCTGCTTGCCGATATTTGGGTCGGCGACTTTCGTTACGAAGTCAACCCCTCCCTGTGAAGTGAACTTCACAGTTACGCCCCATGAGCCATTCTCGAAGGCGGCGCTAGCAGTAGAGACTGCCTCGCCAGTGAGAAGTGTTGGCCCTAGCTCGTATCGCACAGGGTTTCCTTTGCCTGTCTTACGCCCTGGAAGTACGACAATTGCTCCGGCCTTGTCTTGCTCTGGAGTTGTCGAGGGGATCTCACTCGGCGCTGCAGTCGTCGTGGTAACGGCACCAGTTGAGCCACTTGCGCCGCTAGCTCCACTTGCGCCTGCAGGTGTTGTCGTCGTAGAGGGCGTGTAACCAAGGGGCGGGACATTCTGTAGGACAGTCCGGAAACGAAGCTCTGCGGTCTTACCAACCAAGCGCTGAGCTTTCTCACGGTCGCGTACTCCCGGGAGGTCAACGATGATGAGGCTGCCCTGCCTGCTGATCTCTGGCTCTGCAACCCCGAGAGAGTCAACGCGGCTTCGAATGATGTCGACTGCCTTATCGATCGCATCGGGCTTTGGATTGCCGATCGGGGCGAGCACTACCGAGATACCGCCCTGAAGGTCTAACCCAAGCACGGGGCGGTGGTCTGTTGCAAAGAGAGTGGCCGAGAAGGAGCCAACCACGATCACGATTGATACGACTAAGAACCATACGGCCTTACGTACGGTCATCACTTCTCTAGCTCATCCTTCGATGGCGCATCTAGCCCTTGGGTCTCATCGTTCTCTCCCACACCGGGAAGCACGACATTCATCGGGGAGTGACGCGCGTTGATCGCACCGCGGGCGATGGTAATGACCACGCCGGGGGCAATCTCTAGCCCCACCAAATCGGTATCGAGTGAAGCAACTACACCGTGGATGCCGCCTGCAGTAACAACATCGTCTCCGACCTCAATGGCGGCAACAATCGCACGTCGCGCGGCCACCTGGCGCCGCTGTGGGCGCACAAGCAGGAAGTAGAAGCCAACGATCAGTAATCCAAAATATCCAAAAACCAACACGCTTAGTTTTCCTTCGCCTCCCCCACCACTTTGGCAGGCTCTAGGCGCCGTGACCCTAGCGCGAAGACCTGCTCTATTCAGCGCGCTGAGGCTTATCTCCCAAAATTACGTACCCTGCTATCGGCAAGCTCGCCGTTTCCTTTTGGCCCAACTTCTACGGATTTCAGAGCCACACTCAAGGCCAGCGGTGAGGCCACTGATGCGTCTCTCGACCTACTCGATTCCCTCGTCAGCCCCGGCAGGTACGACAAGACCTAGGTGCGCATAACCGCCTGGGGTAGCGACCCTCCCTCGCGGGGTCCTATGGAGGAGGCCCTGCTGAAGCAAGAACGGCTCGTATACGTCCTCAACGGTATCCGCCTCCTCTCCGATAGTTGCCGCCAAGGTACTTAGCCCAACTGCGCGCCCAGCGAAGGTAACGCAGAGCGTACGCAGGATGGCTCGGTCAATTTTGTCGAGGCCTAGTTCATCGACCTCGAATAGCGCCAGCGCATCACAGGCAACGCCTTTATCTACGCTGCCGTTCGCTCTTACCTCTGCATAATCTCGAACTCGCTTCAGCAAGCGATTGGCTATGCGAGGCGTTCCGCGCGACCTTCGAGCGATCTCGACAGCGCCTTGGCTATCAATGGGGACCCCTAATATGCGTGCAGCTCGCTCGACTATTGCGATCAAGTCTGAGGTCTCGTAGTAATCGAGGCGCCCTACAAAACCAAAGCGGTCTCGCAGAGGGCCGGTAACGAGCCCGGTGCGGGTAGTTGCTCCCACGAGCGTGAAGCGTGGAAGATCGAGTCGGATAGAGCGAGCACTCGGGCCTTTTCCGATCACGATATCGAGCTGAAAATCCTCCATAGCCGGGTAGAGAACCTCCTCGACAGCACGAGGCAATCGGTGAATCTCATCAACGAATAGCACCTCGCCATCCTCGAGATTTGTGAGGATGGCAGCTACGTCACCTGCGCGCTCAAGTGCCGGTCCACTAGTGATCCGCAGATTTACCTCCATCTCCGCCGCGATGATTCCAGCAAGGCTTGTTTTACCCAGCCCAGGAGGACCGGCGAAGAGAATGTGATCAGCTGCCTGACCTCGCCCTTTTGCCGCGTCTAGGACAATCTGTAGATGCTCTTTCAGGCGCGCTTGGCCCACGAACTCGTCAAGGCGTCGCGGCCTAAGGGTCGTCTCCTCGGCAGCCTCTACTGCCTCAGCGCCTGGGCGGAGCAACTCCTCCCTCATGCGCGCACCGCCAGTCTCCTAAGTGCTTGGCGAAGCTGAACCTCCACAGAAGCATCGGGCGAAATATCACTTAATGCAGAGCGAATCTCCTCTATCGAGTATCCAAGCTCGGCGAGCGCAGCACGCGCCTCAATGCGGTCGCCTGCACCAACGCCGTCGACAAGGTTGAGGTCTGCATCTGGGAGCTCTAAACGCGATACAAGATCAACGAGCAGTCGTTGAGCAGTGCGCTTCCCCACACCTGGAACAAGGCATAGCGCATCTAGGTCGGTCTCGGCGACTGCTCTACGAAGGGAGTTCGGGGAGTGAGCAGAGAGCATCGCTAAAGCAAGTTTCGGGCCGACTCCGGTGGTCCCTAAGAGAATCTCAAAAGTGTCACGCTCGTCGCGCGTGGCGAATCCATAGAGGACCATTGCGTCTTCTCGAACGTGTAGGTGCGTCACCAAAAATGTAAGCGAGCCAGGCTCTGCGAGCGCAAGGGTGCCCGTTGGGACCAATACGCGATAGCCAACTCCCCCAACCTCTACGAGCACCTCACCGCCTGGAGTGCGCTCGAGCACCGTGCCACGAACCGAACCGATCATGCGATCACACTCCCCTTCTCTCTGCTTAAAGCGGCGTCTCGCTCCATGGCGCGCTGTACCGCCCTATCAAGCGCAGAGGCTTCGGAACTCGTCTCCCCTGCCTGTGCTCTAATGCGACCAGACCATCCATGGGTAAGTGCGATAGCCAAAGCATCCGCTGCGTCTGCGGGGCGAGGTATCTCTATCAGCCCAAGAAGTCGAGCCACCATTGCCTGCACTGCGGCTTTATCAGCCGCACCGTCGCCGCAGACCGCGAGCTTCACTTCGTTTGGGCTGTACTCGACCACCGGGACTGAATGGCGTGCCGCAGCAACCAAAGCCAAGCCGTTTGCCTGCCCAACCGACATGGCAGTACGCGCATTGTTCTGGAAGAGAACTCTCTCAACAGCCATCCCGGATGGCTTATATTCATCGACCAGAGCATCAAGCTCGGTAGCGATTGAGAGAAGCCTCTGCGGCATTGGGTCAGATGGAGAGGTTGTAATCACTCCATAAGCAATGGCCTCGAACCGACCACCGCTGTGGCGCTTTATGACCCCGTAACCGCAGCGAGAGACACCGGGGTCGATACCAATTATTGGGCCTTCCTGATCGAACATGGGTTCGATCCTAGGCTCTCCGGCGCCTCCATATGGGGACAGCGACGATCATTTATGAAAGAGCTCTGGGTTAGCGGCTCGGGATCGTGAACTATCGGCTAGGTCTAGCGAAGACCAAACCTGGCCTGATCACTCGATCTTGGATAACTCAGCCGTGAGGGTCTCCGCTCCCTTATAGGTAACCCCAACTAAGGCTGCGACGTGGCGATAGGTAACCCGCCCATCACGATCGAGGATGAAGAGGGACCGCTTAATTCCGAGTGGGCCTTTAGCGCCGAATTCCTTAGCGACTTTTTGGTCACCATCGGTAAGCAATGGAAACTCAAACCCATTCTTTGCTGCAAAACCTTCATGGCTGTCGATGTCTTGGGCTGAGATACCGAGAACTACAGCATCGAGACTCGAGAGGTCCGCGAAAGCATCTCGATATGAACAGAGTTGGCGCGTACATCCGGGCGTGTTGTCTCCCGGGTAGAAGGCAAGTACAACCTTGCGACCTCGGAACTCTTCGAGCGTGTAATCCCTGCGCACGCCCTTGTCTATCCCGGGGAGCGTGAACCCTGAAGCGATCTCTCCAATTTGAGGCATCAGCCCATCACCAACTCAAGAATATTCTCAGGGATATCAAAGTTCGCGTAGACGCCTTGAACATCATCGTGATCCTCAAGCGCATCGACTACTCGTAATACCTGCCTAGCGCTCGCCTCATCCTCAAGCTCGATAGAGGTAGACGCAATCATCGTTAAGTCTGAGCTCTCGACCTTGATCCCAGCCTCTTCTAGCGCAGAGCGCACTACATGGAGCTCGGTTGGGGGCGTAATAACTTGGAACCCATCCCCCGCCTCTGTGACATCCTCAGCGCCGGCATCGAGAGCCGCAAGCAATACATCGTCCTCGGTTGAGCCCGGACCGATGTGGATTAAACCCTTGCGCTCAAACTGCCATGCCACGGCTCCAGGCTCTGCCATAGCGCCGCCATTACGGCTAAAGATGTTCTTAATCTCGCTCCCGGTCCGATTGCGATTGTCCGAGAGGCACTCAACGTAGATCGCTATGCCATTGGGCGCGTAACCCTCATAGTTCATGGCTTCGTATACGACGCCCTCGAGCTCGCCTGTCCCACGCTTGATTGCATTCTCGATGTTGTCCTTGGGTACTGAGGCTTCTTTTGCCTTCTGCACCTTTGTGCGCAGACCAGCGTTCGTGTCCGGGTCGCCTCCGCCGGTGCGAGCCGCTACCTCAATCTCCCGACATAGCCGAGCAAATAGTTTGCCTCGCGCTGCATCGGCTGCACCTTTTTTATGCTTGATCGAATGCCACTTCGAGTGTCCACTCATACTTCAGCCTCCTTGAGAAATGCCTGATGGATTCGAAGATCTCCAGAGATCTCCGGATGGAACGTTGAGAACCAGAGCGAACCCTGCCTTGCTAATACCGGTAATCCATCATGCTCTGCGAGCACCTCAACCATAGGTCCGACCCGCTCGATTACTGGCGCCCTAATGAATACACCCGGGAAGGTACCCCCAAGTAACCCCTTGACGCTGAGATTGGCCTCAAAAGAATCGCGCTGTCGCCCATAAGCGTTTCGTCGAACAGTCACATCAGCAACGCCGAGAGGTTCCTGATCCTCGCGACCATCCAATACCTCTGAAGCCATAAGAATCAGGCCGGCACAGGTCCCGAGGGTTGGGAGTCCGTCCTTCAGGGCATCGATTAGGTGGTCCTGCATCCCAGAGGTTCGCAGCAGGTGAGTCATCGTGGTGGACTCACCACCCGGTAAAAGAAGCGCGTCAAGGGTCAGTAGTTGCTCAGCTGTGCGAACCTCAATGGCATCGAACCCAAGAGCATCTAAAACCTCGCGATGCTCCCGAAATGCCCCTTGAAGTGCCAAGACTCCCGCCTTCACCTCTCCCCCGCGGTTCTCTCTGGAACTGCCATTGAGCGAATCCAAACCGCATTAAGAGCGGAGTGAAGGTTCGCTCGTTGGAGGGCGCTCGTGAGTGTGATACTCGCCTCGCCTGTTACCAGCCGCGATCGGCGAAGGTTGTCTCAAGCGCAGCGAGTTCAAGTCCGCGCATTGCATCGCCTAGACCGCGAGAGACCTTGGCAACAACCTCTGGATCAGCGTAATGAGTAGTGGCTTCAACAATTGCTCGGGCCATAAGTGCAGGCTCGCTACTCTTGAAAATTCCGCTACCCACGAAGACCGCTTGAGCGCCGAGCTGCATCACGAGCGACGCATCAGATGGAGTGGCGATTCCGCCAGCACAGAACATTGGAACAGGCAACTCTCCGCGCTCGGCGACCTCTCGTACTAAGTCAATCGGCGCCTGAAGATTCTTTGCCCACGTGTATAACTCTTCGTCCTCAGCGACCGTGATCTTCTTTATGTCGCCGAGGATTGAGCGCAGGTGCCTCACGGCCTCAACAATGTTTCCGGTTCCAGCCTCGCCCTTTGAGCGAATTAGCGCTGCACCTTCAGAGATGCGCCTAAGGGCCTCACCAAGATTTGTTGCACCACATACGAATGGAGCCGTGAAGTCCCACTTCTCAACATGGTGCGCTTCGTCTGCGGGGGTCAGCACCTCAGACTCGTCAATGAAATCGACTCCGAGCGACTCGAGTACCTGTGCCTCAGCGAAGTGGCCGATGCGGCACTTCGCCATCACCGGAATACTCACTACTGCTTTGATGCCCTCAATCATCGCGGGGTCAGACATGCGCGCAACGCCGCCATCACGACGGATATCAGAGGGAACGCGCTCGAGAGCCATCACCGCGGTTGCCCCGGCGTCCTCTGCAATACGTGCCTGCTCAGCATCTACAACATCCATGATCACGCCACCGCGAAGCATCTCCGCAAGGCCTCGCTTGACTCTGGCTGTGCCTATCGATCGTTCGTCAGTCATGCCACGATGCTACCGGCCCAACCCCTATTGGCTCAGATTGATTAGCCGATCATCGTTTCGAGGGCTCATTCTCGAGACCCTAAGGGAAACGGAGTCAGGGCTTAGCGGTTGTTCTTGTAGGCGCCCTCAGGGTGGTGCTCGTAGCCGGAACCACAGCGGCGGTCGTAGTAACCGCATATGTGACATCGGGCATCTCGACCCATGTATTCCCTGCGGTCAGAGGGATTACAGCTCCCTTGAGATCCACAAATCGGGTCACCTGCGAGACGCTAGATCGCATCCACTTACCCTCGATGGCGACTCCATCGGTGAGCACTAATACCTTGCCCTCGCCGGTCACCACGCCCTCTGCCCCCATACTCCCAACGCCACCGCGATAAGAAATCGACATCACAACAACGTTTGTTGCGTGAATCTGCTTGCCACTAGCAGCCATGAATGGTCGCCCACCGGCTGTACGCAACCAAGTGCGACTCGCAGAGTCCCATGACCAATCAACAGCGAATGATCCATTGAAACCAACTCGAGCAGCAGTTACCGGAAGAGCTCCTAAACGCGAGTGAACCGCCGCTGCGTAGGTAAACAACGCTGGTGGCGGAACCGGAGTTCCTCCCTTTGCGAAGAGAGCGTCTCCCTTGCCGTACAAATTATGCGGCGCTTGACGCGCTTTATCTCGATACATAGCGGAGCCCGCGCGCGACTCGTCAACAAGAACTACTGGTGCTTTGCTTATTCCGTCGAGCGCGTATTTTGCTCCGCCGGAGAAAGCGAAAATTCCACCCACCGGCCACACAATTCCCGGGTCGGTTAGGCGTACCGAGCGGACCGGCCCAATGGCGCTAGGCGAGTTCGATTGGAACATCGCTAAGAAGCGAGTGATACCGCCCTCCACTACCTCTTCCCAGACAACGTCAGCCTGATCGAGCCCAGACTGTGGTCGAGCCTCTGGTGCATTTGAGACCTTGACGTTGAGTGATGCACGTCCCTGGGATGCGCCGGATGGATCAGGTAGGCCAGTGAACGGCGCGAGTACTGGTGCGGTAGTGGTTGTGGTGCGCTTTGAGGTGGAGGTGGTTGAGGCTTCATCCTTGCCCCCTCCCCCGCATGCAGCAAAAGCTAAAGAGCCTGAAACTGCGATTGCAGCCGTTGCTAGCGAGATCCGTCTCACATTGCCCGCAGAATATCTATTCGCTCCTCGAGCGGTGGGTGTGTATCGAATGCTCGATTTAGCCACGTGCGTTTCTTCCCTTCGGGGTCAGGTGCTCGATCGAGTGGTGACTCGATCCAGAGTTGAGCCATAGCTCGGTTACTTGTGCGCACCACTGACCCTTCATCACGCAGCTTCTCGAGTGCAGATGCGAGACCAGGCGGGTAGCGGGTAAGTGCGACCCCGCTCGCGTCGGCCAAGAACTCTCGACGCCTACTCATAGCAAATTGCATAAGGCGAGCGGCGATAGGAGCGAGAACAATGAGTAGTAGTGCCGCAATCGCGATGACTCCCCCTGCTGAGTTGTCAGAGTTGTTGCGCCTTCTTCCGCCAAAGATCATCCATCGAAGACCAATATCTCCAAGTAATGCTGCCGCACCAACGGCAGTAACGGCAACCGTGCCTACCAGCATGTCGTAATTCTTGACATGGCTCAACTCGTGCGCGAGCACTCCCTCAAGCTCCACTCTGCTCATAATTGCGAGTAATCCAGTGGTCACAGCAATTGCTGCATGAGCCGGATTGCGACCAGTAGCGAAGGCATTCGGAGCCGGGTCATCAATTACGAATAGGCGAGGCTTTGGGATGCCTGCTGCGATACAGAGACCCTCAACGAGATTGTGGTACCTCGCGTACTCAGTTGGATCAGCGGGCTTAGCTCGAGAAACACCTAGTGCGATGCGATCGGAGTACCAATATGAACTCCACGACATCCCAATCGCTATAGCGACTGCAATGGCAAACCCAATCGGGCCGATACCGAGGAGAACATTAAAGGCCGCCAGAAGCAGCGCCATCAGCAGTCCAAAGCCGCTCAGTATTAGCCATGTTCTTCGTTTATTTGAGGATATTTCGTCGTACATCTGCACCTATCAGAACTTGACTGTCACGGGCGCCTGATCCTCAGGATCGGCAGCAAAGTATTCGCGGGGAGTAAAACCAAAGGTCCTAGCTATGGCTGACGCGGGGAACGTTTGAATTCGATTGTTGAACCCAAGTACCGCGTCGTTGAAGAATTGCCGAGAGTAGGCAATGCGATCCTCGGTTGAGGTGAGCTCCTCTTGAAGTGCAAGGAAGTTTGTATTTGCCTTCAGATCCGGGTAGGCCTCTGCAAGAGCAAAGAGGCTCTTAAGTGTGCCTGAGAGCGCATTCTCCGCCTCAGCTTGAGCGGGGATAGAACCAGATGACGCTGCATCCATAGCGTGCGCTCGTGCTGCAATGACTGCCTCGAACGTTGCGCGCTCGTGGGCTGCGTATCCCTTCACTGTCTCGACAAGATTTGGTATCAGCTCATGGCGCCGCTTGAGCTGGACGTCAATTTGAGATCGAGCGTTATCGATACGGTTACGGGTCTTGACTAAACCGTTATAGGTCAAGATGACGAATAAAACAACGAGTACCGCTAGCACAATCAAAATTATCGGCAGAGCATTCATAATCACCTTCTTGTTCTTTGAGCTGCTTTTTTTTAGAGCTGCTTGTGGCTGCAAATTTTCTGGGCGTGATTGAGTCTACGGCTAGAGGACTCCAAGAATGCGGCGGAGAGGGGCTTTCTCAAATGCAGCCGCCGCCTTACGACTCGAGCAGAATTATCCCAATGAAATTGCGCTCTCATATACAGAGACAAAGCGCTCGGCAAGGCGGGATAGGGAGAACTCCGAGGCCCGCGCTACCCCTTGCCTAATTAAGTGCTCTCTCAGTGCATCTGAATCAAGAATTTCACGAATAGCGTCCCTCAGGCTCGCAGCGTCTCCCGGTGGAGTCAGCAGTGCGTTGTCGCGATTGGTCGCAACATTTCCGTAACCGGATATATCGGAGGCCACGACTGCGGTACCTGCGGCCATCGCCTCCAGCAGAACGACACCAAAAGACTCCTGCCCTGTTGATGGAGCGCAGAATATCGTTGCCCCTTTGAGTCGACTCGCAAGCTCTCCATCGGTGATCCGACCCAGCCACTCGACGTTGGCGACATTTCTGGCCTTTAACTCATCGGTCTGGGGCCCATCGCCTACTACCCAGAGGACGCCAACCCGATCAATCTCGCTCCACGCGTCGAGTAGGCAACCTAAACCTTTTCTAGGTTCATGCCTCCCAATAAAAATTACAGCAGGGCGATCGGTCGCGGTAGGCGTCGCGTCTGAGAACTTCGCGATGTCGACTCCATTTGGGAGTACAACAAAGGTTCCACCAAGAAACTGCTCGGCAAGCGCTTGTGCATCCACGGAGACCGCTGTACGGATCGTGAGCTCACGTGAAGCTCGAAGTGCAACCTTGCGGAAGCGGCGATACATAGCATGCTCGCCCTCAGAGGCCGCGTGGAATGTACCGACCTTAGGAAGCGTGCTCCCTACAAGCGCAGCAGCAGTAGGTCCAGGGACAAATGGCTCGTGCAGGTGAAGCGCATCTGGATCAAACGTACGTATCGCTTCAAGAGTTCGTTCAGATGCAACCGCACCAACGTTCATGGGTGCCACTGACCCATTTGCCTCCATTCGCACTGTCGGACCAACACTTATTACCCCAGGCTCAGGCGGTGGGCCGTCAGTAGGCCCAATTACTCGCGTATCAACACCGATCTCGCGAAGTGCTCGAGCCAGGCCCAGTACCTGACCTTGAACGCCACCAGGGACTGATAGCGAGTACGGAGAAAGGATTGCGATCCTCACTTGCGTCGGCTCTCGCTACCGGTCTCGCTACCGGTCTCGCTACCGGTCTCGCTACCGGTCTCGCTACCACTATTGCCACTGCTCTTGCCACTGCTCTGGGCTGGAGCTCCTCGATCGCTCGGCCAGTTGGGCTGCAGAAGGTGCCACTGCTCCGGCGCAACTCGAATCATCTCCTCGAAGCGGTATGCGATCTCCTGAGTGACGCGCACAACGTCCTCGCGCAATCTCCCCTCTCTCTCAGCCACAATCGGTGCCTGAATTACTCCGTGGTGCATTCCGTTCGGCTCGAAGTAAGCAACGATTGGGAGAAGTGCAGCACCCGTTCGCAGCGCGAGCAGAGCTGGTCCGCCCGGCATTGTGGTCTGCTCTCCAAAGAACTCGACGGGCACTCCGTCTCCCGAGATATCTCTATCGGTCATTAGGCATACGAGTCGATTCTCATTGAGTGCAGCGCTGACCCGAGGAGCAGAGTCTTTACCCAATGGGATGACCTCTACTCCTACGGAACTCCGAAGGTCCGTAAACCAAGATAGAAGTTCGGGCGGGTCTAACGCCTCAACAACTGCAGCAGGACGATGTCCGCTTGCCGCAAACCACGCCCCTGAGTAGTCAAATCCCCCAACATGCGGAACCGTTGCGATAAGCCCCTTACCGCGTGCGAGTGCAGCCTCAAGGTGCTCTCCGCCCTCTATGTAGAACTTCGCGATGATCTCCGCCGGAGTCTCGTAGGGCAGGCGAAATAACTCGAGCCAGTAGCGAGCGTAAGAAGTAAATACACTCGCAACTTCCCTGTTCAGAATGCCGGAATCCTGAGTTGCTTCGTTTGGATTAATGCCACGAACGCGTTGCAGGTTTCGTGCGACTAGGCGACGCTTGGCAGGCATAAATACCGCCGCGACTCTGGCTACAAAATTAAAGAGCCTCATAGCGATGGACTCAGGAAGTGCGTTGGCGATAGCCGATCCGACTCGATATGCGTAGTACGGAGTGCGTTCCTTCACCGACGAGGTCTTGCCGGAAGGAGGATCTACAGACACGTCAGGGTCGACTGCGACGGGCAACACTTCGCCGACGCGTCATCGATCCCGCTGCTGGGCGTCGCGATCCCCACCAAGTAGAGATACCTGGTCCATCCTCGCCTGACGATCCTGATAATCGCGCTGACTCTGATGATCTGCTGGCGCTTCGTGTACCAACTCGCCTAGCAAGTCGTCGATGGCGCACGCTCTCACGCAACTCGGCTTTAGCCCCTGATGCCTGCACCCAAACCTTGATGAAGCGCTGAACTGCGGTTACTGCAGTAAGCACAATCATGATCCATAGAGCTGGGACCAGCATGTTGAAGAAGAGTGCGAACCCGAGAAGAATCATCCGCTCAGCGCGCTCCATGAGCCCACCTTGAGCATTGAATCCAAGTGCCTCTGCTTTAGCGCGCTCATAGGAGATGAGCATCGAGAGCGCCATCGCAGCGAATGCCAGCATCGGCGCATGTGCGCTCTCGCCTGCGAGGTACCACGCAACCCCACCAAGAACTAAACCGTCTGAGACTCGATCTGCAACAGAGTCAAAGAAAGAACCGCGAGGGCTTGCGGTGCCCCCCGTTCGCGCAACAGATCCGTCTAAAAGATCAACGAGTCCGCTTAGCGCGATGCCGAGGACGCCCCAGCGCAGATCGCCAATCGCTATCAGCCAAGCAGTGATGGCGCTAATGAAAAGGCCAGACGCGGTGAGTACGTTCGGCGAGATTCCAAGTGACCTCAGACCCCTACCTAGTGGGGCAAGACCTTGACTAACGGAGGCACGGAGGCGGCCGTCTAGCAACTCGACTCCTTCGTCGGGTGGCACCGAGAGGGGTCTCTCTAGACTCCATTCCCGGTGGTAAATGAGAGCCTCAAGTTACCACGAACCCCTATTTGGCCACAGGCATTCAGGGCCCCTGTTTCGATGGAGACTGCCTCTACAGGCCGAACTTTGACCAATCTTCAGGGTTCTTCTCCGTATATTCCCCGAGAATGTGCCCATCCATGGCGTCTAACTCAACGAGCCCACGCATTGAGGGCGGCTCATCCGCTGAGTAGAGGAGGATTCTCCAGGCTGGGCGAGAGCGAAGCCCACGCCATGCGAGCGCAGCAGATGCATGACCTACTGGGAAACCAACTGTACGTGTAGCAACAACGAGGGCATCAGTCTCTGAGATTTTCTGATGCCACCCAGCGATGAAGTGGTAAATCCCTAACAGCCCGAGCAGAACAGCTGCAGCCAGGAGGCCACGATTCGGAGACTGAGCTGCACCAGCCGCGCAGGTTGCAGTCAGAATTAAATAGATGCTGCCTGAGATTCGTCTACGCCCTACATCAGGGAAGACGGTCGGCCCAACGAAAGCCGATATATCTAAGTCTTCAGGGAGCGAGTCAACAAACTCGTCAGAGGACTCCGTTCCAGGTAGTTGGTCTCCGACTTGAATCGTCTCGCTGACCTCAGGCTTCTCGGGCATGGTGCTCACGCTATGCGCCGCTAGCGGACAATGCCGCATAGCCATCTCGAAGCCTGGTCCAGGATTCATTCAGGGTCTCAGGGAGCACCCTCACCTGGGCGACTGAGGCCATGAAGTTTGTGTCGCTTCTCCACCTTGGGACCACGTGCGTGTGTAGGTGCTCGGGTAACCCGGCTCCCCCTGCACTACCAACATTGATCCCTATGTTTAGGCCCTCTGGAAAATATGTGCCCTCGAGGACGCGCGCTGCTCTCTGCGCCGCAACCATGATCTCTGAGGCCTCGTCTGTCGTGAGCGCTGTGAGCTCTGACTCGTGGCGCTTAGGAAGCACCATGACATGCCCAGAGCTATACGGAAAGGCGTTCATGATCGTGAAAGTGAGCTCTGTTCGATCAAGAATTAGAGCCTCTTGGTCGTCGAGGAGCGCGAGCGAGCAGAAGAGGCAACCATTCTCTCGGGCCTTATCGCTTCGCCCAGATATGTAATCGCTGCGCCACCCCGCCCAGAGGCTCTCGACGTACAACTCCTCAGATCCTTGCTTCCACGTCAGCCTGAACGCGAGTTACAAACGCATCGATACTGACACCGCGCTCTGGGGTATCAGAGCCTCGGGCATTTACGCCGACACTCCCCTCCGCTGCATCGTCGTCTCCAACAACGAGCACAAAGGGCACCTTGAGCATCTTTGCTCTGCGCACACGTGCACCTAACGAATCAGAGGACGCCTCGCGTACCTCAACGCGCAAGCCTTCGTCGCGGAGTTTCTTAGCAACCTCGAATGCATAGTCGTCGTGTCGATCAGCAACTGGAAGAACCGTTACCTGTATCGGCGCTAGCCACGTTGGGAATGCTCCGGCGTAGTGCTCAACAAGAATTCCAAAGAAGCGCTCAATGGATCCAAATAGCGCACGGTGAATCATGATTGGTCGGTGGCGCTCGTTATCCGCCCCTACGTACTCAACATCAAAACGCTGCGGCAATTGGAAATCGACCTGGAGCGTAGAGAGTTGCCAGCGGCGTCCGATTGCGTCACGGATATGAATGTCGATCTTCGGTCCGTAGAAAGCACCGTCGCCCTCTGCCACTTGATACGGAACCCCTGACGCCTCTACAGCCTCAAATAGTGCAGCGGTTGCGAGATCCCAGTCTTCATCGCTACCCACCGACTTGCCCTCTGGTCGAGTCGAGATATCCGCCTCGAAATCGTGGAATCCAAAAGCACGTAAGAACCTTGTTACGAACTCTAGAAGCGAACTCAGCTCCGGAACGATCTGCTCGCGCGTGCAGAAAATATGACTGTCGTCCTGCGTAAACCCACGCGTTCGCAGGAGGCCATGGAGCACACCCGACTTCTCAAATCGATACACAGTTCCAAGCTCGAAGAAACGAAGCGGGAGATCACGATAGGAGTGCGTATGGGTCTTGAAGATCAGCACATGGAACGGACAGTTCATCGGCTTGGGGTAATAGGTAGCGCCCTCAAGCTCCATCGGCGGATACATGCCATCCGCATAGAAATCGAGGTGACCGCTCGTCTCCCAGAGCACAGACTTAGCGATGTGCGGCGTGAATACGAGTTCGTACCCGGCAGCATCGTGCTCAACTCGGGAAAAATCCTCCATCACACGACGAATCGCAGCACCGCGCGGGTGCCAAACAGCGAGCCCTGAACCGAGCTCCTCTGGGAACGAAAAGAGATCGAGCTCCGCTCCGAGTTTTCGATGGTCACGACGCTCGGCCTCGGCCAAACGCGTCAGGTGCTCCTCAAGTGCAGACTTGGACTCCCAAGCCGTTCCGTAGATGCGCTGAAGCATCGGTCGCTTCTCGCTACCTCGCCAGTAGGCACCTGCAACCTTCATCAGTTTGAAAGACCCCAAGCGCGAGGTTGAGGGGACGTGCGGACCGCGACACAGATCTAAGTAGGCGGTTGATCCATCTGCAGCAATGTTGCGGTAAATACCAACGACTCCGCCTTGCGCAACCTCTCCGGCATCTAATTTCGCATCCTCTCCAGAAGATGCGCCAGATTCTCCAGTGCCAGATTCTCCAGTGCCAGATTCTTGACTGGCTGAGACATTCTCGATGATCTCGCGTTTGTATGGCTGATCTTTAAAGAGTTCTAAACCATCAGCAAACGCATACTCCTCGCGCACAAATGGTTGATCTGCTTTTACGATCTCGCGCATGCGCTTCTCGATCTTCACAAGATCGTCCTCGGTGAAGTGCTGAGAATCTGGTAGGTCAAAGTCGTAGTAGAAGCCGTCTGCAATTGCAGGGCCGATTGCGTACTTGGCCCCTGGAAATAGGTCGAAGACTGCTTGTGCGAGAACATGGGATGTGCTGTGGCGAAGCACCTCGCGCCCCTCGTCGGAGTCTCCGGTAATAATCGCGACACTCGCATCCACTGCGATCGGCGCACTGAGGTCAACAACCTCGCCATCGACCCTTGCAGCTACTGCAGCCTTTGCTAAGCGGGAACCGATAGCCGCCGCTATCTGCGCACCAGAGGTGGCAGCATCGAACTCGCGCGTTGAACCGTCGGGGAGGGTAATCGTTACTTGAGTACTCATTGGTCTAGAGGTTACCGGCCAGAGCCGCTTCCTTAGAGTGCTTCTGCGCCGATTGAGAATGGAGTCGATAGATCGACCCCAATAAGGGCGCTCAAACTGCATAGCTGCTGCACTGCAGCGGAGTCACTGCCCTCAGATCCGTCCGAGAGAATCGCTGAGGCAAGGTCATCTAAGGCCTCGAGTGCGGTCGGGGCATCGAGATCGTTATCTAGCGCAGCGCGAACACGCTCAGCGAAGGGGGCAGGGTCAGGGTTTCCGGAGGCTTGCGCTGCGGCAAGCAAGCGGTGGAGCAGTGCTGTTCCGTCCTGGATACCGGTGTCATGCCACTCAAACCCAGAGCGGTAGTGATGGTGCATTAGAGCTAAGCGAATAGCTCGAGGATCGGCCTGCTCAAGTAGATCAGAGACGAATACGAGGTTTCCAAGCGACTTGCTCATCTTCTCGCCCTCATAGGCAACCATCGCAGAGTGGAGCCAGTGCTTAACGAACGGCTTCCCAGTGATGGCTTCGCTCTGAGCAATCTCGCACTCGTGGTGAGGGAAGATCAGATCAGTTCCGCCACCGTGGAGGTCGATTGTCTCGCCGAGTTCTTGGGTGGCCATTGCCGAGCACTCAATATGCCAACCAGGTCTACCCACTCCGAACGGAGCACGCCACGCTGGTTCGTCGGCGAGGCTCGGCTGCCAAAGCACGAAGTCAAGAGGGTCTCTGCGGTGCGGATCGTCTGGGTTTCCACCGCGAGCGCGTGCAAGACGCAGCATCTGATCACGAGGGTAATGAGAGAGATCTCCAAAGTTTGGAGCAGTAGATACATCGAAATATGCAGTGCCCGCGGTCAGGTAGGCGTGCCCCGAGTCGAGTAATTGCTCCACCAACTCAATGATGCGGTCAATCGTCTCCGTAGCGCGCGGTTCGGCATATGCGGGTCGCATTCCTAGTTGACGCATATCGCGTCGGAATCGCGTGAGCTCTGCCTCTGCTAGCTCAAGGTACGGAATGCCAAGCTCTCGTGCCTTTGGAAGGATCGAGTCATCAACATCGGTGACGTTGCGCACCATGCGCACTTCGTGACCAAGATCCTCAAGGCGCCTAATTAGTAGGTCGTAGGTGAGGTAAGTCGCTGCGTGCCCAAGGTGGGTTGAGTCATAAGGAGTAATCCCACAGACATACATTGTGACGATCGGGCCTGGTTCAAAATCCTTAAAGTCTCTAGATGCGGTGTCCCAGAGGCGAAGTGCCATTGCGCTAATTCCTAGACGCCGCTCAGGCGAAGCCCGGCGCGCACCTTGTGGCGAATGTTGATCGTCAATAGCACCGCGGCGAATGTCTCCATGCCGACTGCATTCTCGAGCGATCCACCATCGAATGCGCGCAGGTCGGGGATAGTACGAATTATCTCCATCAACGCATTACGAGCGTCATCATCATCGCCACAGGCAACAACGTCACTCTCCATGGCTTCATCGAGCCTGCCGAACTCGGCAGCAGGGACAAGGTGGAAAGCGGTAACGACGTGGGATTTCCAAAGCAGAACTTGAATCTCTTTAGCAATTGAACCGTGAGGAGGGAGCACCGCGTTGAACTCGTTGCCGTTACGTTGAAGGTGATTCGCCATAGATACCACGATGCGACCCTGCAACTCTTCAGCAAAGTTGCGGCAGGTATCGAGGGCCGCGTCCGCGTTCACAGCAAGCACAACCACATCGGCATTGCATGCATCCGAGTTGTCCCCTGGAGTGATGCGCGCAACTCGCTCGCCCCACTTCTCAGTCAACTCAGCGACGACAGCCTCGGCCTTAGCCTTCTCTCGCGACCCGGCTATCACCTCATGCCCCACATCGGCTAAGCGCGCGGCGAGGCCACGTCCGGCTGGTCCAGTTGCTCCCAAGATTCCTATTCGCACCGCGGAAGTGTGGCACGCCGGAGGCGCCTTACGCGAACCCCGCCATTTGGGGGCCTGGCAGGGCCACCTAAATTATGCAGTCGGCGCCTAACAAAACCCGCAGTTCGGCGAATAACCCGTTGCGGGCATCTACCAAAAACTCATCCCCGAGGCGCATCACAGTGGTCTTGGATGGCTGGTCTAAGTGAAGAAATACCGGGCTCTCTCCCGGGTGCTGATTGAGAATCTCAGTAAGCATGCGGGACTTGACCTCATCTAGCTGGTGAGGCTTGATCTTGATCCGCAGCGGTGGTCCGCCATCGATCATGAGTTCTGGGCGCATGATCTCCATGGCGATAATTTTCGCCTGGTCCTCACGCATGTCGAGGCGCCCTTTGACGCAGATTATGGCGTCCTCCTCAAGCAGCGAACCGTGCTGCGCCATCGTCTTAGGGAAGACGAATACCTCAACAGCAGATGCGAGGTCCTCAAGGACGAAGGTAGCCATAAGGTCGCCTCGTTTTGTGTGCTTACGGTTTAACGCAGTGACGACTCCCCCGACAGTGCGCATATCCCCCTCTCTACCCTCTTTGAGCTCTGAGAGGGTTGAGTCGGTAAAGCGCGACAACGCACTCTGCGCCCCCATCAGCGGGTGATCGCTCACGTATAGGCCAAGCATCTCTTTCTCGAACGCGAGCAGTTGAGTCTTCGAGTACTCACCATCAGGGATTGGCATGCGATTGAAGTCGGAGGACCCGTCGGACTCTACGACCGAGTCACCGAAGAGACTCATAATCCCTGCCTCGCGTTCTTTGCGACGGATAACCGCCTGGTCAATAATTTGATCTGAGACGAGGCCTAGCCCCTGGCGCGAATGCCCTAGAGCATCGAAAGCCCCTGCCTTAGCAAGCGACTCGATCGTTCGTTTATTCAGCGCCGATGGATCGACTCGCTCGCAGAAGTCATAAAAATCAACGAAGTCTCCGCCCTCTTCGCGAGCCGCAATGATGAGCCCAACTACCCCCTCGCCGACGTTTCGCACTGCAGAGAGCCCGAATCGAATTGAGTCATCGGAGACTGAGAAATCCATCGAGGAGTGATTTACATCTGGGACCAATACAGGGATTTTGAGCTGACGACACTCATTTAGGTAGATGGCGCTCTTGTCCTTGTCACCCTTGACAGTGGTGAGCAGCGCTGCAAGGTACTCGTTCGTGTAGTTGGCTTTTAGGAACGCTGTTTGATACGCCACGAACCCATAACCAACCGAGTGAGACTTGTTGAACGAATAGTCGGCAAAAGGCTCGATGATGTCGAACATGCGCTCGCCGAACTCGCGTCCATACCCTTGGGTCTCGCAACCATCAACGAACTTGGCTCGCTCTTTAGCAATAAGTTCGCGGTCCTTCTTGCCGGTTGCTTTGCGGAGGTTGTCGGCTTCAGCAAGGGAGTATCCAGCGAGGCGCTGCGAGACTCGCATCAACTGCTCTTGATAGATCATCAGCCCATACGTTGGCGAGAGAATCTCTTCAAGGTCAGCATGATCGAACTCAACCGGCTTCCGGCCATTCTTTCTATCTGCATAGGCAGTGTGCATGTTGGCGCCCATCGGTCCGGGCCTATAAAGCGCAACTAGAGCACAAATATCCTCGAACATCGACGGAGCAAGTGAGCGAATAAGGGCACGCATTGGGCCACCCTCTAATTGGAATACACCAATCGTGTCGCCCTTGCGAAGAAGGTCAAACGTCTTTGGATCATCGAGGGGAATGTTGTCGATATCCGGGCGGACCCCAGTTCGCTGCTCGAGGAGGTCGCGCGTGATCTCCATAACATCTAAGTTTCTAAGCCCCAAGAAGTCCATCTTGAGGAGCCCGAGTTCCTCGACGCCGTGCATCTCATATTGAGTAACAATCGGCGCATCTTGGAGCGCACCGCCGGGCTCAGGCTTGCGCTGAATCGGGAGATACTCAATCAGCGGCTCGCGCGTAATTACCACAGCAGCAGCATGAATCCCATCCTGGCGGCGTAGCCCTTCGAGACCTTTAGCAACATCGATTACTCGCTTCGCATCTGGATCGATTTCATAGAAATCTCGAAGCTCAGACGCCATCTTGTATCCATCGCTGTACTTTGGATCCAACTCGAAACACGCGCGCAGTGGAGTGTCGCGCCCCATTATCAGTGGCGGGATGAGTTTTGCGATTTTGTCGCCTAGCAAATATGGATAGTCAAGGACCCTCGAGGCATCACGCACCGCAGCTCGCGCCTTGATCGTTGAGAAAGTAATGATCTGGGCCACGCGATCGCTTCCGTAACGCGCTGCTGCGTAGCGAATCATGTCGCCTCGGTAACGCGAGTCGAAGTCCATGTCGATGTCGGGCATTTGCTTTCGCCCTGGGTTCAAGAAGCGCTCAAAGAGCAAGTCGTAACGAATCGGATCGATGTCGACGATTCGTAGGCAATATGCAACGCACGAACCAGCCGCGCTTCCGCGGCCGGGCCCAACTCGGATGTTGGATTCGTGAGCAAATCTCACGAGGTCCCATACGACTAGAAAATAGGCGGAGAAACCCATGTCTCGAATGACATCTAGTTCGAATTCGATGCGCTCTAATACATGCGGTGCGGGCTTGTCTCCATACCGTTCCTTGGCCCCTGCAAGTGTCAACTCAAGAAGATATGAATCCTCTGTATACCCATCGGGAACCGGGAACGAAGGAAGAACCGCCTTACCAAACTCGATCTCAACATTTGCGCGCTCCGCAATTAATAGCGTGTTGTCGCAGGCCTCAGGAACATCGGCAAAGAGTGTGCGCATCTCGTCTGCGCTCTTTATGTAGAACTCTTCAGCACCAAACTTGAAGCGATTAGTCTCATGGATCTTTGCGCCAGTCTGCACGCAGAGAAGCGCGTCATGGGCCTCAGCGTGCTCTGCCCTTGTGTAATGAGAATCATTGGTTGCGAGTAGCGGCGCACCAATCCGCGCTGCGATCTGTAGCAGTTTCGGAGTAACGATCGAGTCTTCATCAAGGCCATGATCTTGAATCTCGATGAAGAAGGAATCGCGTCCATAAATTTCTTGGAATCGAACGGCCGCTGCCTCAGCGCCCGCATCGTCCCCCTCAAGAATTTTTTGACACACCAAACCTCCAAGGCACCCGGAGCTCGCGATGATTCCCTCGTGATGGAGCTCAAGGAGTTCCCAGTCGGTGCGAGGCTTGTAATAGAAGCCGTCTAGGTAGGCCTGCGAAGAGACCTTCATAAGGTTTTTATAGCCCTGCGTTGTCTCCGCAAGGAGCGTTAGGTGGTACATCTCATGATCTGCACGCTTTGGGCGTTCGAAGCGGCTAGTCGCAACGAAGTAGCCCTCCATCCCGAGCACCGGCGTGATTCCAGCGTCACGAGCCGCCTCGTACATCGGTAGCACGCCATACATATTTCCGTGGTCTGTGATGCCCACAGCAGGCTGACCATCGGCCACTGCTGCGGCAACTACATCAGAGACTCGGCTAGCTCCATCGAGCATTGAGTACTCGGTATGGAGATGTAGATGGGCGAATGACTTACTCACGCAGACTCGCGATGCTTCGGCCTGCTTCGGTCTGCTTCGGTCGGTGAATCTGCGCGCGCGTTTACTTGAGCGCTCCACTTGCTGTTGTTACCGCCCAAGAACTTCACTCCGCCAGTAATCCGTTTCTTCTTCGCTCTTCTCCACAGCCTGTGGAGCAACCTGTGGACAAATCACATCCATGTAACTAGATACAACTCTTGGAACCTAGACGATCCGACCCTTCCTCCGAAAGGGGCGCACCTAGGAATCTAATAAGTAGCAGTTGGGAGGGAGCAAACCCCCTAACGAGCGCCTCTTGCCCCGAGGAAGGGTACGAACATCTCGGCCTCAGTGAGGCTTCCGTGGGCGCTGATGAGCTGGGCCTCTCGCCTCAAGCTCGGGTCCGTGAAGGCCCAGCAATCCTTTGCCGCCAGGACAACATCCCCAATTCGCCTACCAGCAGAAGGGGTCGGTCGCCCTTCGCCGAACCACCCATCATTGATCAGTTCAGAACGAGTGAAGACCCAGGCTTGATCACCAAACTCCGCGCGAGCGGCCCCTGCTAGGTCAGCGGCAGCACCCTGCTTCGCGTATAGGTGACGGAACCGCCCCTCTCCGGCCTGCAGCTCTATGTACTTCGCTAGCGATCCTGTCTCAAGCCAGCCGTCACGCCCCACCTCGACCTGTCCATGGTCTGCGGTAATCAGAAGCGCGCTTGATGAAGGTAGCGACTCAAGAATCCACCCGACTAAACGATCAGCGAACTTCAGCTCGGCGAAGTAACGATCATCGTTTAGCCCATACTCATGGGCGACAGCATCTACGCCTGGATAATAAGCATAAACAAGGGGATCTGTCAGCGCGAGGCGAGCACACTGCTCAACCAATACAGCGACTGTTGACCATCCCTCGAGACGAGCACCGCCTAGATGCGCTTTAGTAAAACCGGTAGTGCGGAACTCGGATTTGGTGACAACTGGAACCTCTCGTCCCATAAACGCTGCATGGCGCTGAAAGGCCTCGGGCTCGGGCGGACGCGACCCTTGGTCAGTCCGCCACGAGAGGATATTTAGAACGTCATCTTCTTCGCGAACTCGGTACCCGAGCACGCCGTGCTCGATCGGGGTGAGGCCTGTCGTAATCGACGTGAGCGCAGTTGCAGTTGTAGACGGAGCCACACTCGTTATTGCTGAGCCCTGCATTGCGGAGATATTTGGCAGCAGGCCCCTATTCGCTTCGATCTGGGTCCACCCAAGGCCATCGAGTACTAAAAGCACGACGCTCTCAGCCCCATTCGCGGCGGCTGGAACCCAAGTGGCAGGGCGAGCACCCAAGAGCGCCGGGATGATCTCTGCGATTGAGGCCCCTGCAAAGTCAGGTCTAATCGGTTCCATCCCGCTGACCGTAGCCTTCAAAATGTGGCGCTGACCCATCCCTCCCTCGGGGGTCACGCTGCCCTGCGAGATTGCAGACGCTGCGAACCACCCACCCCTGTGAAGCCCGAGTGGTCGCGAATGTGCGAACATGTCCGGGTGAGAGTCTCAACGCGAGGAGATTATGCCGTCAGGGCACTGCTTTCTCTAGCCCTTCACGCCTCCGAGCGCCCGACCTCGGTCAAGGAGATTGCAGAGCGGACCAACCTTCCACAGCCTTATCTTGAGCAGATTCTGCTTGCAGTTAAAGGTGCAGGGTTAGTCGTCTCAAAGCGCGGCGTGGGTGGGGGTTACGTACTCGCACGACCTGCGACTGAGATTACGTTGGCTCAAATTCTCGGGGCGGTTGATGGACCGTTAACTACCCTCGTTACCGAGCATGATCACTGCGAAGGGCACTGTGTTCTGCAGGAAGTATGGGTATCGGTCGGCGAGGAGATGCGACTCCACCTCGATGCCACTACCTTGGCAGACCTAGTAGAACGCACCATTCTCGGCCATGCATCAGCGCCTGTACGAGACTCCTAACCACAGCGCCTAGTCGCTTTCGCTGCAGAGAACTTCTGGACTTTTTTCGTAGCAACTAGTTGGTCAGCAAGATTTCAAGCTAATCAACACTGCAAGCCCACCGCTAGCTGACGGCGCCAACTCGACCGATCCCCCATCGGTCTCGATCAATCCCCTAACAATCGCGAGTCCCAGGCCAGAGCCACCCGCCCCGGCACCGGCGGGTCGCCAGAAGCGATCAAATGCTCGGTCGATCTGCTCAGGGGTCATGCCCCCGCCCGAGTCGCTGACTGTAATGAGCACATTCCCTGATGCATTTGTGCTCGAAGAAATGACCACTGCTCCCCCGCTAGGAGAAGCCTCTATGGCGTTAGAAAGCAAGTTGTCTAACGCCTGCTCGAGATTCCCAGCTGTGATGCAGGCACTCAAACCAAGGGCGATATTGCTTGTGATGCTCACGCCTTGGTCATCAGCGAATGCAGACCACGCTTCGATTCTCCCAGCAACCAACTCGGCAACATCCGTTTGAATTGGGGCACTTAGTTGCTGCTCTGCACGCGCCAAGATGAGTAATCCATCTACGAGGCGCGACATGCGCGCAACCTCCGCGAGCGAGCCCTCTAGGTCTCGAGAGTCAGCGGGGATTCCATCGGCTGCATCATGCTCAAGATTCTCAAGGCGCAGGCGTAATGCCTGCAGTGGAGTGCGAAGTTGATGCGACGCGTCTGCAACGAACGCTCTCTGAGACTCAACTAGCGACTCAAGGCGTGAGGCAGTTGTATTGAACGATGTTGCAAGCACGCGCAACTCCGCAGGAGAGTCGGGCACCGCTGCTCGCGCAGTTAGGTCACCTGTTCCTAATTGCTTGGCGGCGCTCTCTAGAGCTGAGACGGGCTGGGTCACGATTCTTGCGAGACGAAGACTCACGAGGAAGACCAAGGCGAGAATCGCTACTGCAAGCGCTGCGAGGCCGATCCATACTCGTTGAATGCGATTGTTTACATATGAAGTCTCGAAGGAGAGCCGAACCGCTCCGATTACAGCGCCATTAGAGACAAGAGGAACAGCGACATAAAGCAAATCTCGTCCGAGAGTATTCGAGAAACGCGTCCCATTCGCCTCGCTCCCCGCTAGTGCTTTACGAAACTCTGGCCTATCGGCGAAGGATCTATTGCTAGCGCTCCCCGCCAATGGAGATGAATCCGCTAGCAGTGCACCGGCAGGGCCAACTACGACGACGCGCCCACCTACGCTCAACGCATAGTCATCCACAATCTTTTGAAGCGCTGCTCCTTGGTTTGACTCCACAGATTCATGCAAGCGAATCGAGAGAGCCAGCGCATCATGCTGGACATCCGAACGAAGCCTCCTCTGCTCGGAGTTGGAGTAGGCGAAACCAAGGGGTATCTCAAGGATGAGAAGAACCAGCACGGTGATTGTTAAGTAACCAAAAAGGAGTCTTCGTCTCACGCGATGGGTTCCATAATGCGAAACCCGATTCCGCGCACGGTCTCAATCCATCCGGGGTCGCCGAGTTTCTTGCGCACCGCAGCAACATGCACATCTAAGGTTTTTGTAGGGCCATACCAATGCGGATCCCATACCTCATCGAATATTTCGGTTCGCGTGAATACCCGTCCTGGGTCGGTAGCGAGCATTGCTAGGAGCTCAAACTCCTTTGGCGTGAGCATTACCTGCTCTCCCGAGACTGTTACTTGATGCGATCGCCTATCTAAATGTAAAGGTCCAATATCAGTAAATTCACTCGAATCTCTAGCGCCGATGACCCCACCACTGCGGCGAGTAATCGCACGGATACGCGCTACTAACTCATGAAACCCAAACGGCTTCACAAGGTAATCATCTGCACCCATCTCGAGAAGCAAGACTCGATCAATCTCCTCACCTCTCGCGCTGACCACAATGATGGGAACCTGCGACACCAGCCGAATGGCTTTACATACATCCCCCCCATCCATATCGGGGAGACCAAGATCTAGAAGCACGACGTCTACCGGCGAGGATGAGAGGGCTGCGGCACCTGTGGAGACACGCAGAGTATTGAACCCTTCCCGCGTGAGGCCACGCTCTAGAGGTTCAGCAATCGAGTCGTCATCCTCAACAATCAATATGTCCATGCAGGGAAAATGCCACACTCAGCCCTTACTTCGCTTGACTTTCCCTCACTATTTTGCATCTTTGCCATTTCTTGGCCTTTTGCTGTCCGTTAGCGGCATTTCGGGTATGTATGTTGAGCTCATAAGAAAAAAACACTCATTAATTCCAAACACCTGACAATCAAAGAACCCCAATCCCCACAAAGAGAGAGAAGCCCAAAATGCAACCCAACCGCTTCCTAGCAATAATTGGATCCACGATCATCGCCATCACTGCGGGTGGCCTCGCAGCTGGCGCACTTAGCGACTCAGGCCCCAAGGCCCCTGCTACTGCGATCGTTACTGACGTATCTGGAGTCACCGGCGATACCGGCGTAACTGGAGTCACCGGCGATACCGGCGATACCGGCGATACCGGCGATACCGGCGTAACTGGAGTCACAGGCGATACCGGCGTAACTGGAGTCACCGGCGATACCGGCGTAACTGGAGTCACCGGCGAGACCGGCGTAGACCCCACAACAACGACCTTCGATGACCACGGATCCGACCATGAGTCAGATGATGATGGCCAAGAAGTTGACGACGACGACTCGGCAGAGCACGTATCCGGTGCAACTGGAGCAACTGGCTCTCACTCGGATGATGACTCCGTCGATAGCGGTAGCCACGGCAGCGACGACTGATCTACCCTGCCTTGATGCCTCTCAAAAGATCGCTCGCAGTAACTGGTGCTATTAGTGCTGTGGTGATATTCGGGGCATTAGCAGCCGGAGCAGTTAGCGGAATCAGTAACGATGCCCACAAGGCAGGCGAGTACAGCCCCGTTAATCCAAGTAAATCATTACCTAATTCAGGGCAAGGGGGCGCCGACCCTTCATCGACCATCGATGGAGCAACCGGCGCTTCCTCTGCCCCTGATTTAGGAACACCCAGCGGCATCACCTTGACTACCGGGGCCAATCCTGGGAACAGTTCAAGGACTAGCAACTCTGCGGGTAAGCCCATAGTCAAGGGTTCATCTGCTTCATCCTCTGGAGGAGCAGGTACGGTCAATCCCCCGTCAGGTTCGGGGGACACCGCTACTACATCAACCTCCTTCGATGACCACGGTGGCGGTCCTGGCGGAGGCGATGGTGCGGACGACCCTCTAATTGACGACTAAGAGAACCTAGGAGCCTGATGCAGCTAGCAAATACTCCTAAGGAATCAAGAATGCCGAGCTCTCCCGCTAGCCCAAGATTTAATCCTGGGCTCCTTAAGCGAGAGTGGAGGGCAATGGGGACCGATGTTGAGGTAATCCTCAATGGCGGCGATGAGGGGCTCTTAGACCTCGCACAGGCACGCATAGAGGATCTTGAGTCCCGTTGGAGCCGATTCCGCGCTAGTAGCGAATTGGAGTCCCTTAACCACCTTCCAGACCGCAGAGTCATCCTCTCGCGCGAGTCATACGAGATAATCGATCTTGCCGTCGCTGCCTCGCTCTCGACTAAGGGCGCATTCGACCCAACCGTTTATGACGCGATACGCAGTGCCGGATACCTCTCAGACTTTGAGGGCGGCCTCGATACCCCCGCCGCCTCCGATGGGAACGGCTCAGATCCAGCAACACTGGCCGGACACGAATCAGCAGCGAAGCCTGCGCCTGGATGCCGCTCCATAATCCTCGACCCCATAGTCCGCAGTGTGATGCTCCCTGAGGGCGTTCACATCGATCTCGGGGGCATCGGCAAGGGTCGAGCCGCAGACTTAGTAGCGATTGAGCTTATGAGGGCAGGCGCTAGAGGCGTATGCGTCTCTCTTGGCGGAGATCTTCGCGTTATTGGTGAGGCTCCACCGATCGATAGCAGCGCACTCCCCGCAACCGCTGATGAGTCGCCAGAGAATGCTGCAGCAATTAGTAGCTGGACTATCGGCGTGCAGGACTCCCCAGGATTAGTCATCGCTCTTGCATCAGGGGGTGTAGCAACGAGTGCTCGCACTCGACGATTCTGGAGTAGCGGCGGAGAGACGCGCCACCATTTGATTGATCCGCGTACCGGCCAACCCTCGCAAGGATCAGGGCGCAGCGTCACTGTGATCGCCAAGGATGCCACTAGTGCTGAGGTATTAGCGAAGGCTCTTTATTTCCTTGACCCTAAAGAGGGTGCCGAGGTCTTGAATGCCCACAGCGCTACCGGCGTGATCATCGACGACGATGGTCAGGCCCATCCGCTAAGTGGCTTCGAGCGTTTCCTCGCTTGATAATTCTCGACTCAGCCCTGTAAGGACTGCAGCAAGGTCTGGAGTCAATGGCTCCTGTATCTCAATGCGCTCACCGGTGACTGGATGGACAAACGCTAGAGCCGCTGCGTGCAGGAATGGGCGATCCATAACAAGGGATGATCTACGCCCCCCGTATGCTCCGTCGCCCACTACCGGGTGTCCGATGGCAGCAAGATGAACGCGGATCTGATGGGTACGTCCAGTCTCTAGCGTGCACTCAAGAAGAGTTACGCCCTTCTCGGGGAAAGACTCCATTACCTCGTAGTGAGTACGAGCGGCACGCCCTCCCTCTCTAACTGCCATGCGGGTCGGTATTCGCACAGACCTGCCAATCGGGGCGTCGATTACGCCGCGAGGAGCATCCGGCACGCCCCACACAAGAGCGATGTAGCGCCGCTCAACCTCATGGTTAGAGAGCTGCTCTACAAGTCCGTCGTATGCGCGCTGAGTCCTTGCAACCAGCATCAGCCCACTCGTATCGCGGTCAAGGCGATGCACGATCCCCGGGCGGGTCGGCTCGCCGACATCTGCCAACTCAGGATGGTGAAAAAGAAGTGCATTCGCGAGAGTTCCATCGGGATTCCCGGCTCCAGGGTGCACGACGAGCCCAGCAGACTTGGCAATGACAATTACGTCCTCGTCAGACCAGCGCTCAACAATCGGTATGTTCTGAGCGGCCGGGAGACCAACGGGCTCGGGCTCGGCAAGAAGCTCGACGACCTCACCCTCCTCGAGGCGACGGCTCTTGATCACCTTCTTGCCATCAACAAGAACAGTCTTACGCTTAATGAGCTCTTGAACATCGACACGGGTCCAGCCCGTCAGAAGCGCGACTGCTCTATCAACGCGCTCTCCGGCGAGGGTTGCGGGGACTTCATATGACTCGCTCATGTGCTCTTCTCCGTCTCTGCGGCTTTCATTGGTCTGTCGCGAATCACTGCGATTACAACCAATACTGCACCAATTGTTATTGCACTATCTGCGACATTGAAAAGGGGCCAGGGCCCAACTTTGACAAAGTCAATAACACCACCTCTTAGGAACCCTGGAGCCCGAGTCAAGCGGTCTACAAGGTTTCCGAGCGCACCGCCGAGAAAGAGCGATAGCCCCACCACAAGAACCTTGTCTGACGCTCTAGCAACGGTTCGCGCAAGTACCACAGTGGCTCCGATCGCAAGAACCGCAAGAACAGGGGTAGCGGATCTAACGAGGCTAAACGCTGCTCCAGTATTGCGGGCGAGTACAAAACCAACTGAGTAGTGAAGTAAATATGCGGGGCCATCCGAGAGGGCAGCTACCGCCCAAAGCTTTGTCCCTGCATCAAGGATCACTACCCCGGCGACAATGCATGCCGCTATTAGGCGAGTTCCACTCTGGCGGACCGGCGAGGTCACTTGATCAACGATGCCTCTCCACCCTGTTTCGACAGAATACGCAGGCCTCTGCGAACGGCATAGCGTCGAGGCGCTCGAACGGTATGCGAACCCCACTCGGTACGCATACGCCGTAGGTTCCTGCATCCATCCTTGCGAGAGCCCGATCAATCTCCTCGACGGTCTCACGTGCTTTGGCCGAGATCAGAAGGTCGCGCTCACGCTCGATTGCGATCGTGTCCCCCTCGCCGGACTCCTCATCAAACTGCGTGTCACCGAGTTCGCGCTCCATCATTAGAGCGTCGGCCTCTGCTTGTAGCTCGTCTGCCTGATGGACAAGCAGCGCACGCTCTTCAATCAGTTTTACCCTGAGGGACTCGAACTGCTTCGGCGTCAGAGGGCGTTTGGCCTTGTCGCCTAGTTGGGTCTTTACATCCGAGATCAACACGTTTGAGTACTCGCACCTGGGCGGGGGTGGAGGAAGTTTGGGCGCGGGTGGGGCTTTAGGCTCCGCCTTTACTACGGGCTTATTCAAGGTCGTCTTCTTAACCGGAGCGGCCTTCTTCACTAAGGGCTTCTTCGCCACGACCTTTTTAGCCGGAGCGGCCTTCTT
>JBAWWI010000003.1:0-63838 GCA_037146835.1 Actinomycetes bacterium | reverse complement strand
TCAGTTTCGAGTGTTGCTCACCGGTAACCGCACGATCATCTTCGAGGATTAAGCGTTAGGCGGTTTGGCCGAGAGATGTGGTCGGCCGGTTTGGGCTGGCGGTGTGGTCTGGCGGTTTGGTCTGGTGGTGTGGTCAGCCGATGTGTTGGTGAAGCCAAGCCGAGGCCCGCTCAATGAGATCCGTTCGTGATTGCGCATGCGCCAAGAGGTCATGGTTGCATCCGCCGTCGCACTCAGTTGTGTACCAGTGAACTGTTACATCCCGTTGCGCTGATCGCATAGCGCTCGCAAGAGTTGTGGTCTGCGTAGGAACTACGATTGCGTCGCTTGTGCCGTGAAGCATCAAGATTGGTGCTGAGATTGACTTCGCAGATGGAATGATATTGACATCGGTAGGAAGTGGAGTACCAAATCCCTGTACCTGACCAGTAACCATGCCGGCGAGATCGACGATCGGCTCCTTGGCGCCGGTGCGGGCTGACCGAAGTAACGCGGCGCCGCCGCCCCTCGAGTACCCAAGGATTCCAAGTTTATTAGGGGCTACACCGGTTGCTTTAAGCGTCGCATCGACAAGAGCCTGAACTGCACCTACTGATGCCTCCGAGACCCCAGTGAAGTCTGGCGCCCTGTCGCAGTCGATGCGCGCAATAGAACTACTGGTATTGGGGAGACCAAACCAGCATCCTGCTGCAACATCAAAACCCTGTGCTGCAAAATCTCGGGCGAGTTTTACGTAGGTGTCGGTCAGGCCATCGCTCCCCGGGAGAATCAAGAGTGCTGGGTGCGGTCCATCGCCTTGAGCACGGAGAAGTGCAAGGCGAACCTCTCGCCCATTTGGAGCTGGGGATGCAAACCACTCAACGGCAGATGCAGATTTTCCAACAATGGCACCGGTGCGGGTAAACGCAGTAACGGGGACTGCAGCACAAGCAGTGGCGACGATCGCGAGTGCAATGACTCCAGCGATAGACGCGACGCGACGCCGCGCTGATCGGGCGCCTCTCGTGGTTGTAGATATTCGAATGTTCAGCATCTCTGGCGTGCTCCTTGTTGCGGACACTCAGAGCATCGGCATCACGGAGATAGGCCTTGAGGCCTGCATTGATTAACAGAGGAAATCGCTAGGGTTATAGCGGGACCACTAAAAAAGTTGGGTCTTTAGTCCTAGGGATAAAACCGTTTTGGGCCCTTGGTTTATGTGCTGATGTTGGTTTGCTACGGACGAGAGAACGCCGACCAGTAGCCAAACGGTTGGAACTTTTAGGAGTCCTGCATGACCACAATGGAGCCGGTGTAAACAGCAACCCAGACTCGATTGGCCGTGGGCTCATAGGTAATGCCGATCGGATGCTCACCAGTAGGGATTGTTTGAAGCACTGTGAGATCTGAGGCTCGCACTTTGGCAACAGTATTCGAGGCGTAGTTCACAACGTAGAGGGCAGTGCCGTCTGGCGATATAGCCATGCTCCTAGGTTGGCTCCCAGTATTTACTCGCCCGACAACTGCGCCAGTAGTCGTATCAACCTTCACAACTTGGCCATCTTTATTGAGAGTTAAATAGAGGTATCGACCAGCAGGGTCAATCACAACATGTCGCGGGCCTCCACCGACATTGCGGATATAAGACACCCCAAGGGTTCCTAGGTCAATTACAGCGATATCTCTGGTGCCCATCACGGCGATATATGCCTTACGCGAATCTGGGCTAACGGCTATGCCGCGCGGGTAGGCGCCTACAGGAATGCGCTTCACCTCTTTCATCGAGGCGCGATCAACTATCGATACTGCGGCCGAGCACCAATTAGAGACCAGCACGTAGCGATTATCGGGCGTTACCGCAACATATTTTGGGACGGCACCCACTGCAGCCACAGCGTTAACAGCCAAAGTCTTCATGTCTATTCGATAGAGAAAAGACTCAGATGTGCCGTCACCGGCGTTGCAGGAGTCCGAGCCCTCTGGGCCGAATCCCGATCCATACATTGAGTAGTTCGATACATACGCGGTTCGGCCATCGGGTGCGTAGGCGGCCTCAACAGGCGCGCCCTTAGAAGTCCCAGGGTGACCCGTTACGCCGAGGGCGGTTAAATCGATTGAGTCGGGAATCGTCTTGACCAAATTCCCGTCAGCGTCGTAGACGGTCACCGAGTGTTGGTACATCATGTTCTGCGCTGAGACGAGACCGCGTCCAGAGGCGACGACGGATTTAGGGGATATGGCCCCGCTTATTGTGCGGAGAGTCGTTAGGCGGCGAGCATCCGAGGGAGTCTTAGATCGAGAGGTTGTAGTCGTTGGAGCAGTTGTACTACTCGCAACAACTGGATCGGCCTGGGGAGACTTCTGCTGAGTTGTAGTTGTGGTGAGGGAGCTCAGCGATGAGCCATTGTCATTACCACCAACTACAAGTGCAGCGACTAGAGCTAAGGCAACAGTTGCAGCGCCAAGAAGCACTACTGAGATGCGGCGGTCCATCGCTTGAATTGTAGGCGTTGAATCGGAGTACAAGGAGTTGCTACTGCTTGTTTATTCGCGCTCATCGAGACTTGAGGCGAATGACGAATTTCGACTCAACGTCGGCCCCAAGTGCTGCGGTTCGTGATCCAGTGAAGGTGCCTTTGCCCGCGGCGTGTAACCATTTTCCGGTTCCCCCGATGACTTTTAGGGGAGCACTGAAGTTTGTATCGGTTCCGTTGGGCAGTGCCCTTGCTTTGCCGCCCATCTGCACGCCGAGGGTGCTTCCATCCTTAGCGGTAAATGTTATGAACCCGAAGAATGGACCGTTTCCCTTGAGATAATTGACATTAGCGAGCATCTCTACATCTATCGGACTGCCCCCGCGTTCGTCTCGTCCTACTAGGAGATTGAATCCATATACGCGCCGCCCATTCGGAGAGACGGTATGGGTGATCTTCTGCTGAGAGGCGATTGATGCCTCCACCTTTATGAGGCGTTTGGTGATAGTTGCGGCGCCTGCGGATGACGCGAGTGGAGCCGCGAGGAGTGCAACTACCAGAGTCGTGGTGCTTGAGAATATGGCGATTCGTTTCGTAATCATTAATGCTCCTCAGGATGTGTCTCTGCGGTTCGACCATTTTTGGGGTTAAGACTTAAATGCTAATCCTGTCTGCCGAGGAGGAGAGGCTTAGCGCCGCTGATATGGAGGCTGAATTGGCGGAAGGGGCTGCGCGGTGGTTGTATCTCCTACATGTCTGAGCAGGAACTATTCGAGGCCCGTCTAAATGCCGCATCATCTCTGCGGCGCCTTAACCACGAGCTAGTTGGGCGTGATAGCGATCTTGAGACCTTGAATCGCATTGCGACAGAGGCCGCATCGCTAGCAGATGCGCTAGAGCCCTTTGAACGCCGGGATCGAGCTGGCGCACTCTCGGCCCACGTCGAGCGCATGTTTGGCATGGCCCAAGATGGCGAAGAGATTGATACTTCGCATGCAGCATTCTCTGTAATGGCAGACCGAGCTATCGGGGGGCCAGCGAACCCAACGGGGGTTGACATTGAGGTGGATTTCAATGAAGACGAGATAGTGGCAACTGTGGTATTCAAAGCTGCAAATGAAGGGGGCCCAGGCAGGGCTCACGGCGGGGTGGTTGCCGGCGTCTTCGATGACGTAACTGGTTACGTACTGCGAATTGCCGAGACCGCAGCGTTTACTGGAACGATCAGCGTGCGCTACCACAAGCCGACCCCTATGGAGGTCCCTCTTACTTTCCGTGCTCGTTTGAATGGACGAGAGGATAGAAGGTTGTTCATCACTGCCGATTGCCATGATGGAGAGACGCTCATCTCCTCATGTGAAGCGACGTATATCACTATCGACCCGTCGCTCTTTGCCTAAGCCTTTAGCCGAAGGTGTAATTACTAACAAGCGTAAGAGTTCGGTGCGTTAATCCTTCGTGGTGAAACCGAGTCAGACATGAGTGCCTAGTTGGGGAGCTCAATCACCCTGCACTTAGGGGATTCACCCATTTCGCTGCGCATCCACCTGAACATCATGTACCCGGAGTTGTGCCCAGCTGTATCTAGCCAGTTTGCATGGCCAGGATTCTCACCTGCGATGAAAATTTTATAACTTCCGTCGGGCTCCAGGACTATGTCGCTGTGGTTCAAGATGATTTGGTGATTCCGGTAATCAAGAGACTCCATCCAGCGCGACATGAGCAGGATTGACCAGTACCTAGTTTCAGGAGGGATGCCGGTTATCTCTAGCGCTTGATTATCGCCTAGTTGATACCAGCCAGCTACGTACAAGTTGTCAGGCGTCGGGTAGAACGCAGCGGCATTCTCTGCGCTAGAGAACGAGAATATATTCGTAGTGCCGTCCGAGAGCTCCTTGGCCATAGCTGCAGATATTTCGGTACCAAGCTGAGTGAAACCTCCAACCTCTTCAATGCGTCGCGCTATTCGTCTTGGAGATGTGGGCTCTGGCGGTCCTAGATCCTCGAGTGCAGTGATTGTGTAGGTAGCAGGAGTCTCAGTTTCTCGATCTAGAAAATACTGGCGCACGATTAAGGAGTCGATCTCGGGTGTCATCTCTAGCCATTTAGTTCCTAACGCATTTGGCGGCTGCTCGATGTCGAGGATGATGCGGAAATCCTCATTTGGCGTCAAAGACATATCTTCATCGTTAGCGCTAGCGAGGATCTGATTTGTTCCCGAACTATCTCGGCCATAGGCACAGAAGGATAGGTAGAGACAAGTGCCGCGGTTGCCGATTATTTCATAACGTTGGTTCCCCTTGATCGGGGCGTAGTCGTAATAGGTATCCGGGTTGTCTCCGAAGAACTTTCGCGTTGGAGTCATCAATCGAGTGAATTCAGGTCTCGATGAGTCTGCGTTCTCAAGAACCATGTCTAGTGACGCAGAGAGAACCCGCGTAATAAATCGGTAGCCCTCAGCGAGCTCGAGCGAGTTGGTCGCCCCGTTCGGGGCAGTGAGGGCATCTGCAGACCTCTGTAGGGCAACGAGCAATGATCCCCATGCAGAGTCAAGCATCGCTGCGTCGTTATCGGCTGGTGGCATTTGTGCTCCCAAAGTTGAATGGTTCGTGCTGATCAGCGCAACGATAGGCCGGCTGATCGAGAAATGGTCTCTATCTGACCCAAGTTCAATGGCGGGGGGTGTCAGACTCCCCTCAAGGATTCGCAACAGGAGGATATTGATGCGTCGAGGAACCAGAGCGATTTTTAGTGCAGTAGCGGCCTTCGCTGTAATTGGAGCCTCGAGCAGCGCTGCTTTTGCCCATAGCGAGATAAGCCCCGCGTCGACCCCAGCAGGGGCCGAGACAGCATTGACCCTCAAACTTGAGAACGAGCGCTCAAGCGCCTCAACGGTCAAGGTTGAGATGTTCTTCCCAGACGGGCAAGAGATTGTTGTTACAAAGGTTCCCGATGTGGGGGAGTGGAGCGGTGCTCCTCAGGGTGGCCCAGGTGGAGGTCCAGGAGCTCTTGGTGATCCGGCTCCAGGGATCACTTGGCAGCGTGCCTCAGGGACGCCAAGCGACAACCCAAGCCTCACGTTCTCGCTAGTTCTCCCTGATCGTGCTGGCACCATTCAGATGGCCGTACTCCAGACGTACTCAGACGGAACCGTTGACCGCTGGATTGACCCGTGGCCAGCCGGGCAGCCCGAGCCGGAGTCTCCGGGGCCTCGACTCACGCTCACCGCCGTTCAAGCATCAACGTCTACCTCTCAGGGGAGTACAACGAGTGCCCCCACGAGCACGACAGGCGATACCTCAACATCAAGTACGCGCATGACCTCTGGCGGATTTATTGCCGGGATGATCGCTATTTTATTTGTGATCGGCGCGATCTTCATGATTGTTAGAGCACGACGCCAGAGTTAGGACTCGAAGACAGAAACGTCTCCGCTCTCCACGGGCTGCAAGGCCTTATGCGTTTAGAGTGCAGCCAGTATCTGATTGCATAGAGCATCTGGAATATTTCTAAATCGAATATGGAGAAGTGATGTCACAATTCGTCTCAGGCGGGCTTGAAGGAACCTCGGTGCTGATCACCGGAGGCGGTAGCGGAATAGGGCTCGGGTGCGCGGCGCGCTTCGTTGCCGACGGTGCTCACGTAACTATCTGCGGACGTAGCGAGGAGCGCCTCGCACGAGCGATTCAAGAGCTTGAGCCTTTAATCGCGCATGGCGGGAGCATTCGCAGTGTCGCCGCCGATGTCCTTGACGAGGATGCAGTTATACGCGCAGTCGCGTTTGCAGCGGAGCTCACAGGTTCACTTGATTCGGTAATTGCATGCGCAGGGGGCTCCGAGACAATCGGCCCGGTTACGCAGATTGATGCCGAGGCATTTCGCCGAACGATTGACCTAAATATCACGGGCACGATGCTTGTTCTGAAGCACTCAGCACGAGTAATGGTTGCCGGTGGTGGAGGTTCATTCGTCGGCATCTCATCAATTGCGGCTTCGAATACGCACAGGTGGTTTGGAGCGTATGGACCAGGGAAAGCCGGTATTGAGGCCCTATGCACAATGGCTGCTGATGAGCTTGGGGCGAGCGCAGTCCGCGTCAACGTGATTCGCCCTGGTCTCGTCGATACCGAACTAGTCGAGTTCATAATCGCGGGGGGACCACTTCTAGATGATTACCTAGATTGCATGCCGATCTCTAGAGTCGGGCAGCCAGCAGATATTGCTGCAATGGCGAGATTCTTAATCGGATCTGAGAGCACATGGATTACAGGTCAAGTAATAAATGTTGACGGCGGACACTCACTTCGTAGAGGTCCAGATTTCTCGAGTGTTCTTAGCGATGTATTCGGTGCCGACGGCCTTCGTGGCGTCGTGCAGGAGGGATAAGAAAAATGACGCACGGCTCACTCTCATCATGGGATGACTACCCGGTGCACCAGGTCTCGGAGACCATTCGCCACTCCGGCACTAGCGATCGCAACTTCTACGACCGCTACTACTTCAATCTTCACGGATCTTCAGATGACCTATTCATGATTATGGGGATGGGGCAGTACCCAAACCTCGGTACTCAAGATGCTTTTGCAAGCGTGCGCAGGGGTGGGGAGTACCACGTAGTTCGTGCCTCCAAAGTATTAGGCGACCGCATGGATACCTCTGTCGGTCCGTTTCGTGTTGAGATCATCGAGCCGCTTCAGAGAGTTCGTTTCATACTTGAGCCGCCGAAGGGAGCAGAGGAAGATCGAGCAATTTCCTGCGACGTGACGTGGGAGGGAGCTATTCCCGCCTTCGAAGAGCCGCGCCAATATGTGCGCAAGTTTGGAAGGGTTCTCTTCGACACTATGCGTTTTGCGCAGACCGGTTGTTGGAGCGGCAGCGTTGAGGTAGCAGGGGAGAGTTTCTCGGTTACCCCAGATCGCTGGAAGGGGACTCGCGATCGTTCATGGGGTGTGCGCCCCGTTGGAGAGACTGAGCCCTCTGGCATTCGCGAAGAGGTCGGGCAGATGGTTGGACTATGGAACTACGCGCCGATGCAGTTTGATGACTTCTCAATTCTCTACATCGTGCAGGAGGAGCCAGACGGCCATCGCACAATTGAGGAGTCAGTACGTATTTGGGCTGACAGATCGCGAGAGCCGGAGTGGCTCGGTCGCCCAGATTTTGAGCATCGGCTTGACTCGGGTACCAGGATGATCTCCACTCAGAGCAAGTTGAAGTTTCCAGATGCTCCGGGCGGAGGGTTCGAGGTTGTTGTTACTCCGCTTCTGCACTCCTACATAGCTATAGGTACTGGTTATGGAGTCGGTGACGAGTTTCGCCATGGTATGTACCGCGGAACCGACCTTGTTGTTGAGTCGAAGACGTGGAGCATGGAAGAGCTCGAGACGTGGGGGTGGTTTGGCCTCGTTGACCATGTAGCGCGTTTCGAGATTGGTGATCAGGTTGGTTACGGACTGCACGAGCACGGAATCTTCGGAGCATTTCCAAAGTTTGGACTCGAGTCGGGTTACGACACCGCGAAGTAGGCAAGTAAGCAACGAGACGCTGGCCTAGCGGATAATACTGATTAGCAATCCCTAGAGTGCTCCAGAGATGGGCGTCTTCTCGACGGCTCTTCGCCTAAACACGATTACGAGATTCCACGTAAATACCTCTCGTACGCCTGGAATACGCGCAACCCAACCTAGCCAGTTGGGGAGGTATCTCGGTCGAACATCGAATACTTCAATATCAGGGCGCGAATCAAACCATGCGATCACGTCTGCTGCCTTGACCTGGTGGAGGCTCACTCCGAACCGATTTTTTGCGGGCTTTCCGTTTCTTCGCTCGAAGCGCTTAGCAGCTCTCTCTCCACCTAGGTAATGCCAGGGCGAGGTCTCGTGTCCGCCCCATGGAGATAGCCACGGCGTAAAACTCAAATACCCAATACCAGCTCGCGGCTCGAGAACACGGACGATCTCTTCTAGAAGTGCATGCCAATTAGGAACATGCTCAAGCACATTCGAGCAGTGAATTACTCGCGCGCTCCCAGTCTTAAATGGCAGGGCTTGTGCATCTCCTTGCACTGCTCCAGTGGCAGACCTACCGTGCAGAGCGAGTTCCTCTGCGCTGTAATCAACGACGATGCAGTCTGCCCCAGCATGTCTCAGCGCCTCGGCGACGTAACCGGGGCCGCCTCCTACATCAAGGGTGAGGGACCCGCGTACGTCAGCGTGACGTTCGATGCTGCGGATGGTATCGGCTGCTAGATAATGGTAGAAGCGGTCAGGCTCCTGCGTCTCCTTGCGGAACAGTGAGAAAAGATGAACGCTACGCGCAACGCCTTTGGAGGGGCCATCCGCGAGTGGGTCATGAACCGTCTTCGTGCCTGCAGCCTCGACTGCCTCAACAAAGGTGTCGATTGTTCGCTGCCACGTGAAGTCTTGCGAACGTATCTCTGCGGCTGCTGCAAGTTGGTTGCGTCGCTCGGTGTCGGTAGCAAGTGAAAGCCATGCATGGGTGAACTCTTCTTCGTCCTTTGCAAGAAGTCCGGTCTTGCCATGGAGGATCGCGTCCTTTACGCCTTTGACGCGAAACCCAATAGATGGAGTCGAGCATCTGGCTGCCTCAAGGATCACAAGCCCCCAACCCTCGCGCTCAGCTGTGTGCACCAATAGCCAGGCCTCATGCATGAGCTCGGCCTTACGCTCTGCGCTAACGCGTCCAAGAATTTCGGCTCCCCGCAGAGCAGGCTCGTCTCTAACTCGCGCCGCTAGGCGTTCTCGTTCTGGGCCGTCGCCGATGATGAGTAGGCGCCCGCCAATCTGAGGACCAACCTCAGCCCACATATCTAGAAGGAGATCGATTCGCTTATTCAGAGCGAGCCGACCTACTGAAATAAATAGAGGATCTAATGACTTTCCAGGGTTTTTCTCTAAGTCTTCTAGATCGACTCCAAGATTGAGAACATGAATATTGCGAGGGCTAACACCAAGAATTTCAAGTTCACGAGCGCCTGAATCGGAGATGGTAACGAGAGGAACATCTTTATAAATAGCAGGTATTCCGCGTTGCTCCAATGACGCAAATACTCGCGCTACTGGCTTAGGGAAGTATCTCTGCCACTGATTTCCATGAACATGAAAAAGAATACATACGGACGGACCGCGTCGCCAGAGGGGAGTCAGGTATGGGACGCCATTGGCCACATCAACTACAACATCGACATCTCTGAACTGACGCGCATATCGAAACGGCGCTGTGATGTATTGGGAGTAAGTGCTGCCGTTCTCGACCACTGGATACGGCCGCTCTTCAATTGGGCCGCCACACATAAGGGTGGCTTCGTGTCCGCGCGCCTGCAACTCGAGAATCAGGCGGTCTATCACTACCTCTGAGCCGCCCGCGTTCGGGTGTGCAAGGTCCCGCCAAGCGAGAAAAAGTATTCGCATCGCTTATCCCATCCGAGAGAACGAATAAATGGCTTCGATAAGCATCGCCAAGAGTCGTTGATTCTGTACAACCATTGGCTTGCCCCCCTGCAACATTCGACACTCGCTCTGCAGGCCTCGCTCTGGACCCGCCACACCGTAGAAAACACTCCGCTGAGGTCTTTTCATCGCTCAGCGTCCCTGCATTGTAGGCGGGGCACCAGTGGTCGAAAACCAGTTGACGATTGGGCTTATTCGTTAGCAGGTTCGAGTAATTGGGCTCCAGTATGCGGCTCGGAGAGTCGTGTCGCCTGATCCATTGTGGCTATCTCCTCCTCGCCGCTGATAATCGAGATCAGCACGTCTAGGACTAACGCACTAATAGCGAGCCAGACGACCCAGCTTGCCCACTGGAAATGCGTCACCCAGTCAAAGAAAGGTGCGAACCGCTCTACGCGCTGAATAATCGGAATGCCGAGAGCAACGGAGATAAGAAGCACCGGTGG
Organism: Actinomycetes bacterium; assembly: GCA_037146835.1. Classification (GTDB taxonomy): domain Bacteria; phylum Actinomycetota; class Acidimicrobiia; order IMCC26256; family IMCC26256; genus IMCC26256. The sequence continues at coordinate 53,470 of JBAWWI010000003.1, read as the reverse complement.
GGCGAAGCGAATAATCCTGCGGGCGCGCTTCCCACCGCTGGCGAACCAGCTAGAGATGCCTACGATTATCCCGACCCACGGCGCGATCACAGCGCCAGTGCCTACAGCCATGGCAAGTGTGAGAATAATTCTTCTTCGGCTTGGGATTGAAACTTCTCGCATGCGAATTTCGCGAACTTTCGGGGAGTCTAAATATGCCGAGTATTCGTTCAGATTATTCCGCTTTCTGCGCCTGATCATTGATGTAACAATGATTCCAACACATAGCAAAGATGCGAGCAGCGAAATCCAGAGTGCGGCATTGACAGTGCCCTGTGGCTTCCACACGAGGTCAATATTGAAGTTGGTTTCTCCGTGCGGGTTTATGTACCAACCGTTTGCGTACCCGTCGACGAGAACAGGAGCTCCTAGATCCTTGCCGTTGATTGTTGCATGCCAACCTTCGTTGAGGCTCTGCCCGAGAACTAGCCAGAATGGTTGAGTTGCAACGGATACCGCTAACGAGGAGGAGTAACGAGTCTCGCCTCGAACGGTGATCGTCGGTGCTGGTACGCCGGCCTCAGACGTCGCAGGAGTCGCCTCGAGTGCAGTAGGTGAAGATCTCAGTTCTGAGGCCTTAATCGCTGCTCCGCCTGCGCCCGAAGAGAAGATCAGGCGACTTACATCGAACCCTGTCGGGTTCCGCGGTGACTCTGATACGTGGAGTTCATGTCGGCCCGCAGCAAGCGAGATATCCCCGTTGCAGGGCTCGAGCGCGAGCTTTTCTCCCTTGAGGGCGTCCTTGGTGGAGCCAGAGATTCGCACCGGTAACGGAGCTCCATCAAGTGTTACGAGCTCCTCTGTGCAGTTATTAGCGAGTTCGGGGGAGTAGGAGCGTGTGGTTCCCTCCATCCCGAGTTCCGCGAAGGCTGAAGGCATAGTTATCTGGGCAAGTTTTACGGCGCGGTATCGACGGATCGTGAGTTTCATCGTCTTCCCGTTGATTGATTCAAAGGCAATGGGTACCGATACAACTCCTTCCGCTACGCGATCAGGAATGGAAGGCAACTTGATGACCCTCTTTGGACCTTTGTCTGCGCGCATTGAAATGACAGTTGGAATGGAATGGCGCCCGTCAGCGACTACCTGAAGATTGAGATGGTTGATGCTGCGTTTCTGTTTAAAGGTGACCTTCAAGTCTGCTCTCGGATTGCCGAGTTGAGAAACCCATGCGGTTTTGGGGTCTCCATCTGTTGCAGCGCCGGCTCTTGTAGTGCTCGCGTCGTAGCGCGAAGTCGATATTGCAGTGTAGGAATCAGGGCCCGTCAAGGGCGCTCCGAGCGCAGTATCTATGTCCTGTCCTTTTGCATAGGGGCTTAACTGTGCTGTGCCACTTAGAGCAAATGTTCTTGCTTCGGGAAGCACGAAGCTTCGATTCATCTTTGTGTTGTCCATTGTTGAGTCTCTAGTCATCGAGACTATTAGCGGATGCTCCGTTGACTCTCGGCCGAGTGTCTTAAGCATCTGCTCTGGCATTCTGATTACTTCGTGTACGCGAACGGTCTCGTCTGCTACCCCGGTTGGGATTCGGATCTCAGCAAATCCAACACCGTTTCTTTGCACTCCCTCTCGTAACGCCTTGCCAGATGAATCAAGAATCGTTACCTCCAATTTCTGAAATGTGCGCCCCTTAAATTCGAGGGTCTGACCCTTGGCTTTTCGTGAATGGCGGCCAAGGTCTCGTTCGATGGAGTCTTCTCCATCAAATGTCAGCCGCACCCGAGTTATGGCGCGATAGCGTTTCTTCTTCGAGTACGCATTCCCTGGTGTGATCTGCATCAAATTAATAGAGCTCGTAGTAACCGGCTTCTCAAGAACAACTTGAATTTTTTGATGCGATACGGGCACTCCGCTATCAACGACCCATGCTGTACGCGGGTCACCATCAAATGCCGAGGCTGGCCTCTCGTTCGGGACGAACCCAAACGCTGGTGTGCCGTATGAAGTCGCTCTGACGCTCTTCACTCCTGTAAGCACAGCCACAGAGCGCGACGCGTCTGTCTCATCGGGGAACGCCACTAGCCGCTGGTCTGTTGGATCGGTTACAAGTGGCTGTTCACCTGCTTGCTCGGTGTATCCAAACTGGTCGTGAAGCACTCCCCATCGCTGACCACGACGACGGTTTGTGTCAGATAGAACGAGGAGCGTCGATTTGGGGAGAGCGGCCATCTGCTTGGGCTTCTTCTCAAAGGAAGATGAGAAGAAGACAACTCGATTCGCGTCCAGGAGCGTTGCAGCGGAGAGATCCATGATTGCCTCGCTGTCTCCAGCAATTAAAATCGGGGCATCGGCTGATTTCGCTCTAATAATTGGGGCCGGGTCCTTAACTTTCATGATCGCCACAGGAGGCGGGTTTGGGGCCACAGCGTTTGGTTTTGTGAGGTCTCCTAGCTCCACAAAGCGCAGATTGCCTGGAATTTTCGTTCCAAACCGTTCAGGCTCTCCAATGCCAGCGGGCTGCTTATCTGTGAGTTTCTTCCAGAGTGCGCCAGCGGGAATCAGGTTCCAGCGGTCGGTGCGAAGGTCGAGGCGCAGAATGACATCTCCAACACCCATCAATTTAAGGGTCTCCGCTAGCCCATCCGGGTCGAGGCTTCCGTCCTGCACTCTCCTGTCAAGGGCCTGTAGAAATGAGAGCGATTGCTCGGAGCCCCAAGGCACAATCTCTCGCGCGACGTAAGGGCGGTCCATTAACCCTGGCTCAATCGGGTCTCGAGTATCTCCCCAGCGATATGAAGCAAAGTCGCTTCCCGGTAGAGCGAGGACGCGTGTATGGGGATCTCCAGATGAGAGGCGCGCTATGGCCTTGGTCCAGTACGCAGGTACCGAGCCTCCTGTCTCAAGGTAGCGGCTGTAGTAGCCCCCGCTGAGAGCGGGTAACGCTGCAGTGATACATATCAACGCAACTAATCCGACTGCACCGAAGGCGATCAAAGGGCGGCCACGCTGTTCGACATGCCTCGAGAAGGCATCGACACCGGCACCGATAAGAGCGGCAAGCCCAAGAATCAGCAGAGGGATTGCTCTGTTGACGTTGCGTAGAGCGAACCCGGTAGAGGTAGAGAGAGTGAACCATTTAAAGGCGCCGCTGAACAATGAAGGGTGATCATAAGGGGCCGGTCCGACGCCGATGATGAGCCCCACAGCAACCAGAAGAACAAAGTATGCGCGAGTTCGCCATTTAATAAGCGCTGCGCCCGCTAGAGCGATAGTTGGGACTAAGTACGTTGCAAGGAGCCCAAGCGAGGTCTGCGTAAGCGCACCGCGCGCGTCGTTCCACGAGCCAGTCCTGTCGCCGCCGTAGAGCAACCAGTAACCCAAGCCGCGAATTATCTCGAATGGCGCTGAGGTCGCTGCAACAGTGCGAACAGTCTCTGTAAACCTAAGGATGTTGACCCCAAAGCGTCCCTCGATGAGGAGCGCTGATAGCCACCAGAGCGAGGTGAGAGTTGTTAACAGCGCTGTACGCCAGAGGAAGGACCACGCATCACGCCATGTGGCTTCCCTCCTGCCAAGCACGGCGAAAGGAACCCATAGCGCTGGACCTATTAGGCAGAGAATCAGGCTGCTCGCGTTTAAGGATCCAACCAACTGAACGGAGACAGCAATTAGCGCGGGATAAATCCATCCCCGGACGCGCAGGCCTCTTCGTGTCCAGATGATCCACCAAGGCAGTGCTGCCCAGGGGCCGAGTAGCAGACTGTAGAAACTTGAGTACCCAAGCACATAAGGCGAGAAGGCATAGGCGAGCATCGAGATTGCTGCTCCTCGACGCCTGACCCCAAACTCTAGAGCGAGTCTCCATGCCCCAATGCCTGCGGCAAGGATGATTGTTCCTAACCAAAGTCGCTGCGAGATCCAGGTGGGCATTCCAAATACGTTTTGGGTAACCCAGTACCAAGGCCCCATAGGGAACAGGTAGCCAATCGTTTGGTGGCTGAGCGTACCTAGCCCTATCTTCGAGTCCCAGAGGGATGCTGCTCTGGCTAAGAATCGGGTGGGGTCAAGGTAGAGATACGACTTTGTGTCTGCAACAACTCTGCCGGGGTGCATAGCAAGAATGGGTAGATATACAAGCGCAGCGAATGCACCCAGAATTAGGCCTCCGCAATGGCGACTTATCCATCTAGGGATCCATCTGCTTTGGGGAGCGCCTTGAGAAGAGTTAGTTGATGCTGAATTGGTCAACGGGTTAGCCGATCCGAATCGGTGTTAGATAAGGAGCGGAGGGTGGCCCTGTTACTTCGTAAGCCTCTAGGGAGTTGTCGCCCCCGTTAATGAGGGCCGGTGCGAGCTGTGCGAAGTAGTACCCAAATTTCTGGTTAGGGAATCGGCGAGAGAAACCCAAGCCTGCGATGCGGCCATTTACAGCGAAAGCGATGGTTGAGTCCTCCCCTAGATTGCTGCAATAGCCCTCTAGCCAAGTCTGATCGAGATTTGGCGAAATTGGGTTGAACGCATTCAATGCGTTGACTCCTAGACCTGGAATAAAGATTTCGAGTTTCTTTGATTCCGGTGTGATCGCAAGAGTGCTGATCTCCTGGCTTAGAAGATCTCCATACTCGCCAACTCTATATATTCGAATTGCAGGGTCGCCTGCGTAGCGGCTGGCCGTCATAGATACAGCTGCCTTGTTCGTCGACCGCTTGAAGGTGAGGTAATCGCCTCCAGATGCGACGAGAGGAGTATCCCAGATCGGGTTCTTGAATTGATAGAGCCTGATCGCTTCTTTGGGGTCTCTGCTTGCGGTTGCAGGTTTTCCATCTATCTTCCAAGGGATTTTGGCCCCGATGATCTCTGCGATCGTCGGTAGAACATCGATGGCCCGCATCGGATGGTCGTCAGTAATTGGTTCGGTCTGCGTAGGGGACTTTATAAAAAGCGGAGGGAAGAGAATCTCGTGAGCGTTCTTCCGAGAGACAACGCGCTGTGGCTGACCGGCTGTAAAGGATATTCCGTGGTCTGCCGTTACCACTAGAACTGTGTCGTCCCATGCCCCAATTTTTTTAAGGCGATTGATTACTTGGCCTAGAAATGTGTCGGCTGTTTGGAGTTGAAGCAGGTGCATCTCTCGACCCAGTTCTGCATTATGAAGACTCGTCCACTCGGCAAAGTTCGAGTTCTCGAAATTCTGCTTGTTGGCGGGCCTATGGGTTTGAAACGTATTGAGATAAACCCAAGGTTGATGGGGAAGCATGATGTGTGCGTAATCAAATACCGGGCCGGTATCTTGATGAATCGAGTTTATGAACCTGCGAGCATCGTCAAAAGGTTTTGAGATCTCTTCGGTAGGTGAATAGGTCGCGATCTGTTCATGCAACGAGATGGTCGATCGCCAAAGGTTGAACCCACCGCGACCGATCGCCTGCACTCGCTGCGAGTGCGATCTCTTTACGCCTACATCGCGACAGTAGTTACTAGGGCAAAGAAATGTGATCTCGTCGTGAGCGTTCATACGATAAGTGCTGCTCAAGAGTCGAAAGATTGAGTCAGGATGATCGGCTGCGTAAGGTAAGCGCGACTCCTCTGGATACTGGCCAGTTAAGAGTGCCGGGATTGCCCACTTAGTAATCGGAGCGACCGTAGACATGTTCCTGTAGAAAGTTGATGATTGCTCAAGAGTGGCGAAATTAGGGAATAGTTCCTTATCCACATGCCCAGTCGCATTTAATAGTGACCCAATCGGGAGTTCGTCGAAAGCGATCAGTGCTACTCGATGCGGAGCGCTAACAGCGACTTTCGTGTCCTCATAGGAAACTCGTTTAGCGGCTTGGGATGCGCTTGAGAAAAAAGCAAACCAGATTGCAAGAAGCGCAGGAGCAAATGCTAGAGCAGCGATGAATGATGCGAAGGTCTTAGATTTTATTCGTAGAAGTGCTGCTGCTACCCCAGAGGTCACTCCTGCAACTATCAGAATTGTGGGGCTTGGACTCAGAGTGTGCTTCGTGAACTGGAGTGCGTAAATGCCTATGCCGACTCCGATAAAGAACGCATGTATATATCTACGAATTATCGGGAGAACGAGCCCAGCCCAAGCCTCGAATCCCCAAGCGAGAAGAGGTGGTACGACAACGGCTATGAGGCCAATAGCAAGAACATCTAGAGGGGTCGCCTTGTAGGTGGGAAAGAGGGAAGAGTTTTTCGAGAGAAGATTGAGGATTGGAATTGCGAATGCAATTCCTGAGACCGCAAAAAGCTCTGTGAAGGCGCGCAACTCGCGCCTAGCGAGGCTTGTAAAACGCGAGGTGCGTGCCTCGGCGCTCTCGGTTTGGTCGGTCATGCACGGCCCCCTCAAGCAGCCCCTCAAGCAGCCCCTCAAGCGAAGCCGCAGATCACATTTCGGTCTGCAGGATCCTACCGGCCTGGCTCGCTCTCCAGAACGCGCCAATTGGCTGCGAGCGATGCTTGAGTCCCCGCACTCTACGGGCCTACCTCGCTATTAGATCGAGACGACGGTGCGTATTCCTCGACCAGCGACTAGATCGTCGAAGGCTGAGTCGATCTCGGCGAGGTCAACCTGCCGCGTGATCATTCCCTCTAGGTCAAGGTGTCCCCTTCTCCATAGTTCGACAAGGCGTGGGATCTCCCGGCGCGAGTTAACGCTGCCTAATAAGCATCCCAGGAGCTTCTTGCCCGTTGTAGAGAAAAGTACAGCCGGATCGATCACGATCTTCTCATCCAGACCAGGCGCCCCAACGCAGATAGTTGATCCACCGGCACGGCAGGCATCTAGTAGTGGGCCGATAAGTGCTGCCTTGCCTGCGGCCTCGAATGCATAATCGACACCAACGCCAGTGAGCGAGTGCGAAGCCACTACGACGTTATCGGATGTTGGGTCGATTACATCCGTGGCTCCAAAACGTAGTGCCGCTGCGCGACGCTCGGGTAGAGGATCGGAGGCGATGATACGGGTTGCTCCAGCAATGCGCGCACCCTGTACGACCGCTAAACCAATACCTCCAAGGCCGGCAACCAGAACCGTCGCTCCTGCCTCGACGTTTGCAGTGTTTAGTACAGCTCCGACTCCGGTCTGCATCGCGCAGCCAATTACGCAGACAACATCTAATGGCGTGTCGTCTGGAACCTTTACTGCTCCGGACTCTTGTGTGACGACAAACTCTGCGAATGCGGCGACGCCGAGTCCGCGGTAAACAGTTGCTCCATTGCGAGAGAGGCGAGTTGTGCCATCAGGGAAAGCGGATAGAGCGATAGCGCTGGTATTAGCGCAGAGGCTGTGCTCATCGCGTACACACCAATAGCAAGTCCCGCAGGTAGGCGTAGGAGTAAGAACCACTTTGTCTCCTGGCGCAAGTGAAGTGACGCCAGGGCCAACCATCTCCACTACTCCCGCTGCCTCATGCCCAAGAATCACTGGGGTGCCTACTGGGAATGAGCCATTTACGATGCTCAGGTCTGAGTGGCATACACCACAGTGTGAGACCCGTACTTTTACTTCTCCGTAACGAGGATTCTCAATCTCAATGTCGTTAGCAATGGTGAAGGGTTGTCCGGCGGACTCAAAGACTGCGGCGCGCATTGTGCTCCTAAGCGAAGTTCGTATCAAGTAACGGATGGGAAAGTATCTCTATCTGTATTCCGTCAGGGTCGCGCATGTAAATAGAGTTCTTGACGCCAAGGTCTGGCCCTCGGTACTCAATGCCAGCGGCCTCAACACGCAGTTTTGCTGCCTCGAAATTCTCAGTCGTCATTGATATTGCAAGATGCTGTAGGCCTCCATGGGCCTCAACAATCTCCCCGAGTCCAAGCCCTGGAAAATCGAAGAATGCGAGCAAGTTACCCTCGCCAATATCGAAGAAGAAGTGCATCGAACCTACATAGTCACGGTTCTCAAATATCTCTACGAGCGGAAAGCCAAGCACGCCTTGGTAGAAGGCAATTGTTGTATCTGGGTCAGAGCAGATCATCGCGATGTGGTGAGCGCCTCGAGCCGATGAAGCAGGACGCTCGCTCTCCGGGATCAAATGCCTACGAAGCGCATTCTTGCGCTCCTCAAAATCATTTATCTCGATCATGTCGTCTGCTCCTTATCTGCGCCTGTCTCGCCAGTGTCGACGCGCCGGTCTTTGCCAAGGTTACTTACCAGAATCGCGAGAACCGTCACAAGGTAGAGCTGACCAATCATTGCCTCGGCGATTGCAGTGGTGCGCCCGATGCGTGTAACCGCTGCGATATCTCCATAGCCGGTAGTGGTGAGAGTTGTGAAAGAAAAATACAGAAGGTCTGGCCCGTAGGGGCGGCTTGTCCCGGAGAAGAAGACTCCCTTGTCGATCGTTGACTCAATCCCAAAGATGTATGCGAAGAGGAGCCCGAGGATCAAATAGATGCATACCGCGGCAGCGACAGTCTGGAGGTTAATGATCGGGTGTCGAAGCACTGCTCGAATAATTGCAATTGGAGAGACGATGACGATCATCAGCCCAAGAATGGATGTTGTAAGAAGACCAGCTTCACCGGAGGTTGCCGCACCCAATATTGAGAGTATTAGAGCGATCGGAATCAAGACCAGAGCGGCGCGTCGAAACTTTGGGGTCTCTCCGCTGATGGTGAGGGCTGCGATCAATGCCGCTCCCTCTAGCGAGATCGCTACTACTCGCGACCAGCCGGCAAAAGGGGCTGCAGAGTGCCAAATAACTGCTAGTGAAAGCAGCGCAAGCACAGTGCCCATGCCCGGCCATGGCAATTTATCTCGGGGGCTAAATTGTTGCATGGGCCATAGGTTACGCAGACGCGACCAAGGGGCGCCGCAGCGCCCCTTGGATTAGTGAGTTAATTACGGTCGCGCTGTTGGTTAGCCAGTTCTTATCCGGCAGCGGGGAGGATGATGGACTGAAGCTCGGTATACGCATCGAGGCCCTCTGGTCCAAGCTCACGCCCAAGCCCAGAGTTCTTGAAGCCACCAAACGGGGCATTGAAGTCCAGAATCGCCATCGTGTTGATAGCCATGACCCCGGTACGCACTTGAGCTGCAACCTCTGCGCCGTGCTCAAAATCTGAGGTCCACACAGAGCCGCATAGTCCGTAATCTGAGTCGTTGGCAATAGCCAAGGCCTCAGCCTCTGTGTCGTACGGAATAGCCGTTAGCACTGGTCCGAAGATCTCCTCACGAGCAATCTTCATTTGATTGTTGGCATCAGCGAAGAGGGTAGGCGATACGTACCAGCCCTTCTCGAGATCGGCTGGGCGCCCTCCACCAGTAACTACACGCGCACCCTCAGACTTGCCTGACTCGATGTACCCAAGTACTCGAGTGCGTTGGCGCTCTGCTACTAGCGGTCCGATCTGGCTCGACTCCTCGTTGGGGTCACCGACGACCATCTTTGACATGGCGTCCCCCATAGCCTCGACGACCTCGGAGTAACGACCGCGCGGAATGAGAATTCTTGTCTGAGCGCCACAGGCCTGACCATTGTTCATAAGGCCGGACATGAGGAGCTGATCAAGGAGAGCGTCATCGAGGTTGACATCGTCTAGGACAATGGCAGCCGACTTACCCCCAAGCTCCAGAGTGCAGCGTTTGATCTGCTCGCCACAGATTGATGCGATGCGGCGACCAACGGGCGTGCTGCCGGTGAAGGAGACCTTGTCGATCTGCGGGTGACTTACGAGGTACTCACTTACCTCGCGCCCTGCTGCGACGATATTAATTACTCCCTCAGGGATGCCCGCCTCCATGATCGCATCTGCAAGCAGGTAAGCGTCAAGAGACGTCTCCGGTGACGGCTTTAAGACGATCGTTGAGCCGGAAGCAAGCGCTGGGCCAAGTTTCATAGCGGTGATGTAGAGCGGGACATTCCAAGGGATGATGCCGGCAACTACCCCGACCGGTGCGCGGCGAACGCGCACATCGCCACCAAGTGCGCCAGCCCGACGGTTCTCAAACTCATAGGTGCGCGCGATGCCGGCATAGGTGTCGAGCACCATCGTGGAGGCGAATACCTGACCCATGATCGAGAACGACATTACGGATCCGTTCTCGTTTGTAATTACGTCTGCAATCTCCATTGCGCGTGCCTGTAGTGATGCTGAGAGTCGCGCTATCGCATCTGCTCGCTCATCAGGTGTCATGCTCGGCCACGGGCCGTTATCGAAAGCGTTGCGTGCTGCAGCGACTGCGCGGTCCATGTCAGCGTTACTTGCATCTGGAGCGGTTCCGTAGACCTCTTCGGTGACTGGAGAGATGACCTCAATGCGGCCCTGCCCCTCGGGGGCAACCATCTCGCCGCCAATGAAAAGTTTGTTGAAGTCGGTCATGGGTCTCCTCGTAGGTGGAATGACTTAGGTGTGATGACTTAGGTGTAAAGACGCGTGCTGCGTAGGCCTAAACGGTACTCCGCAGCGCAGGCCATCTGCGGGGTCGGGCGGAGGGTCGGATAGGGCCGGCCAGATCAGAAGTCAACGAAGCTGCGTAGCGGGGCGTGTGCGATTTCGGGGAGTACCAAGCGGGCAAAATGCTTCGCCTCTTCTATATGCGGGTAGCCAGAGAGAATGAATGCCTCAATGCCGAGAAACTGATATGCCCTTAGCTTGTTGATTACCTGCTCTGGGCTGCCAACAATTGCTGCTCCGCATCCAGAGCGCGCACGCCCTACTCCTGTCCAGAGAGCGTCCTCGACGAAACCATCATCACTAGACGACTCCCTCAACTCCGCTTGGCGCCGTACCCCTTCTGATGAATGGTCAAGGGAGCGTTCGCGGATGCGCTTGCCCTCGCCTGGGTCTAAGGCCTCGACGAGATGGGCGGCAGCAGCATGCGCCTCATCCTCAGTCTCTCGAACGATGACGTGAGCGCGATACCCAAAGCGCAGGGCGCGCCCATATCCCGAAGCACGTTGACGCATGTCGTCAATTATCGAAGCAACCTCTGGCATGAGATCTGGCCACATGAGGTAGACATCGGCCTCCTGTGCAGCGACGTCTCTGGCGTCGTTGGAGAGGCCTCCGAAATAAAGAGGAGGGCAGGTTCCACTCAGGGTTTGCGCGCGGGGTGGGGCTAGCTCAAGGTTGATGAACTCGCCGTGAAACGCGACGTCTTCGCCATTTAGGAGTGCGCGTAATACCTGCATCGTCTCTAGCGTTCGTCGATAGCGAGCAGCGCTCTCCAATGTCTCGCCGGGTATGTCGCTAGAGATGATGTTGATGGTTAAACGTCCGCGGAGCATTTGATCAAGAGTTGCGATTTGGCGAGCGAGTTGGGGTGCCCACATCTCGCCGCACCGCACAGCAACGAGCATCTGCATGCGCTCAAGTAATGGTGCCAGTCCTCCGGCAAACGCGATGGTGTCGATGCCTAGGTCATAGCCAGAGGGGAGGAGAATATTGTCGAAACCTGAGCGCTCAGCGGTTAGAGCTATATCCCTGCAGTGCCCCCAGGATGACCGGAGGCTCTGGTCTGTTACCCCAAGCTGGGCATAGTCGTCGTCGCAGAGAGCGGAGAACCAAGAGATTTCTGCAGGGGCGCTCTTGGAGGGACTGAGGGGAGCGTCTCCATTTACGGGAGTCTCTTTACGGGGAGTCGGGTTAGTGGTCATCGCAGGCCATAACCTACGCGTTTATGAGGGGCTTGGTATGAGGGGCGTAGTTAGGTACGGAATCATCGGGGCTGGGATGATGGGGATTGAGCACCTTCGCAACCTCCAAGCGATTGATGGGGTTGTGGTAACCGCAATTGCTGATCCGAGTGAGGCCTCTAGGGAAGCGGCGAGACGACAGGGGGTCGACGGCGGAGCACCGATTGAGTGTTTTGAGAGCCACGTTGCTCTCCTCGATTCGGGGTTGTGCGACGTCATTGTTATCTCTACACCGAATATGACGCATGCCGAGATACTCGATGACGTCTTGGCCACTTCAATGCCGGTGCTAGTAGAGAAACCGCTCTGTACGACTTTGGCTGATACACGAAGAATTGTAAGTGCTGCTAACGAACGCGACGCCATAGTTTGGGTCGGGCTTGAGTACCGCTATATGCCACCGATCGCTCGACTTATTAGTGCGGTTCACTCCGGGTCAGTTGGGCGCGTACGAATGGTCGCAATGAGGGAGCATCGGTTTCCGTTCCTGACCAAGGTCAACGACTGGAATCGTTTCAATGAGAACTCAGGCGGGACCCTTGTCGAGAAGTGCTGCCATTTCTTTGATTTGATGAATTGCATCACTCGATCCAACCCGGTGAGTGTCTACGCATCGGGGGCTCAGGATGTCAATCATCTAGATGAGCGCTATGGCGGGCGGATCCCAGACATTCTCGATAACGCGCTTGTGATTGTGAACTACGACGACGGTTCTAGGGCATCGCTTGATCTATGCATGTTCGCGGAGGGCAGCTCCAACCAGGAGGAGATCTCTGTGGTGGGAGATTTAGGGAAAGCGGAGGCATTTCTCCCTAGCGGGGAGTTTCGCCTAGGTACTAGACGCGGCGGGCGTAACTCTGTTGAGTCGGTGATAGTGAGGGACGAACGAGTGGGGTATGAGGGGTTTCATCATGGTTCTAGTTATCTAGAACACATGGATTTTCTCGCAGCTCTGCGTAGTGGAGTTGCTCCAGGTGTAACTGTTGAGAGCGGGATGCTCGCGGTAGCGATGGGGATAGCTGCACAGAGATCTATTGAGCAGGGGAGAGTGGTCGAGATGGATGAGGTTCTCTCCGACCCAGGCGCATAGGCGCGTCTCACCGCTAACGTCAGTAGAGTCTGCGCGTCGCAGAATCTCGATAAGTTACGTACTTCTATTACAAATACTGCAAGCGCATATTCGCAACGGGGGAGTCAAGATGGGCATAAGTGAGAACCGCCAACTCGTAGAGGCATTTTGGGCAACTCTCTACGAGAGAGATTTCGATGGAGTCGGGGAGTTTTTCTCAAGCGATGCGCACTACCGCGATGTGCCAGCACCTGAGGAGGGAGCGTTTGGCCCTGAGGAGATCAAGGCCCGTCTTCGCCTCGGTATCGAACCCCTATCGGTTTACGCACATCACCCGCGCACCATGATCGCCGAGGGCGATGTTGTAATCACTGAGCATGGCGAAGAGTGGCATTGGCATACCGGAGAAGAGGTAATCCTCCCGTTCGTCTCTGTACACGAGGTGCGCGATGGAAAAATTGTGCGCTGGTGGGATTACTGGGACATGAGCACCCTCATGAACGCCGCACCGCAGTGGTGGGTCGAGCACATCATGGAGGGTTACAAGTAATCAAGTAGCCCAGGTCGAGTGCGAGAACGCCTAATATTGGTGGTGGGTCGAGCACATCATGGAGGGTTACAAGTAGGGCCTTTGCCCCATTTATCAGGCATTTAGCCCCGCTCTTCGGGATTCGAAATATTTCCCCTTGTCCTGAACCCCTATCCTCCGTTACCCTTCGACGCTCCGAGGAGTCTCCTCGGGCATGGCGATAGGTAGTGGTGTGGAGCATTATTCGAGGCGGCGTAGCCGTGGAGTGCAGCGTGGAGCAGGCAGTGGTCCAAACGCGCGCCCACTCGATCGCGATCGCGGGCAGCGTCGTCCGCCAGAGGCACCTCGACCGGAGTTCGTTCCTATCCTCGTGCAGATTAGGCGCCCTGAAGTGGTTCCTGTCTCTTGGCCTGCAATCGTCTCAAGTCGTGCCCTATCGATCGGCGCAATTGCCAGTTCTATGACAGTCGCAATCGTCGCAATTGTTCTGATGATTATCGCCAGCTGAAAAATACTTGCTGCCAGTCGTGTCTTTTGCGCTTGGCGCGATAATGATCTTGGGTGTATGAGTAACGACTTTACGAGAAATGAATCTGTAAGCAGCGAGCGTATGAATAGCGACTGGTTCGATGACCGTTCACGCTGCGCACTTAGCTCCTCTGTTGCAACTACGCCAACTATCACTCCAGTAGTCGCGCCGGTAGAGACTCCAACTGAGGAGACCTCCCGCGTCGATACAGATGGAGGCGACCACGATCGGTACGCACACTTCTGCCGTAAGGACGACATCATGCGCGCGATGGTGACTGGAGAGTCAATCGTGGCTCTCTGCGGAAAGCGGTGGGTTCCGACGCGCGACCCTGAACGTTTCCCAATCTGTCCAACCTGCGTTGAGAGAAAAGCCGCGGGCTGGACTCTCTAATCACGATGAGCCTTGTTGTGTCACTAACCGGCGTATATGACGCAGATGGAGGGGCGATCGGCGAGTTGAAGTATTGGATCGGCGCTCGCCTAGGTAAATCGCATTGCTCCCTCTGCGAAGTTACTCATTCTGCAATTAGGGAGAGGCGTGAGTGGAGCGAGACGCGCTCAACCTTGAGCGTTGAGTTCCATACCGTCCATCGAGATGAGCAGAGCAGTCCCGTCTCGACTGCAACTAACGGCCTATTCCCTGCGGTAGTAGCTCAAGATGAGGAGGGAGTGGCATACCTTCTTCTCGGCGCAGAGGATATTGAGCAGATTGCTAGTCGAGCCGAGCCCCACGATGCGCTGGTTGAAGCGGTTGAGCAAGCAGGGACAGCGATTGGCCTCTCTTGGCCGGCCGGATCCCTAAGAAATCCCTGAGCGACCCAAGCAGGTGCCCAGTAGGTGTGAAGATGTATACCTATCAGAGCCGATGAGAAGCGCTAGTGAGAGTTCTCCAAGCATTGCGAGATCAGCATCAAGGATCCTTGCGCGCAGTTTTTCTTAAGGCTCTAACTCTGACCGCCGTTGCAGGCGTCGTCTCCTCGCTCTCGGTCGGCATTGATGGCCGAGAAGTCTTCGCCGCTCAGCCCCCAGCAGTGGTCGTAAAGAATGCGGGCTCAGGTACCGCCGCTGGGCCACGCATCGCTGCGCTCTCTTCGCTTGTGGCGCGCTCCGATGCGACGGTCGTTGAGTCGAGTCGCGATCTAGCGAACCTGAGGTCTCAGCTAGTGCGGCTCGAGGCCGCGGAGGCAGCAGCGCGTGCGCATACCGATGAGCTCGGAGTCATTGAAGTACAAGCGCAGAGCAGACTCACTGAAGCAAGAGCGACTCTTGCAAGTCTCGCTGCAGCAGCGTACCGAGATTCTGCGAGTGCACCAGTCTTCGTCATTCTCTTGAGGGCTAGAACTCCTTTAGATATTGAGTACCGCCAGGAGCTTGTTCGTCAGACTGCAAGGGTACGTAATAGGGCGTTAAGGCAAGCAAAATCTGCGGAGGTCGTAGCTGCTAATGCCACACGAACTGCGCGCATTGAGAGAGACCGCATCCGGGGCGAACTCCAGACTGTCGCTGTCCAGATACCTACTGTAGAAAAACGCGGCAGCGCAGCGCGCATCATCGCCACGAACGGCCGATTCTGGCTCGCGCGCTGGAGTTCAATCGCGAACGGTACGGCAACGGCTATACGCGGGCAGCCGGTACTCGGCTCAGAGGAGATGTCGCGCTGGTTTATCGGTACCCGTGGCAATCGGTCTCGGGCCACAGTGCCGATGCCGGAACTTGCGCGTTACTACGTCGAGGAGGGTTCTTCTGAGAATATTCGTGGCGACATTGCATTTGCACAGAGTGTCTTAGAGACAGGTGGCTTCAGGTTCCCAGATGGAGGACAGGTTGCTCCTAGCGACAACAACTTCGCTGGCATGGGTGCTTGCGACTCTTGTGTCTCCGGGCGCACTTACTCTTCAGCTCGCATTGGTGTGCGCGCCCAGATGCAGTTACTGCGTGTCTATGCGCAGCCTGGTCTCCGTAACTCGATGCTGGGTAATGCCGCCGTAGACCCGCGTCTCGATACTCATTATCTAAAGGGGAAGGTCCAGACATGGTCTGGCTTAACCGGCACCTGGGCCACTGCTCGTGCATACGGCGACCGAATAATTGAGCTTTACTCAGAGATGCTTGCATGGCTAACAGACCGCGCTGGTCTGGGGTAAGTCTCCGCTTGAATTTTGGGATCACAGAGACTAGGTAGATCGCGTTAGTCGCGCGTGTGCTTGAAAATTTGTTAGCTAATTACTCCGAGACTCGCCGCTATTGCTTCTCCCGTGCGTCGGCCAGAGAACAGTGCTCCCTGAATAGATGCAGTGTCTCGATGGTCGCCGCATACCCACAAGCCGTCTCCTAGATTTACTCGCTGGCGAGCCTGCAGTGGCGCCCTCTGATCTGGGTGCCCGTGCTTGATGCGATCAATGCGAAGCGTCTCCCATGATTGAACCTCAGTCCCGATCCATGCGGTGAGTTGGCCGCGCACCTCGGCCTCCAATCCCTCGTCACCGGCGCTTCCAGGGATAGATGCAGCGATCAAACTCTTGCCTGCAGGTGCATATTGCTCTGATACCCCGCTCATCACCGCAAGATTGCGCACTAGAGAATCGCGTGCGCCATCGAGTGCTATGAACTTTCCGATCCCAGCCGGAGGAGCATCTGCAGCAAACCAGATACACGAAGTGGAGCGCGACCCTGGGTCTGGAATGCCCAGAAGTCGAGAAGCGCTTGGTCCATCGGTTGCGACTACAACTGCATCGGCAGCGATTGTTGTACCACCATCAATTATTACGTGGCTACCGCTCGCCTCAACCGCGGGAGCCTCGAGGTGAATTGTTCCAGGCGCGAGTAGTGAAGCAAGCTGCTTGGTTATTTCACCCATGCCTCTCGCTGGTACTCCCGACGCTCCGCTCGCAAGCATTCTCAGGATCAATAGAAACCTGAGGGAGGAGACCTCGAGGTCAGGGTCGAGTTGGATACCTGAGAAGAGTGGCTGCCAAAAATTCCCAATCATTCTCTCTGAGAATCGACGCTTGTTTAGAAGCTCTAGCGTGGAGGTATCGCTGCGATGAAGTAGGTCATTAACGCTCCCTCGGCGCGCAGACGCAACTAACGCAAGTAGTCGTAGCTTGTCAGCGATTGAGCCAATGGGTGCGCGCATTGTTTGGAATAAAAGATTCGGGTTGCTTACGGGGTCGGCAACATGGAAGTTCTCTCCGCTAATGCGAACTACAGCACCGCGCTCGAAGTACCGCATCTCTAGTGCCTCTAACTCAAGGGAGCGGGCAACCTCTGGGTATGCAGTGAGGAGTATTTGAAAACCGCGATCAAGCCGATATCCGTCAAGTTCATCGGTGCGCACTCTTCCGCCAACACCATCTGAGGACTCGAAGATCTGGGTATCGATGCCGTACTGACCGAGGGTGCGCGCGCAAGCGAGCCCCGCAAGCCCTGCACCGATAATTGCTACTGACACCTTTGAGAAACTATCTATTCTCGGAGATATTTAGCGAGGCGAGCATGGGGGGAGGCGGGCCGAGCGCCCACCCCAGAAGTGCTAATAGCGCTCCAGTCGCTGGCTTTACTACGAACTGGGACGTAATTATGGGCAACGGCAAGCGCAGTAAAAATCGCTGCCTAAGACTCAAGAGTTCAATAGCGGCCGCCGCCATAACGCCGTATGCGGGCATTACAGCAAGCGGGAGCGGGGGAAGAACTAGAAATCTGACTACCTCGTGTGCCTTATCGCTAGGTGCTGCATCTGGGTGCCTGGAGATCCAATTCGATAATGCCTCTGCGGTCTCCGGGAGGTCATCTGCTCCAAGTGCGAGCCCTAGAACGCGCATCTCCTGAACATAGGTGTTCGCCTCCGCGTTCGTAATGCGCTTCCCGTAGGTGCGGTATGCGAGCAGGAAAGACTCGACCTCTACGTTGTGCACCCATGAAAGCAGTGCCGGGTCGTTAGCGCTGTAACTGCGACCGTCTGAGGCCTCGCCCCTAACTTTTTGATGCACATTGCGGACCATCTCAATCGCAGATTGCGCCTCTTGGGCGGTGCCGTACGTAGTTGTCGCTACGAAACGCCCGGTTCTAGCAAGACGACCAAGCGGGTCAGAGCGGTATGCGGAATGCTCGGCCACTCCAGCAATTGCAAGAGGGTGAAGCGATTGGACGAACAATGCACGCAGCCCACCGACAAGCATCGATTTATCTGCGTGAATCCGCCAAGTCATAGAACCCGGACCAAAAATGCCGGGGTCAGCTTCATCTGCGATATCAAACTCTGGGTACGCGCTGCTGCCCGCAGTGAGCATGGATCGCGCTGTGTCTCCGACTTTCTTTTGAAGCAGACCAAACGCGGTAACAGGCAAGT
Source organism: Actinomycetes bacterium (assembly GCA_037146835.1). GTDB lineage: Bacteria > Actinomycetota > Acidimicrobiia > IMCC26256 > IMCC26256 > IMCC26256. Next base: position 35,366 of record JBAWWI010000003.1, on the reverse strand, counting down.
TAGCAATCTCTAATGCTGCCTCGATCGGCGCTGAGAGGATTCCGAATGAATTACTGCGACTTGCGTTATCCACTTCGGACCTAACTTCTTAGCGAATTACCGGGTTCATCTTCCTTCTCATACCCTAGAGGAGGCTTCTCATCTTCGTTTGACGAAGGCTGGAGAACTATTAGTGACAGAAGACACGGCACCATTATTGCGAGCATCATTCCCGGCACTGTGACGCCTGAGTCATTTAGCAGCAGCCCAAGAACCGCCATAGTTCCGAATGCAATTCCACCGGCTCGAAGCGTCGGTAAATTTGAGTTCAATCTTCTGATCCAAGGAGTGCCCCAGCCAAGGAACGCCAAGAATCCGATCAAGGCGAGTGATGCAAGAACCCAAGTTGGGACTAAGAACGTGTCGAGCATGAGGCCGGCTTTGCGCTCTACGACTGTCAAGAAGCCGCCTACTCCTTCGTTTCCGATCTTCTCAAAGAATCTCCCTACGTGAGTTCGGGAGTCCCGAGGGCGTGTCAGGTCTGCAAACCCAACGAGGAGACCAGCTACAACGAGAGCTACTCCAAATAGCGCAACTGTCTTCACCCTAATTTTTTTACCCGCTGCTAGCCATAGGAAGACTGCGAATGCTGGGGCGTCCGAGAGAGCTCCACCAAAATCTTGGCCCCAAGGCGGAGCCGCTACGACGATGAGTACGAGACCGAGAAGGATTGCTGCAATGCGAATACCACGCTTTGCGCCAATCCATGCGACGAGAATTGTCGCGAGGATAAGTGCGGCAGCGCTGAGTTGCGCTGAAGCCGGATTGCCTAGACCTGTGACTCGCACTCCAACGGTTGGCGAGTAGCCAAAGACGGTCGCAAACTGCAGGCGGGTTCCAGTAAGAGCGTCAACGGAGTGGAGTAATACAAGGAAGCCCGCCGCTATTGAAGTTGGTAATAGCCAGTTCACTCTGCGGGAGGCGACACAACCTGCTCCAAAAACTAACGCAAAAGCAACAACTGCGAACCAGTACGTGCCAGCACCCCACTCGTGGAATGGGAATGGAGCAGTTAGGAATGTTGCTGCGATTAGCCCAGGCGCAGCGAGGCACAATGCAGCGTATGGATTTCGAGCCCTGGCAAACCTTGGTAACTGCAGCACGGCTAGACCGGCTAACGCAATAAGCACTGCGACAATCGCAAGAGCAACCATTGCAGTGCCGATGACAGAGTCGCGGAACTGTGACTGGAGATTCTCAAGACTTAGGTCTGCAACTCGCTCTGAAAAGTTCTCAGATGAACCCGTGGACTTTGCGGCTCGCCCCTCCATGCTCTCGGGAACCTGAATTTGGAGCTGCTCTAGAACAGTGGGAGCGATGTCTTGGAGGGCAACGTACCCTGCCCTGCGAGTGGTACTGCTCTCAGCTAGACCAGCGGAGAATGTCGGGCCGTGAATAGCAAAAATCCCTAGATTGTGGGCGTAGGACGGGTGGAATGCCCCGAAGGCAACTACTACATCTCGCTTGGTGTCGATGCGGGTTAGCAATTTTGCAATTAATTCATCGGTAGATTTAAGCGCTGCGAGACGCTGGCGTCCGCGCTCAGCGGGCGTCGCCAGAGAGCGGTACGCATCTGCACGTGCGAGGTCTGATGCCTCGACTAGAACGACCTGATCATCGCCCCATGCATTATCGAAAGCATCCATAACGGCACTGGTATCTAACGCAAGCCCAAAAGGTGCACCGTTATCTTTTCGTAGGAGCGAGTCCGCGACATAACCACCAGGTAGACGACCCGTGTCGTCGACCATGGTCAACGCTGCTTCCCTATGGAATCGGTCATCAGCGGGGACTGCCTCGCCATGATCCGCGTTAGCGATAGCGCTAGCTCCGTAACCGCCACCGAGGAGGGCAATTGTTAGCGAACCCGGCACCGAGTCGAATAGGTATGCATCGTTTGCTGCGATGAGCTGAGGAAATCCAAGTGCGCCCGCAGTTGCGTGCAGCTGGTACCCGGTTCGGCGTTGATATATCTCGGCCGCCGTTGAGCCTCCGTACTCTTCATCCGACTGGAGCACTGCGCCAGGTTCGGTGCCACCGCTAGTTCGCGTGCCGGCCCCGATAGTCGCGTAGCCATCGCCCGCATCTGTGTTGCGTGTCGTGGTGCGCAGCATCAGGTTGGCTATGGACGACGTGCGCAGAAGTGGTTCAAGGTGGGGAAGTTTGTGGTCTCGAATATCGGCCCAAGTGACAGTAGGGAGTGCGAGCATGAGGACTCGACGGGGGGCGGCTGTGCTCTTTGTTGACGCACCTGCGGGGGTACCGACCAGAACGGATGCGGTGATCACCCCTAAAGCGGCAAAACGCTTGAGGCTGATACGGATGTGCTGTCTAGGGCTATGCATCGACTGCGATCATGCCACTCACGGTAGCGCTGGAGGCGCCGCTTTTGGAAAGAGATTTCTGAGTGACAGACAGGGCAAGCGGCCTTGAGGCAGAATGGGGCCCCGCCCTCGCTTGAACTCGAGGGGCCGACCCGAGCGGATGGATCCAACCAGTGGTGGCTGAGACCCTCACCCCGAGAGAGAAAATACGCTCCGCAAGCGGCCCAACTCTCGCATTTTTCCTCCTGCTCCTAGTCGTCTCGGCCGCACTGCGCGCTCCCGGGTGGGTAGTACCGGTCTTTAACTCTGACGAGTCATTCTTAGGGGCTCAAGCGGAGGTTGTGAATAGTGGAGGGAACCTCTACGAGGATGCAGCAGATCGCAAACCGCCGCTAGTTCCTTATCTATATGCGGTTACATTTCGCGCGTTTCATACAACTGCACTTTGGTCTGTTCGCCTCATCGCCGCGATTGTTGTTGCCCTAACCGGCTGGCTCCTTGCGCTCGAAGCACATCGACGTTGGGGAACGCGTGCCCAGTGGTTAGCTGGGCTCCTGTTCGTGATGGGGACCGTAGCTTTTGCGCCTCAAGATGGGCAGGCTGCGAATTTCGAGATTTTCATGCTCTTGCCGATGACTGCCGGGATTGTTCTGGCGCAGCGAAACCGCCCGGCTGCTTCAGGGGCAGCGATTGCCTTTGCCACACTCTGTAAACAAACCGGCGCTGCCGCTCTTCTACCGATTGCATACCTCGCCGCGCGTCGTACTGGGCGCAGAGGAGTAGCGCTTGCTGCGGCCGGTTTCGCCCTTCCACTGCTCATCGTTGCAGCATTGGTGGGGCCATCAGATCTCTTATTCTGGGCGGTACTCGGCAATGGGTCATATGTTGGAGCGGATACTGCATCGCTCTATGTAATTGGCATGTTTCTTTTGATGACCGCTGCGTTTGCAGCCTGTCAGGCCCCGCTGCTTTGGTGGATTCCGAGTGCATGGCGCGACAAGGAACGCCGTAAGGCCGATGCTGACCTCTGGCTTTGGCTCGCATCGTCGGCGGTTGCAGTGGTCTTCGGCTTTAGGTTCTTTGGCCACTATTACCTGCAGTTGCTGCCCGCTCTCGTGCTACTTGCAGCGGGCTCTTTAGCTGGAGCCAGCGAGGTGGCTATGCGTAGAACAGTGGCACTTGCAGCGGTGATTGCGGTGTCGTTCTCGCTGCTTGGATTCTGGGTCAAGCCGTTCGACTCTGCTCCTCGTTACCAGTCCGTGAGCGAGTATCTAATTAAGAACACCTCCGAGCAAGACCACATTCTCGTGTGGGGGAGTGTCCCGGAGATTTACTGGGCATCGGGCAAACTCCCCGCAACAAGATTTCTCAGCACAGGCTTCTTAACGGGGCACTGGGGCGGACGAGCCCCGACTCCAGAGACAATTGAGCAAGCCACTCCTGGTGCTTGGACGCTCTTTATGGGGGATCTCAAAGAGCACCCTCCTGAGTACGTACTTGATACTGCGCCTGCAGCAATTCGTGGCTCGGAGCTCTATCCAATCTCACGTTTTCCGGAGTTCTCTCGAATCATAAAAAGGCAGTACAAGTTTGTTGAGTCGATCGACAAAATTTCTATTTACCGGCGCAGATAGAAATCAGCAAGTAAGAAAAGCAAAACTCGAGTTGGAGTTAGCGGTCGACTAACTGCGTGCTTACTTCCCAGAGTCTCTTAGCGGCGCCAGCATCTAATGCTTGAGAAGCTGGTTTCTTGAGCCTTGACTTCTCGTAGTAGCCGCCGGTCTGCGTGGCACAAGATGCGTCTGTAGATACGAAGACTGAGGTCTCTGCACCCTTCTTAGGGCTGATCGCAAATAGTTTCGCTCCAAGTGCAACGGCCCAATCGAGGCGCCCAGTATCTCCGTCTCGACCAAACCGACTCGCTACGTATCCCGGGTGGAGCGAATTAGCAGTGATTCCTGTGTCAGCGAATTTCTTAGCAAGCTCGTTAGCGAACAGGATGTTGGCGAGTTTCGACTCTCCGTAAACGCCCATTGCTGAGTAACTCTTAACGCGATCTAGGTCGTCGAAATCGATTCCATTGCGCGCGAACTTGTGGGCATTTGATGCAACTACTACAACGCGCGCTCCACCAAAATCGGCTGCGGTCTTTGTAAGTATTTCGCGTAATAGATCAGTTAGAAGGAAGTGCCCTAGGTGATTCACGCCGAAGGTCGTCTCGAATCCATCGACGGTGACGCTTCGGCTTGTCTGCAGGAGTCCGGCATTATTGAGCAGAACATCAATCCGGTCGGTCGTGTTCGCGACTTCGTTTGCAAAGGATCGAATTGAAGCAAGGCTCGCAAGATCAAGCGATAGCAGCTCAACTTTCTTTGATCCGCTGCGCTCCTTAACCTCGGCAAGCGCCTCAGCCCCTCGGCGAGCGTCGCGGGAAGTGAATATCACGCGAGCGCCCATTGCGGCTATTGCGATTGCGCTCTCCTTACCTATCCCAGCATTGCCACCGGTGATGATGACGGTCTTCTGCATATTTGTTTGTGCTGTCGCCGCTGAAATTTGATCGTCTGTTTGTGCCATGGAGCAGATATTACGGCGAATCTTCGCGAAGTTGGATCTCTGCCTTGATTGGTCGGTGGTCGGACCCAACATTGGGCTCGACTGATGCAGATAGGACTCTCCACGACCGATCGATCCAGATGTGGTCTATCTGACTATGTGGTCGAGACGCGGGCCACGTTCGCCCCTTAACTGCGCGCCGTCGGCCTCGCAGTACCGGTGCGATTGCTGGGCCCCACATGTTGCAGTCGCCGACAATTGCACTCGGACCGCCAATCTCATTGATTGCATTGTGAAGGCGTCGCAGCTGAGGGAGCGATCCCCAGAGACGGTGAGATGCATGTACCCCTGCGATCGTTGCGCGTGCTCCTGATGGGAGAGCGATAGTTAGCGCCAGTCCAAAGCGATCCTTGATCGCGTCACCAGGGGCATGCCCAAGGTTGATGTTTATGCGGTCAATTACGGGAAGAGTTGTGAGGACAGCAAGACCACAGTCGCCGACCTCGCCCGGCGGGAGAGCGAGGCCCCGGGGTCTAGCCGAGTTTCGGTCGGACATCATCGGGAGCTCATGGAGGGTCATTCCAAGCCTCTTCGCAATCTCAGATGCGTAACCCGGCTGGGCATTGGGGCGCCATGACTCCTGAAGCACGAGGACGTCAGGATTGAGGGCCACGCACGCCTCGACCACATCGAATGGCCTGTCAGAAAGAGTCACTCCCCAGTGGGTATTTAAACTTGCGATCCGTAGAGACTCGACTGTTCCTCCTAAGTCTCCGGGCCCAGCGATTGCGGGGCCTCTGCCCTCTCCATCTTCTAATGCGTCTCCATTCGGCACGGTACTCGCCGCGCCTCGTAGTCTCGCCTATGTCCACTATTCATTTAAGGAGCAACAAAAATGGTTGATGTGCTTGCGGGGTATGACCTCTCTGGTCAGGTTGCAGTCTTAACAGGAGCAGGTAGCGGTATCGGTAAGGCATCTGCGCTTACCCTCGCTGCAGCAGGAGCGATCATCGTCGGCGGCGATATCGATGAGGCCGCTGCTCAGGCCACGGCAGATGAAATTCGCGACTCCGGCGGTAGCGCATCAGCGGTACGAACTGATGTCACATCGCGAGCTCAGGTTGATGCACTGATCGATGGTGCCGTCGCCTCCCATGGACGTATCGACATCATGGGGAACATCGCGGGTATTCCGCACAACAAGATGGTCGCCGAAGTAACAGATGACGAATTTGAGCGAATTCTTGCGATCAACATGAAGAGCGTTTTCTACGGTTGCCAAGGCGCTATTCGCCACATGATTCCCCAAGGCTCAGGCAATATCATCAACATCTCTTCTGGGGCGATCGACACTCCAGCGCCAACTCTTGCTTGCTACGCAATGACTAAGGCAGCTGTTGCAATGCTCACAAAAACTCTTGCTACCGAGGTTGGACCGGAGGGGATACGCGTCAATGCCATTGCTCCTGGAGTCATTCACACCAATTTCTCTCGCCACAACTACACCGATGCAGAGGGCAACGAAGACCCCGAGCGCGTAGAGAAGTACAAGAAGCGCTTCGGATCAATGGCCCCGCTTCGACGGGTTGGTGAGGCTCAAGATGTTGCAGATACCCTGCTTTTTCTCTGCTCAACAGGTGCTTCATTCATGACCGGACAGATTCTGCGCCCAAATGGTGGCGCCGCAATGCCGTGGTAATAGGGCCGTAACAGGGCAGTAGTTGGGCCGTAGCTGGGCCGCAAAAGGCCCAAAAAAGGCCCAAAAAAGGGCATAAATGGTGGGCCTCTACGCCTAAAAGAAGAGGCACCCCTGAATTTCTTGGTTGCCAGGCGAATGAATCACTGCCGCGCCTGATCACTAAATTCGTCCATATATGGGTATCCTGTAGCAACGGGTCGAATGGCCCGCGGGTCAACCTCGCGTCAACGGGGCCGTTTAGCGGCTTAAAAGTGGCATGGAGTGCGACCCAACAAGGCGTACGCCCAACCCTACAAACGTGAATAGAGAACCCGTGACTGAGACAACTACCTTCGAGGCGCTTGGCGTCGCGACTGACCTCATCGAAGCATTACGCGAACAAGGAATCAACGCCCCTTTTGCTATCCAGAATCTAACGATCGCAGATGGAATTGCTGGGCGTGATGTTTGCGGAAAAGCGCAGACCGGATCAGGCAAGACACTTGCATTCGGTGTCCCAATGCTCCAGAGAGTCTCTAAGGCTGAGCCGAAGCGACCAACGGGATTAATTTTGGTGCCTACCCGCGAGCTTGCAGTGCAGGTCAAGGATGCGCTTGCTCCTCTAGGAAAAGCCTTTGGAGTAAGCGTCAAGGCCATGTACGGCGGAGTCTCGATGGACCCTCAGGTAGACGCACTTCGCAAGGGCGTCGAGATCATTGTTGGAACCCCAGGTCGCCTCATTGACCTTATGGAGCGCAACGAGATGGAGCTGAGCGGAGTTGAGGTAATGGTCCTTGACGAGGCTGACCGGATGGCGGATATGGGGTTCATGCCGCAGGTCCAGAAGATTCTCTACCGCGCTACCGGACCGCACCAGACCATGCTTTTCTCAGCAACGCTTGACGGCGCTGTCGATCGACTTGTTCAGAAATACATGGTTGATCCGGTATTCCACGAGGTGGAGTCCAATGAGCCAACAGTTGAGCAGATGCGCCACCACTTCTTGCAGGTGCACCAACTAGACAAGGTAAAGGTGGCTGCTGCGATTGCTCGTGGGGTTAACCGCACTCTCATCTTCCGCAGCACAAAGCGTGGTGCCGACAAACTCGTCGAGCAGTTAGAGCGTGAGGGAATTAGGGCAGGTGCGATTCACGGAGATCTCCGCCAGAGTGCTCGTGAGAAGGCTCTCGCAGACTTCTCCGCTGGGAAAATGTCGGTCTTGGTCGCTACAGATGTAGCCGCTCGAGGAATCCACGTTGATGGAGTCGATGTAGTTATTCACTACGACCCGTCCCATGACCACAAGGATTATCTGCACCGCTCAGGGCGCACCGCACGTGCCGGAGAGCAAGGCGTTGCAGTGACTTTGATGCTTTATAACCAGGAGAACGAGGTTCGCGTTGTCATGCGCAGACTTCGCATTGAGCAGAGCATCGTTGAGGTCTTCTCGAACGACGAGCGCCTTGGCGATTTACGCGCCTGGGAGCCAACTCCAGTTCGAGCCTCCTAACAACTAGGCCTCCTTGCAACAATTAAGGGCGCCTGCGCCGAGGGTCCACACGACCAGTCGGGGTCTTCGCATCGATCACGTGGATAGATCCAGCGCGTTGAGCGCGTGCGATTGCTTTTCGTCGCTCTGCTCGCATGCGTCTTCTGCGAAGCACGGCGCGCCTTCTAAGAATTACTAATACTGCGAGCACCCCGAGTAGCGCAGCGAACCAAGCACCTACCGTGCTCCAGATTGATCCTCCTGAGGCGGAGTTCTTCGATGCTCCCTGCCTAGTCGTTGAGGTCTCTGCAGGCGCCGAGGTACTTGTGCTCCCTGTCGCCCCAGTTGCTGTGCTAACTCCAGCAGCAACTCCAGCAGTTACTCCGGCGATCGCCCCTGGATTGCTCACTCCCTTAGCGCAGACCGGCTTAACTCCACGCTTTGATTTAGCCTCTTTTATGCGGACCGGCGGCAATTTCTCGCCCGCTACCTCGAGGGTTGGATTGCTCGCAAACCCTTGGTCTAGAAGCGCTCCTGCCCAGCCTGCTGTGTCATAGGTTCCAAACACGACGGCAATCATGGTGCGCCCGTCGCGTGTTGCAGAAGCGATGAGCGTGCGGCCCGCGTTGTCGGTGAAGCCTGTCTTGAGTCCGTTTGCGCCTGCGTATCCGTTAAGGAGTGTTTTGTTGTGGTTGATGTAGCGGTGTGGTCTGCCGCTTACATCAGTGAAGCTAATTTCGCGACTGTTGGTAGCGGCTGCGATTCGCGGGACAGCCAAAGCGTTGCGCCCAATAACCGCGAGGTCCCATGGGCTTAAGAAGCTTCCTCCGCCCAATGAGTTCTGATCATCTAGCCCCGCGGGGTCAGAGAACTTTCCATCTCGAGCACCTAAGTGCGCGAGGAGTCTCTGCCCTTGTGTAGCGAACCCCTCAGCGCTCCCTCCCGAGCACTCGGCTATCGCCCAAGAAGCATCGTTTGCGGAGACCATTAGGGCCGAGTTGATCATCTGCTCTAGAGGCCATACTTCGCCGGCTGGCATACCGATTCGCATTGTCGGCTCGGCAGCTGCTCGCGCGCTAACAGGTACTCCCACCTTTGGATCGAGGTGAGTAACTGCAGTTAGGACAGTTGCGAGTTTGACCATGCTCGCAGCGTTGCGAGGAGTATGAAGGTCGCGCGACTCGAGTATGACTCCGCGATCCGCGTCGATAATTGCGTACGCCTCTGGACTCGGGCTCACCGGTGCTGCGAGTCCGTAAGCGGATACAGGTGAGGAGACTCCTGTCGCCACAAAAGACGCGGCGCAGATGACTATGCCAAGAATCGCAGCAGCGGCCTTGGAGGTTTGTGGGTGGTTGAGTGGATTACAGCGGAGGCGACCGAAGGATCCGGTCGATTGCCTATCCAAGCGATTTTTGAGGCGCATGAGGGTCTAAGGCTAGGGCGCAGATTGCTTCCCGCCGTGGCACCCTTGAGCCATGCGTGCTTGATTAGGGCTCGGTTAGCGCTCCACTAGCGCTCGATTCGCTCGCAATGCGCTCTTAATGCGCTCTCAATACGCGCTCAATTCATTCGCTATTCGTTCGTGAGCGCAGTGCCGGGCGTGCGAGAATCACTGGCGTGACTAAAGAACGCATATCCCCACGAATTGCTGCGATTGCTCCATCTGCGACCCTTGCAGTCGATGCAAAGGCGAAGGCCCTCAAGGCAGCCGGCGAGCCCGTAATCGGATTTGGAGCAGGGGAGCCAGACTTCCCTACCCCTGCCGCAATCGTTGAGGCAGCCGTTGAGGCTTGCCGCGATCCTCAGAACCATCGGTATTCGCCCACCCCAGGATTGCCTGAGCTGCGAGCAGCCATAGCGGCCAAGACTCTTCGCGACTCTGGCGTGACCTGCTCTGCTAGCCAAGTGTTGGTTACTGCCGGCGGCAAGCATGCGGTCTATACGGCTCTCCAGACAATTGTCTCCGATGGCGATGAAGTAATTCTTCCTGCGCCGTACTGGACCACTTACCCCGAGGCGATCACTCTCGCTGGCGGAGTTCCAGTAGTGGTTTCAGCGACCGACGATCAAGGGTTTCGTGTAACTGTTGAGCAACTCGAGGCAGCGCGTACTCCGCGCACCAAGGCGCTTATCTTCGTCTCGCCGAGTAACCCAACAGGAGCGGTGTACTCGCCCGAAGAGGTTGAGGCAATCGGTCGATGGGCCCTCAAGCATGAGATTTGGGTCATTACCGACGAGATTTATGAGCACTTAGTTTTTGGAGGGCATGTATTTACCTCGATGCCTGCACTTGTACCTGAGCTTATGGATACCTGCATCATCTTGAATGGTGTGGCGAAGACCTATGCGATGACCGGCTGGCGCGTCGGGTGGATGATCGGTCCCGCTGACGTTATTGATGCCGCAACGAACCTGCAGTCACAGTCAACTTCCAACATCTCTAACGTTGCTCAACGTGCAGCACTGGCCGCCGTTAGCGGCTCGCTAGACGCAGTCGACGAGATGAGGGTTGCTTTCGAACGTCGCGGTCGCAGAATGCAGAGCATGCTCGCCGAGATTCCTGGAGTTCGCTGCCTTGAGCCAGAGGGCGCCTTCTATTGCTTCCCGTCATTTGAGGGAGTACTTGGGCGTACCCTCGCTGGGCGTGAAATCCTTACGACTCTCGATCTAGCGGAGGTCCTCCTTGACGAGGCAAAGGTAGCGATAGTGCCGGGGGAGGCCTTCGGGGCCCCTGGGTATGCCCGGCTCTCCTTTGCACTCTCAGACGACGAACTAGAGGAAGGCGTTTCTCGAATCGCTCGGTTCCTTGCGTGAGTAGCGATACCGGCGCGGGTAGCGTCACCCCCATGCCTCCTCGCGTGCTTATCACTGAAGAACTTGCCGAGAGTGGCCTTGAAGCAATGCGGGCAGCAGGTTTCGAGGTAGATGTTCAGCTCGATCTAGAGCCCGCTGCTCTTCTAGCGGCAATTCCAGGTGCAGCTGCTCTTGTTATCCGCAGCGCAACTCAGGTAACTGCCGAGGTCCTAGCCGCTGGTACAGACTTAATCGTCGTAGGGCGTGCAGGCATTGGCCTCGACAACGTTGACGTCGCCGCAGCGACTGCTCAGGGTGTCATGGTCGTAAATGCGCCTCAATCAAACGTGATCTCTGCAGCAGAGCAAGCCATGGCGCTTCTTCTAGCGCAGGCGAGAAATACACCCCAGGCTCATGCTGATCTCGTAAAGGGAGAGTGGAATCGCTCGCGTTGGACTGGCGTTGAGCTCCACGGAAAGACGCTAGGAGTTGTAGGTCTCGGACGCGTTGGCGTGTTGGTCGCTCAGCGTGCACTTGCATTCGGAATGCGTCTTGTTGCTTATGACCCATTTGTTAGTAGCGAGCGTGCTCGCCAGCTCGGTGTTGAACTAATACCAACGATTGAAGAGCTGTTCGCAGTCTCAGATTTTGTGAGCATTCATCTTCCGAAGACGCCCGAGACAACCGGACTCATAAATGCCGAACTGCTCGCAAAGGCAAAGCCCGGTATTCGAATCATCAACACGGCACGCGGCGGGATTATCAACGAGCAAGACCTTGCTGATGCCATCATCTCCGGGCATGTTGCGGGTGCTGGCCTCGATGTATTCGCTGCAGAGCCGACAACAGAGTCACCACTCTTCTCGCTCCCTGAGGTAGTTGTTACTCCTCACCTTGGTGCCTCAACAGTCGAGGCCCAGGATAAAGCAGGGGTCACGATCGCAGACATGGTGGTGCTTGCGCTTCGTGGCGAGTTTGTTCCCTTTGCTGTAAACCTTGCGGCTACTGAGGCCAACTCCACAGTCCAACCCTTCCTTCCGCTCGCAGAACGACTAGGTCGCCTATTCACCGCAATGGCCGGTGGGACTCCAGATCTTCTCGAGGTCTTCTATGAGGGGGCTATCGCTGATTATGACTGCAGAGTCTTAAATCTGGGCGTTCTCAAGGGAATTCTTGGGCCTGTTGTAGATGAGCCAGTTTCATTTGTAAACGCCCCACAGATAGCGCAGAGCAGAGGCCTTGTGCTTCGCGAGACCAAGCGCTCCTCGGCCCGCGACTACGTAAACCTGTTAGAGATTCGCGGAACGGTCGCCGGTCGTGAGACCCACGTTGCCGGAACTCTCTACGGCAAGCAGTCATCTCCTCGCATTGTTGGTATAGACGAGCACATCGTCGACCTTCCGCCGTCTACGCACATGCTTGTCGTGCGCAACTCAGATGTGCCTGGAATGATCGGAAGAGTCGGGACCATTGTCGGGAATGCTGGTCTCAACATTGCGGACATGGATGTAGGCACCGGCCCAAGCGGGGCGGCTGCTCTTATGGTGCTCTCGCTCGCAGAGGTAGTTCCAAGCACCGTCATTGATGCGCTACGTGCTGAGCCCGGAGTAGTAGACGCTAGGGCTATCGAACTCGGTTGAGTTTGAGCGGCCCAATGGTCGCTAGATCTGCTCGGCACCATTCTGGCGAAGTAGATCTCTAATCTCGGTGAGTACTTCAAGCTCGGTCGGGTCTGCTGCTTGCTCCTCGGAAGATCGCAGCCCACGCAGTTTTTCGTATGCCTGTACGACGACAAATAATGTCGCGGCAATAATTAAGAAGTTGAGAACTGCATTTATAAAGAGCCCGTAATGAATGACCCCGCTCCCAAGCGTAAGAGTTAGATCATCGAACGACGGCTTTCCAAAGATGGCCCCTACTAGCGGCATCATGATGTCGTTCACGATGCTCTCGACCAATGCCTTGAAGGCGAGTCCAATGACGAATGCAACGGCGACCGTAACGAGGTCCCCCTGCATCACGAACTTCTTAAAGTCTGACCAGATGTTCTTCACGTTTTGGCCTTTCGGGTTAGTTGTCATGAAGGGTTTATCCGACTAAGGCCCAAAATAGTCTTAGGCGCAAAGTAGTAAACAGATTATACGAGCTCTAGAGAGCCTTAAGTAGGGTTTTCATCCCTGCCTTGCCTCTCAGCGTGAGCCGCGTTTAATGCATCGTGCTAGCCGTTGCGTAACAGGTGAATCCAAGTGAACGGCTGCGTGTGACCAAATGGAGTCTCGTGCAGGGTCTGCTTAGCGTCGATCACGGTAAATGAGGCAGAAAATGCCTCCGCCAGGCCTTCTGGGCTCCACCTCTGAACTGGCATCCCCGAGCACATCTCTGGGCCATCAGGTGCAAAAGTGCCTATCAATAGGTGGCCTCCAGGGGCAATGTATTTACTTGCCTTCTCAACATATAGACGTTGATCCTCGCTTGTCACAAGGAAGTGAAATACGGCCCTGTCATGCCATAGGCCGTATGAGCGCGTTGGGTTCCATGCGCGAATGTCCGAGACAACCCATTCGACATCCGCACTTGAGAGCCCGGAGGCATTGATCCGAGCGATGGCTTCCTCAAGCGCTTTGGAGGAGATGTCTAGAACTGTTAAGTCGGCAAAATCTCGCGCAAGGAGCTCCTGAATCAAATGTGAGCTTCCGCCCCCGACATCAACAATGGGGGTTTGATGTGCAAGATCCATCTCGGAGATGTACTTGAGAGCCTCGGTTGGGGCCTCTTGTGTCCACGACCGATCCTGCTCAGACTTTGATGCGTAGATGTTGTCCCAGACGGGGCTACTGGGTGCTGGAGTCGATGGCAAAGGATTCGTTGACATTTATTTGACCGCCTCGGGCGTGTGAGATTCTTGGAGAGTGCTTTCATCTCTGAGGCACTCGCGTGGAACGAATTATTATCCTAGGGTTAGGCAGAGCCCCAAGTGGAGGAGACGCATGTCAATCGCTAGGCACCCAGGAATCTTGTTCAACCCGCATGCCTATGAGGCCAGCGAACTTGATAACGCTTCACGCTCCCTAATGGAGTCGACTATCAACTACTTCGAGTCGCTCGGTAAAAACCGCATCACCTCAGAGGACAACGCAGGGGTCTGGTACGCGGATTTCTGTGACTTCCTCGCTGAGTCCGGAGCATTCGCAACACTTATGACGCCGGCTGGATACGGTGCAGATGACTCGCGCTGGGACACGTGGCGGAACTGTCACTTCAGCGAGATTACGGCGTTCTATAGCCTCGGTTACTGGTACGCATGGCAGGTATCGATGCTCGGTCTCGGCCCTATCTGGATGGGGGAGAACGAAGAAGCAAAGCTCCGCACTGCTGAGTTGCTTCGTGACGGAGGCATCTTTGCCTTCGGTCTCTCCGAGCAGGCTCACGGTGCCGATATCTATTCAAGCGAGATGACGCTTACTCCCAATAGTGATGGCACGTATAGCGCTAGCGGGAGCAAGTACTACATCGGGAATGGCAATAAGGCAGCGTTGGTCTCAGTATTTGGAAAGATCGCAGGTGACGACCCCGATGCTGGTGTGGAGTATGTGTTCTTTGTAGTTGATTCGCAGCACAGTGCCTATGAGCTTCAGAAGAACACGGTGCATTCTCCAATGTATGTATCGGCGTTCACTCTCGACGAATACCCGATTACGGACGCGGATGTATTGGTGCGCGGAGCCGAGGCTTGGAACGTTGCGCTAAACACGATCAATGTATGTAAATACAACCTGGGCTGGGCATCGATCGGAATATGCACCCACGCTTTATATGAAGCCATTAATCATGCCGGCCATCGGAGTCTCTACGGCGGCTTGGTCACTGATTTTGGTCACGTGCGCCAGTTGTTCGTAGACGCCTATGCACGCCTCACGGCTATGAAGCTTTTCGCTATGCGAGCAAACGATTACATGCGTAGCGCCTCCGATGAAGACCGTCGGTACCTTCTATACAACCCACTTGTGAAGATGAAGGTAACGACCGAGGGCGAGCACGTGGTCGACGCTCTTTGGGATGTAATCGCAGCAAAGGGGTTCGAGGCAGATACATACTTCCAGATGGCTACACGCCATATTCGTGCGCTCCCAAAGCTCGAAGGGACCGTGCATGTCAACATCGCGTTGATCGTCAAATTTATGGCTAACTATTTCTTCGCGCCTCAGGAGTATCCAGATATCCCGATGCGAAGAGACGCAACAAACGACACTTATCTCTTCGAGCAGGCCCCAACGCGAGGACTGGGGAAGATTTGTTTCCATGACTGGGAGAAGACGTTTAACAGGTTCGACTCGCTAAATATCTCTATCTTCCGCAGTCAGGTTTTGATTCTTCGCTCCATGCTTGAGGAGGCCGGCCCTGAGGGTGCCCAGGCGCGCGACATTGATTTCTTGCTTGCGCTTGGCGAGCTCTTCTCGCTCGTCGTGTACGCGCAGCTGATCCTTGAGAACGTTGAGTTGATGGGTATTAGCGAGGCAGTAACCGAGCAGATATTCGACGTATTCGTTCGCGACTTCTCAGCCTACGCAACACGTCTTCACGGCATCTCCGGTGCAACTGAGCGCCAAGCTGAGTTCGCTCTTGCGATGGTTAAGCGTCCAAATGCAGATGCAGAGAGATTCAATGCAGTCTGGGAAGAGGTCTCAGGGTTAATGGACACTTACGAACTCGCGCCCTAAACGTCTCGCGCGTTAACGCTTGGCTGGGCGCAGCCCATCGGCCTCGGCAGCCTCTGCATCTCGATAGCAACGATCAGCAGAGGTGCGCTCATACGATGCACCATCTGGAGAGTGAAAAATCTCGCTTGAGTGCTTCGCCTTGATTGGATAATCGACCGGGCAGGCACCATCAACCGCTGGGACCCAGGCCGCAGATTTGGGTTCATCAATCGTGGAGGGGCGCTCCTTATCTGGAGCCTGCTTGCGAGGAAATAGCGGAACTGCAGCCGGAATCTCCGCCGGCTCCGAGGCTGGATTCAGGAGTCTCCATACCCCAGCGCCTGCTGCAACCGCAGTCGCTAGTCCGATTAGTCGCCCTATGAAACCAAGAAGTCTGCGCATGGGGATGGATCTTCGCGCGTTTTAAGGGTTCCGTGCTTAGCGAACTCTCTGGTAGGGTCTAAAACATCATGAAATCCAGAGGATCAATCTCCACCAACACCAGCCTCCTACTTACGTAGCGGTGGGCGCCTCCCAGGTGCTCACCGATGCCTCCTCGTGCCCTTAGGGCCGGGGGGGTTTTTTGTTGGCCTACCGAGGCCCGCATAACCAACACCGTTATAAATAAGACCCGAAACCCAAGACCCAACTAAAAGGATGAACCCCATGGACAGGGTGAAGATTTTCGATACGACCCTTAGAGACGGCGAGCAGAGCCCGGGTATCTCACTCGATACTGGCGAGAAGCTCGAGATCGCAGAGCAGCTCGCGCGCCTTGGTGTCGACATCATCGAGGCAGGGTTCCCAATAGCTAGTGACGGCGACTTCGAGTCTGTTGAGGCCATCGCCAAACAAGTCCAGGGCCCGACAATCGCCGCGCTCTCCCGTACTGGTTTCAAAGACATTGACCGTGCATGGGAAGCAGTACGCCACGCTAAGAGCAACCGCATCCATGTATTTATTGCTACCTCCGAGATTCACATGGCCAAGAAACTCCGTATGACTCGTGACCAAGTAAAGGTTGAGGCCGCAGCGGGTATTGCACGGGCTGCGAGTTACACCGGCGACGTCGAGTTCTCTCCCGAGGATGGATTCAGGTCTGATCCAGAGTTCATGGTTGAGGTATGTCAAATAGCAGTTGATAATGGAGCCACAACGCTGAACATCCCAGACACCGTCGGTTATGCGATGCCTGGTGACTACGGAGCATTGATTGCTTATGTGATTGAGAATGTGAAGGGCGACTTTGTTGTCTCAACTCATTGCCACGATGACCTTGGCCTCGCTGTTGCCAACTCCCTCTCAGGGGTGCTTAATGGAGCCCGACAGGTTGAGTGTGCGATTAACGGGCTCGGCGAGCGTGCCGGTAACGCAGCATTAGAAGAGGTCGTGATGGCGATGCGAACTCGCGATGACCACTTTGGTGGGCTCACGACGGGTATCCAGACAGCCGAGTTGGCTCGTACTTCGCGACTTGTATCTCGCCTTACTGGCTATCCAGTGCAGTACAACAAGGCAGTTGTAGGGCGCAACGCGTTCGCGCATGAGAGTGGCATTCATCAGCACGGAGTTCTCGAGGACCGCAATACTTACGAGATTATTGATGCACGAGAAGTTGGCCAGGAGGCAGCACAGATTGTGCTCGGTAAGCACTCTGGTCGGCATGCCTTCGCTGAGACACTTGCGACTATGGGGCTGCGTGTTCAAGGCGATGCGCTCAATCAAGCCTTTACACGATTCAAAGAGCTTGCAGACCGCAAGGTGCAGATTACTGATGCAGACCTTGAGGCAATCGTCGCAGAGGAGCTCGGGACCAGCGAGGTTCACCGATTTACGATGGTGAGCCTTGATGTGCGCGGCGGCACGATCTCGACCCCAACCGCAGATGTGGTGCTGCGCGATGGGGAGAAAAACGTCGAGGCGACCGGTACCGGTAATGGAATGATTGACGCTGCAGTAGATGCGATTGCAACCGCTACTGGGTACGTCGGGAAAGTGCTCGACTTCAACGTTTCTTCGGTTACCTCCGGTGGTGACGCACTCGGTGATGTCGTGATTCAACTCGAGGTTGGAGGCACCAAAGCCTCCGGGCGTGGGGTCGCTACCGATGTGGTCGAGGCCTCAGCACGTGCCTATCTCAATGCTGTTAACCGAATTGTCCGAATCCAGAGCCGAGGCCAGGAGCGCGAGCACGACATTGGTCCTTGAGGCTTGAAATCTAAGGTTTAATTGAGCGTTGTATGAACCCTAGAAACGCCATAGAAACGCCATAGAAACGGTGGTATTACAGATCATGACTAATTCGAGCGGTGGGCAGACCCCGAATAGAACCAATCCGCTAAGGACACTATTCCTAAGCGAGAATATTGGTGGACACGCCACCATGCATCGTGGGATTCAGGCAAATATCGAGAACGACGAGAGAGTCGTTGCGCGATTCCTCAATGTTCCCGCGATGGGAAGGGTGCGTAGGGTTGCGGCTGCTCAGATCCCGGGGCTGGCGCGAATGGACCTTGATCTGCAGGCGCTCCGCGGACAACTCGCCCTGAGCTATAACGCCAACCGTTTACTCAACCTAAGCACCGGCACGTACGACATCCTCCATGCGTATACGCAGCACTCAGTTCTACTCTCGACGAAGGTTCTAAGAGCGGGGCCGTCGGTTGTCTCTACCGATGCGAGTGGGGATCAAGTTGCGCGGCTGCTCCCATACAGAGACGCAACGAGTTGGACAGATCGTCAGAGCCCACTGCGCCATCGGTTCGAGCAACCAGTTTGGGACTCAGCAACTTTGGTTGTAACAAAATCTGAGTGGGCCGCAAGGTCTCTTCGTGAGGACTACGGAATTGGCGCCGACCGCCTCCGCGTAATCCCTATGGGAATAGATGTTCCTAGTGAATTGCCTGAGCGAGTTGCTCCTGCACGACCGGTCATTACATTTATTGGGCGCTCGCTTAGGCGCAAGGGCGGTCAGCAGCTTCTAGATATCCATCGATCCCTATGGGCCGATCGTGTTGATCTGCATTTAGTGACGAAAGAGTCCGTCGAACCAGGCCCAGGCCTCTTTGTCCACAATGACTTCAGCCCAGGCGATGCGCGACTTCCTGGGTTGCTTGCGCGCACCACCGTATTCGCGTTCCCAAGTGATGTGGATACCTTCGGCTACGCGGTCCTAGAGGCGATGGCGGCTGGGGTTGCAGTAGTAGCTCGAAGGTCGGCCGCTGTGCCGGAGATTGTTGTTGAGGGCGAGACAGGGCTGCTCACGGATGGGAGTGATGCCTCACTTATTGCATCGGTCGAGAGGCTTCTCGACGACCCGACCCTTGCCAATCGCATGGGAGAGGCAGGCCGTGCGCGGGCTCTGAATAAATACAACGCTGAATTGACTACAGCCGCACTCGTTGAGGTGCTCCTAGAGGCCAAGGACGTCTTTGAATCTCGGGTTGGTTCTTAGGCTGATACTCGGCCTTTTTCTCGTCCTCAAGTATTTTGGAAAAACTAGGTATTAGTGCTCAAGTTTCTCTGGGCCCGGGCCGATATCTCTCGCACAAGCAACGCCAAACCCTTTAGGGGGTGGGTACAGGGGCCTAAAGCAGGCCAAAAAACTGGACTCAATCCTCTGAAGTTTCCGGCAGCAAATAGCGAAAGACATCAGCCAAATGGAGAATCAAATGAGTTACCACGAGTTCCTTGCTTACCTTTACGACCACGAGACATCACGCGACCTAGCCGTGGGTATTGCCCAGGCAGTTACTGAAGCGCCACACCCCGCAACAACCGCGGTCCGCAAAGTACCGGTAGCTGTATAGCTGCTTCTTGAGAACGCTATGCCCCGACTCGCGGTAGGTGAGTTGGGCGTGTTGCCTCAAAGGCAGAGATCTCGTCGGCAAACTTCTCAGTTATACCGATGTCGTCAAGGCCATGAACCAGGCGATGAATGTGGTGGTCGTCGAGATGGAAGGGCTCTTCCATATCGAGTGACGGTACGCGAAGGATTAGGTCCGGTACGTCGATGATGATCTCGATTGTTGGGTCCGCCTCAACCGCACGCATGATGCGCTCTACCTCCTCGGGTCCGAGGGTCACTGGTACAAGCCCGATCTTCAAGCAGTTGTTCCGGAAGATATCGGCGAAGCGTGAAGAGATGATCGCCTTGAAGCCGTAGTCCTCGAGCGCCCATGGTGCGTGCTCGCGAGATGATCCGGTTCCAAAGTTTGGGCCTGCTACAAGAATCCCAGCCCCTTGGTATTGGGGTTGGTTGAGAACAAACTCGGGGTCCTCGCGCCACTCTGAGAAGAGCCCCGCTCCGAACCCTGTGCGCTCGATGCGCTTCAGCCAATCACTAGGGATGATCTGGTCGGTATCTACATCTGATCGGTCGAGCGGCACTGCACGCTCTGTGATGAGTTTTACTGGCTCCATGATTTTCTCCTATCTAGGTTTCTAGTTATCGAGGTCGGACGGGATTGCGAAGTGGCCTGCAACAGCTGTGGCAGCTGCGACAGCGGGGGAGACGAGGTGCGTGCGTCCTCCGCGTCCCTGTCGCCCTTCAAAGTTGCGGTTCGATGTACTCGCACTGCGCTCGCCGGGTGACAACTTGTCTGGGTTCATAGCGAGACACATTGAGCACCCTGGCTCGCGCCACTCGAGGCCAGCAGCGATGAATACATCATGCAGACCCTCTGCCTCTGCTTGATCCTTCACCGCAAACGAGCCGGGCACCACCATTGCGCGCATACCAGATTTGATGCTGCGACCGCGCAGAACATCTGCGGCCGCACGAAGGTCCTCGATGCGCGAGTTTGTGCAGGACCCTATGAATACAGTGTCGACTTCGATCTCGCGCATTGGTGTGCCTGGTGTGAGGCCCATGTACTGAAGCGCGCGATATGCAGCATCGCGAGCATCGGGGTCTGAGTAGGAGTCAGGGTCCGGAACTGAGTCTTCGATGGTGATCGTCTGCCCTGGGTTTGTTCCCCATGAGATAGATGGCCGGATAGTCGCGGCATCGATTACGAGTTCGCGATCGAATACTGCGTCATCATCTGTTGCAAGCTCTCGCCAGTCTGCAACTGCTTTATCCCAGTCAGCTCCCTTAGGTGCATATGGGCGACCTTTCAGATACTCAAAGGTCACTTCATCTGGTGCAACTAGCCCTGCTCGCGCGCCTGCTTCGATAGACATGTTGCAGAGAGTCATGCGACCCTCCATCGAGAGTGAGCGGATAGCAGATCCTCGGTACTCAATGACCGAACCGATCCCGCCGCCGGTGCCGAGCGCAGCGATGATCGTGAGTGTCACATCCTTTGCAGTAACTCCCTCGGGAAGCTCGCCCTCAACAGTTACAGCGAGAGTGCCCGGACGCGCCTGGGGGAGTGTCTGTGTAGCTAAGACATGCTCGACCTCGCTGGTGCCGATTCCGAACGCAAGTGCTCCGAAGGCTCCATGCGTAGATGTATGGCTATCGCCACAGACGATGGTCATGCCCGGTTGTGTGAGGCCCTGCTCGGGGCCGATGACATGCACGATGCCTTGACCCGGCTGCCCCATTGCGTGGCAGAGAACCCCAAACTCATCACAGTTACGCGCAAGTGTCTCCATCTGGATACGTGAGACGGAGTCTTTTACGCCGATGGAGAGGTCGCTCTCGCCCCATACGAGCGCCACATCGGTCGGGACGTTGTGGTCCATTGTTGCAACGGTGAGGTCTGGTCGGCGCACGCTGCGACCGTTCATGCGAAGCCCATCAAAGGCCTGCGGTGATGTCACCTCGTGTACAAGGTGGAGGTCGATGTAGAGGATGGTTGGCTCGCCTTCTGCGGCGCGCACAACATGGAGGTCCCAGACCTTCTCGCTCAGTGTTCTTCCCGTTGATGTTCTTCCCATGACTTTTCTCCTTCTTTCACTTGAGGTTTCTTGTTCTTGATTCTTCTCAATATTTGATTCGTCTCACTATGTGAGATATGATATCCGTATGTTGGACATTATAAGCACAGTAGGAGTGATTGACAAGTCAGTTGCAATTCTTGAGGCTCTCTCGAAGGGCCCAAGATCGCTCTCGGATCTTGTTGAGGAGACAGGGCTTGCGAGGCCCACGATTCACAGGCTCGCTGTCGCTCTGGAGGCGCATGGGATAGTGGGGCGCGATGGTGACGGCCGATTCCGCCTAGGTCGGCGCCTAATTCTCTGGGGGAGTGGAACCGGCCTCGCAGATACTCTCGTCGATGCAGCCTCAGATGTGCTCTCAGCGCTGAGCCTAAAAACGGGTGAGAGTGCACAGCTCTTCATCCGTGACGGATCATCGCGTGTATGCATTGCAGCCTTCGATCGCCCAACGGGCCTGCGTGACACGGTTCCAGTAGGTGCAGTTCTCTCCCTGCAGGCGGGATCCGGTGCCAAGGCACTAATGGCTTGGGCATCTGAGGGAGGAAGCAGTGCGGATACCGCAGAGTTGGCGCAGGTGCGTCGGCGCGGATGGGCGGAGTCTGTTGCAGAGCGAGAGGCCGGGGTAGCGAGTGTGAGTGCTCCGGTGTTCGACGGCCCAGGAGTTGTGGTAGCGGCCGTCGGGGTTAGTGGGCCGATTGATCGGTTTGGTTCAAGCCCCGGGAAGCGCTTTGGGTCTGCGGTGCGCGAGGCAGCTCGTATGTTGGAGGTCGCCGCCGGGCTTAAGGGAGACTCCTAGAGGCAGAAGAGTTAGGGCAATTCCTAAGCCTTCTCAGCCCGAGCGAAATTCATCAATATTGGAAAACTTTTCTAAGAGTCTGTAGCCCTGTGATGGCTAGAGTCAGAGATCGTGTTAGAGGAGCATCAGGCGATTAATCATCGCCGATATTGGAATCTCGATAATTTTTTATGGGAGTAAAACGTTGAGCACTTCGAGTCTTGAGTCAAGTGGTGAGAATAAGCCGGCAGGAAGGGCTTCATCTCGGCGAGCCAAGAGATGGATTGCAGTTGCAGCGGCGGTAGTTATTGTTGCCGGTGGTGCAACGGCGATCGCAGCATCGCAGGGTGGAGACTCACAGCGCTCCGGCACGGTTATTAGTGGCTCAACGAGCGCCGCTGCTTCTATGAAGATCGCCGTTGGTGGTTCAACTTCGTGCCTTGTTTACTACTCCAATATTGAGTGCTGGGGGGGTAATTCTCAAGGGCAAGCCGGGAACAACACTCTTACGAGTCCGGCTGCGATTGGGAAGGTCAAAACCTCCAGTAGCGCTATTTTTGGCGGGAATTCTGTATCAGCAGGTTTGGCCCATGGGTGCGGCTTTTATGGTGTGAGTGCCGTCTTTTGCTGGGGGAGTAATGACAATGGACAAGTTGGCTCCGGTAATAGCTATACCCCCGAATATTCATTCGCTAACCCAGTAACGAAATCAACTGGCGGGTTGTTAACGAATTTACTCGCAGTATCCGCTGGGGATGACGGTACCTGTGCCGTGACAGCAGCGAAGGAAGTTTGGTGCTGGGGGGGTGGTGATAATGTCGCACGACTTTATTCCGCTGCCGGAAATCCTGTCACGGCTTTGAGCTATGGCGGCGTGGGCAACGTCTGCATGGTAACTGCTCCGTCAGGACAGACCCCTTACGTTTTCTGCAGCGGAGGTAATCCGAGTGGGATTCCGGAGCCAAGGGCGATATCAGTTGGCGGAGATCACTCGTGTGTAGTGCTCGCCGTAGATGGGGCGGTCAAATGCTGGGGAGACAACACCTACGGTCAGTTGGGCAATGGAACGACGACTGCGTCTCAAGGCTCGCTTCAGAGTACCGGTATTACTAACGCAATTGATGTAGTCACAGGCCTCAAGCACACCTGCGCTCTCATTGCTGGCAGCACAGCGGCGGCCAACACAGTCAAGTGCTGGGGAGACTACTCAGCAGCACAGACAGGCCAGGCGCCAGGAGGCACCTCTAAACAGACCACTCCGATAGAGGTCGCCGGGCTGCTTGGAGCAACTGCGATTAGTACCTCTAGCGGCAGTTCGCATACCTGTGCAAGCGGAGGCGGAGGCGGTGCTGGAGCTCCATGGGTGAAGTGCTGGGGCCTCAACACGAGTGCTCAAGTGTCTTCTCCGGCCTCACCATTTATAACAACGCCAGTAAAAATAACCCCGGTTGCCTAGCCCGAGTTCCTGACACCCGAGGCGCATTTAATTTCGAGTACTAACAGGCGTAAGTACCTGATCACTTCAGGTGATCGAATTTATATAAAGGGAGTAAAGCGTTGAGCACTTCGAGTCTTGAGACAAGTGGTGAGAAGAAGTCAGCAGGAAGGGCTTCCTCTCGGCGAACCAAGGGATGGATTGCAGTTGCGGCGGCGGTAGTTGTAGTTGCCGGTGGTGCAATGGCGATCGCAGCGTCGCAGAGTGGAGACTCGCAGCGCTCCGGCACGGTAGTTACGGACGCGGGCGCCGTTGCGGAACGGACGACTATCGCAGTCGGTGGGTCCTCCTCTTGCGCTATGACTACAACTAATCCAGCAGGTGCTAGGTGCTGGGGTTCGAACTTCTACGGTCAAGCAGGCAACTTCTCAACCGGCGGAGACCTAACCTCTGCGGTGAACGTTGAAGTCATGCAGCGCGTCTCGGCGATTGTGGCAGGCGAGTCACACACATGTGCACTCGGTGATTCTGGCCCTCGCGTGTTCTGTTGGGGCCTAAACACTTCGGGTCAGGTTGGTAACACTACGTTTATTAATCAAGCCTCACCACAGAGCGTCATGATTGAGCCGAATAATGGATTCTTGACAGCGAAAGCAATCACGGCGGGTAGCGCGCATACCTGTGCATTGGCTGGGACAGACCTCGCTTATTGCTGGGGAAATAATGGCTCTGGCCGTCTCGGTAATGGGGTAATTACAAACTCGAGTAGAGGAGTGCCTGTCAAGGATCCTGGCAACTCCACGCAAGCCCTGCCGAGAGTCAGAGCAATTAGTGCAGGTGGCACCCAGACCTGCGCAATCTCTGGCGAAGCCGGTGCTGCAGGGCAGGTATTTTGCTGGGGGACTGGCTACGCCGCTGTTGGTACGAATACTGGTATCGCTGCGAAGGCTGTATCTGTTGGGAATGCTCACACATGCGTCGTGCTCGCGGATTCGAGCGTGAAGTGCTGGGGCGATAACACCTATGGTCAATTAGGCAATGGCTCAACGACATCGGCTCTATACAGCGCACCAGTCGCCGCGAGTGGAATTACCAATGCAGTGGATGTAGTAACAGGGAAATACCACACGTGTGCCCTCTTAAGCGATCAATCAATTAAGTGCTGGGGAGCCAACTCTTCTGGTCAACTCGGTAACGGAACAATCATCCAGTCACTGACTCCGGTATCGGTCTCAGGGATCAGCGCAGTAACTGCTATCTCCTCCTCAAGCAGCAGCCTCCATACCTGTGCCGTCGGTAGGGTGAGCGGTGTTCTTGGCATGAAGTGCTGGGGCGATAACGCCAATTATCAAATTGGCTGGTCATCTACTCCGTCTCCCTACTTCTCCTATTTCACTACCCCGTTCTCCGCGGTCTACTGAGCAAAGGCACTTAAACCTGAACCTTTGGTTCACTCACGCGAAACATTCCTGAAACGCGCAACCCGTAATTTGGTCGTCATGTTGGATGTTGTGCTTGTGCGTTGGCCGGAGGAATCAGAGCACCTAGACGATCTACGATCTCGAGGGGTTCCTAGACTGCTTCTTGTGGGGCCAGAGTCACCGCCGCCTGACTCTATAGACACGCTTGAGGACTGGGTTCGACTGCCAGCCGCTGACCCTGACGTGAGGGCCCGCGTAGCCACACTCGAGATGAGGGCATTAAGCACCGTTAGTTCGCCGGAACTCGATGCTGACGGATTGCTTCGTTACCGCGATCGCTGGGTATCGCTCTCGCCGGTAGAGAGTCTTCTAGCGAGAGTTTTGGTCGAGTGTTTAGGTGCGGTGGTCGGGCGAGAACTGCTCCTAGAAAGGGCATGGCCCGCTGGCGATCCAACTCGAAATGCGCTTGATGTGCACGTCTTAAGGCTTCGCCGCAGAATCTCCCCACTCGGGTTGGAGATTCGGACAGTTAGATCGCGCGGCTACCTACTTCAGACCGCTAGCCAGCAGAACTAACAGAGATAATCTCAACCGTTAGCGTCTTCTTCGCTGGGGTGCGGTACTCAACAGTCGCTCCAGGGCCTTTTCCATTTAACGCAAGCCCGAGAGGCGATGAGGTTGAGAGCACATCGAGTTCGTCGTTGCGCTCCTCAATCGATCCAAGTAGATACTTAGTCGTCTCGTCAGAGCCTGCATATCGGAGTTCGACAATTGTTCCCGGGCCGGCAACATCGCCGGTTGCAGAGTCGACAATGACGGCATCTAGAAGAATCGCTTTGATCTGTCGAACGCGTGCTTCGTTGAGACCCTGCTCGTCCTTAGCTGCGTGGTAATCGGCATTCTCTTTTAGATCGCCGAGTTCGCGCGCTATCTCGATGCGCTCTGTGATCATGAGGCGTCGCGGGCCGGAGCGCTCTGCTAGTTCTTCTTTGAGGCGGTCAGACGCGGCTGTTGAGAGGTGTGAAGGTTCCATGGAGGTAGAGGGTACCCGCGAGTTGGGTCTCGGGTCACCCCCGGGAGGTCTCTAGTTCTCACCGAGGTAGGAAGACTCAAGGATGTCACTGCGCTCTTCTAGCTCTCTAGAGTCACCCTGCACGGTTACCACGCCACGTGACATCACTGCTGCGCGGTCTGAGACGGCGAGTGCCATATGGACATGCTGCTCGACGATTAGTACGCCAGCACCCGTCGCCGCCGCCGCTGATCGAACCAGCGGGAGCAGGCGCTCGACAATTATGGGAGCGAGACCAAGGCTCATCTCGTCGACCATGAGAAGTTTGGGCTTGGTGCCTAGCGCTCGCGCAATGGCGAGCATTTGCTGCTCGCCTCCGGAGAGGAGCCCTGCCTGCCGAGTGCGCAGCGGAGCAAGGGCAGGGAAGAGATCCAGTATGTCGCTGTTTGTACTGGCCGTATTCGTTTTTGCTTTGGAGAGACGGAGGTGTTCGTTGACGGTCAGGCCAGGAAATAGTCCACGATCCTCTGGAACTAATGAAAGCCCACGTCTCGCTCGTCTCCAAGTTCGCGTTAGCGAGTTTCTTCGTACCCGCCTTCCTCTTCCTCTCTCATCGTGAGCAACCTCGCCCAGCACTGTGAGGCTCCCAGAAATAGGTGGAAGGAGACCAGCAATAGTGAGCAAGGTTGTGGTCTTCCCCGCGCCGTTTGCTCCAAGTAACGCAACTACCTCGCCCTGATTGATCACTAAATCAAGGCCGTGCACGACAGGGATCCCGTCGTACCCAGCGTTGAGTCCTCTAGCGACAAGGACCGGCGAACTCTTATGCACAGCGGAGGTCACTGTCATGTCCCCGACCGCGATGTGCCTAAATATGCCTCCAAGACGCTCTTGTCACTACGTATCTCTATGGGCGTTCCAACCGCGATGATCTCGCCAAAGTCCAGAACCGAGATGCGATCACAGGTTGAGAGAACAAGCCCCATGTCGTGATCGACTAAAAGCACTCCGATGCCCGTGCCTGCAATCTCTTTGATTCGTGCGCCCAATAGTCTGCTCTCTTGGGTGTCGAGCCCGGCGGCCGGTTCGTCGAGCAAGATTGCTTTTGGTCGCCTGACAAGTGCGCGAGCCACCCCTACAAGTCGACTCTGTCCATGAGAGAGCGATGTCGGTAGAGAAGACCCCATCGCGCTAAGGCCCACTGCATCGAGAGCCCACTGGACATCGACGGCGCCGTTTGCGCGTCCAAATTTTGGGGCGATCATATGAACTATCGGAGACCACCAAGTTGGGTCCAATGCAGCAACCATGAGGTTTTCGCTCACCGTTAGATCATCGAAGAGTTCAACGGATTGAAATGTACGCGAGAGCCCCAGTCGTGTCCGCCGGTGGGCAGCGAGTCCGTCGACTGAGACTCCATCTACATTGATTCGACCCCGTGAAGAGGTGAACCCAGTTACTGCATCGATCAAGGATGTCTTACCCGCTCCGTTTGGCCCAATGAGCCCAACAACTTCTCCGGGTGCAACATTGATCGAGACCCCCGAGACTGCGAGTAGCCCACCATAAGAGACTGTTAACTCGTTTACCTCAAGAGCGAATTCGCTACTTTTCATGAGGCCACTTCGCTTCGGTTTTTGGGCCCCGTCTCAGGCCGCGTATCTGGCCTTGTCTTGACGCGAGAACGAACTGAAGTTTTTAGAGCAGAGACACCGCCGGCAATGCCATTGGGCTGCGCAATTGCAACAACAATTAGAAGCACCCCGCTCATTGCAGTCTGGTATTTAGATCCAACGCTCCCATTGCCCCCGAGTATCTGAGTGAGGATTCCTCCAGATGCAAGCGCCCCCGCAATAAATGCTCCAGCGATGCGAGCGATACCTCCAAGGTAGGTAAGTGCAAGGGTTGCTAGTGCTAGGAACACGATAAATACATCCGGTGAAAGAGCGGTGAGTTGATATGCCGTTAGAGCCCCGCCGATACCCGCAAGCGCCGATGCCACTGCGAACGCAAGCAGTTTTGTGCTTGTGACATCAATCCCCGCTGCAGCTGCTGCTCTTTCATTTGACCGAACTGCCAACCAACGTAGGCCTGTTGGGCTTCTGCGCAGATTGCTGACTGCAAGAGTCGATAGTGCGAGGACTATTACCACCATGATCCCAAAGCCTGCACGTGGATATTCATTACCTAGACCTGCGATACCGAGGTTGACTCCAAAGAGGCGGGGCTGTGGAGTAGATGTACCGGCGATCCCACCTGTCAACGCCTCGCTGTTAAATGCAATTGCCTGAATCGCTGTTGCTGCCCCAAGAGTCGCCACTGCAAGGGTTGTGCCGCGAACCCTCACCGCTGGGAACCCCGCTAGAACCCCCATCGCAACTGCAGCAGAGACTGCAAGTAGCGGCGACCATGGGAATGGAATGTGCGCGTCAGAACTGAGGCGCGCAACCATGAACGCCGATACACCGGCGATTGCGAGTTGGGCCAATGAAATCTGCCCGACCCAGCCGGTCAGGACAACACTCGAGAGAGCGATAATCGCAGAGATCATGGAGACGATGAGTGCCAAGCGCCACGCTCCGCTGAGGGTGAGCATCAATGAGACTCCGACTGCAGTACCAATGAGGGTCCATCGAATCGGGTGCAGAGCTATCGGAGCAGAAGGGTGGAATCGTTCCTCTAGCGCTCCTCGGGTGGGGAGTGCGCGGCCCCGAAGTGTGATTGCTATGAGGATGAGGATGAACGGCAGCGCCTCCGGAATGCCTGCGCGCGGTAACCAATTTGGGACCGCACTCGAGACCGTTGAGAAGTGGAGAAGCGCTGCCTGGAGCATTCCAATCATTAGCCCGGCAAGCGTTGCGATTGTGAAGGAGGCCATTCCACCGAGAAGGGCTGCGGCGAGCGCCGGGACTACAAGTAGAGATGTTGAGACGACATCGAGTTGTTTGGTTACCGACGCAATGAGAATTACGGCAACGCCCGAGAGCACCGTAGCGATCATCCAATTCACTGCGGCGAGGCGATCGGGGGAGAGGCCGGCTAGTACAGCAGCGCGTTCATTCTCTGCAGCTGCTCGCGTCGATAAGCCGAACTTCGTCCAACGGTATATCCCGCCGAGAACTAGTGATGCGATAACGGCGATGCCTGCAAGCACAAAGCGATTGATTGGTACCGCAACGTCAAGAAGATGGAGTGCTCCTTGTGGGAGAAGGTCACCAATTGAGAATATGGCCGAGCCTCCGCCACCAAAACGAAGCCTGATCATCTCTTGGGTGTAGAGAAGTAGGCCGAGTGAAGCAACGATTCTTGCAAGTGGGGGAGCGGTGCGCAGAGGGCGAAAAACAAACGTATAGATCATCAGTCCAACAATCGCCGCTAGAACTACGGAGATAAGAAGTGCTGTAAAAACTGTTGGTCTGCCGATGAGGTGGATGCGCGCGGGTAGCCCCAATATTGGGAGCACCAGGTCGCCGTCTTGGCGGAGAGTAAAGAATGCAAAAGCGATGTACGCGCCAACCGCGCAGTGTGCGAAGTTAATTACCCCCGAGGCGCGATAGGTCAGCACTAGGCCAATGGCTAGGGCCGCAAGCATTCCACCGGCGCCAAGCCCGACTAGTAAATAACCTCCATATGCGGCGATAGCTGTGCCCGTCTACTCAGTTTGAGGCGAAAGCGCCGACATCAATCCAGCCGGTTCGTGGAACGAGAGTGCCTTTCACGTTCTGAACAATGGCCTCTTCTGACGTACAGATAGCGGGTAGCCCGGGGAAGTCTTTACCGTCACACGTGTAGGAGTGCCCGTTGAAGGATGGATGGTCAACTGCCTTCTTGAAGCTAGCAATGAGCGACTTGTGGTCAGTTGCTTTGGATCCGAGCGAGTCCATCTGCGTATAGAGGTTCATCGTGGAGCGGAAGGCAACGGTCCCTGCGCTGGCTGGGTCGAGCCCGGGCGCATACTTTGCGAGCACAAGGTTGTAGAGCCGTGTATCTGGATCGACAGTCCCGGGCTTCGGGAGGATCTGCTCGATGTTGAAGTACGTACCCTCAGTGGCAGATGCCCCTGCGCTCTCGAGGATTTTTGGTGCAGCACACGCTCCGGTAAAGAAGAGTGCTGCTTTAGTTTTGAGCTCTTCGGCTGCGCGGAATGATGGAACACATCCGGTGTCGGCTGTTCCCACGATGATCGCATCAGGGTTGCTCTGTACTGCCTGAGTAATAGGAGTGAGGTAATCCGTTGTTATCACCGGGAACGGAACCATCTGAACCTTGACACCGAGTTTCTCAAGGACATCCTTGGTCGTGTTGGCACCGTCGGTAATAGGTCCAAAATCCGTGTAGAGGATAGAGACGCTCTTAGCGTGAAGGTTGTTAGTCGCGTAGTGCGCGAATGCGAGCAACGCCCCCCAGATGCCTCCGCTGAACTGGAATGAAGTTGGGACTGAAGCTGAGGCGGTACTAACCGGAATCCCGCCGACGAACGGAACTCCGTTGTCGCTAAGGATCTTTATTCCATCTCCGAATACATCAATGCCTCCGGTGACTGCTGCAACCTTCTTGTCGATCATTTGCTGTGCGCATGCGATTGATCCGGAAGGTGAGAATTTTGTATCGCATACCTCAAGTTGAATGGGTCTGCCGTTTATGCCTCCGAGTTCATTATTTATGAATGCAACTGCAGCGCGATCCGCGGCGCTTAGTTCGGGGAATGCGCCTGCCGCTCCCGCCTCTTGGTTAATCATTCCAATGAGAATCGGCTCGCCTTTAGCTGCAACCGGAGAATGTGCGATCTTGCCGAGTGTGGTGTCGTCGCCGATGCAGGCAACGACTGATCCCTTGTTGCAGTCATCGCCGCCCCCGGGAATACCACTCGACCCTGTGGCTCCCTTGCTACTTGACTCGCTGCAAGCGCCAAGGCCTGCTCCTAGGAGAGCAAGACCTGCGATGAGAGCAAGACCTCTGCGGCTCCAATCCCGATGCGCCCTCTGCTGGGTCTGATTGCTCATATCGGCTTACCCCTCTAAGTCTTCGAAGGCCGGGCCCCCCTTGGCGCCGGCGAGTCACATCATTCCACTCAGGGAGGGGCTCATGCTGCCGGGGTGGTACATTGGGATCCTTATGGCAACCGCACTCGCTTACCTCTCTAGCGCTCGCATCGAAGATATGCGCCACCTGAGCGTCATGGGTACAGCGACTGCTCTTCGCCGAGTAATTATTATTCCCTAGCGAACGCTGCCCTTTGGCGTTCGCCCCTGACCGTCCACTCTGGTGGGCGGTCTTTCGTTATCAGGAGCTCCTACAGAAATGAAGCCAGCAATGAATCTAGAAATAAGTCCAGAATCTCACTCAGAAATGAAGCAGCGATGACGCACCGTGTTGGAATCATCGGTGGCGACGGGATCGGTCCCGAGGTAACTGAGGTTGCCCTTGCCGTGATTGAAGCGGCAGGCGTGAGCCTAGATACGACCGATTATGACCTTGGTGGTCGTAGATACCTATCGACCGGTGAGGTTCTTCCTGATGAAGTCCTCGAGGAGATTCGTGGGTTCGATGCCGTGCTTCTTGGAGCGGTCGGGACCCCAGATGTCCCTCCTGGAGTAATTGAGCGCGGACTCTTGCTTCGCCTCCGCTTTGAGCTCGACCTATACGTAAACCTGCGCCCATTCCTAGCGGGTCCATCGATTCTCAATAATGGCGTTGACATGCTCGTCGTGCGTGAAAATACTGAGGGCACCTACGCCGGTGAGGGTGGATTTCTGCGCAAGGGAACCCCAAACGAGGTTGCTACCCAAGGCTCGGTCAATACGCGCATGGGGGTTGAGCGCTGTATCCGCTATGCATTTGGCCTTGCGAACGACCGCCCAGCAAAGCGCCTAACGCTTGTTCATAAGACAAATGTGCTTACTTTTGCTGGTGATCTCTGGGAGCGGGCTTTCAACGAGGTTGCTACGGAGTTCCCAGATGTCACTACCGGTTATGACCATATAGATGCTGCCTGCATCCATTTTGTGCAGCGCCCTGAGAAGTACGACGTGATCGTCACTGACAACCTCTTCGGTGACATCCTCACCGACCTAGGAGGAGCTGTAGCTGGCGGCATCGGTCGCGCTGCCTCTGCGAACCTCAACCCTGCTCGCACTGGTCCTTCCCTATTTGAGCCAGTTCATGGTTCGGCCCCAGATATCGCTGGAAAGGGAATTGCGGATCCTCGTGCGGCGGTGATCTCCGCAGCGATGATGCTTGAGTTCTTAGGCGAGCAAGTAGCGGCTGATCGAATACGCGCAGCCATCGCGGCAAGTGACGTAGCAACTGGTGGAACAAAGGAAATCGGCGCCTCAATTATTGCGGCGCTCTAAGTAAACAAATATGACACTCGAGCAACAGAGGAGCATGTAGTCATGCCATTTGAGAAGACAAAAAAGATCTGGATGGATGGAGCGTTGGTTGATTGGGATGACGCGCGCATCCACGTCCTATCCCACACTCTTCACTATGGCTCCGGTGTATTCGAGGGGATTCGTGCATACCCAACAGAGCGCGGACCAGCTGTCTTTCGCCTAACAGACCACATCCGACGCCTGCACCAGTCTGCGCACTTGCTAATGATGAAGGTGCCGTTCACCGTTCAAGAGTTAGTCGACGCGACCAAAGAGACAATCCGAGCCAATGACGTTGAGTCTTGCTACATCCGGCCGATTGTGTATCTCGGATATGGCGAGATGGGGCTCAACCCCTTGCCGTGCCCCGTGAATGTCTCCATCGCCGTATGGCCCTGGGCTTCTTATCTCGGCGATGAGGGCGTGCGTAATGGTGTGCGCCTTCAGGTCTCTTCATGGCGCCGAATGGACCCCAACGTGATGCCCGTCGCCGCTAAGGGGACTGGCATCTATGTGAACTCCAGTCTGGCCAAGGTTGAGGCGATCAAGGCTGGCTATGACGAGGCGATCCTTCTGAACACCCAGGGGTATGTCGCTGAGTGCACAGGTGAGAACCTCTTTACAGTCCGCGATGGAGTCATCACCACACCGCCGACGTCATCGGGCGCTCTCGATGGGCTCACTCGTGCAAGCGTCATGACAATCGCACGCGACCTTGGATACCAGGTAGTTGAGGCCAAGTTGCTTCGCTCGGATCTCTACCTTGCTGATGAGGCTTTCCTCACAGGTACTGCAGCAGAGATTGTGCCAATGCGCTCCGTGGACGATCGCGAGATTGGCGACCGTGGTGGAGACCCAGGGCCTATCACTAAAGAGATTCAGGCCGCATACTTCGACGCGGTCTACGCGCGTAACCCGAAGTACTCAGATTGGTTGGAGTACACCGATGAGTAACGGCTTGAGTAGCGGCTTGAGTAGCGGCTTGAGTAGCGGCTTGAGTGGAGACCGCACGCCTAAGTTCGTAGAGATCTATGACACAACTCTGCGTGATGGTGCTCAACTAGAAGGAATCTCGCTCACGGTCGACGACAAGCTCAGAATTGCGGAGCAGCTCGACTCGCTCGGCGTGCACTACATCGAGGCCGGTTGGCCAGGTGCGAATCCAAAAGATGACGAGCTCTTCAAGCGGATTCCAAACGAGCTTGTTCTAACTACATCGAAGCTTGTCGCCTTTGGATCCACGCGCCGTGCGCGCGGCAAGGTTGACTCTGATGAGACTCTGGCGCACTTGATTCGCTCAGGTGCACCGGCACTCTGCATCGTCGGAAAGTGCTGGGATTACCACGTAATTGAGACGCTGAACACGACTCTTGAAGAGGGCGTTGCAATGGTCGGCGACTCGGTTGCCTATCTAAAGGGGGAGGGCCGCGAGGTTCTCTTCGATGCCGAGCACTTCTTCGATGGCTACAAGCGCAATCCCGAGTACTCGTTGCGAGTACTTGAGGCAGCCGCGACCTCTGGTGTTGATCGCCTAGTGCTCTGCGATACCAATGGGGGTTCACTTCCCTACGAGGTTGAGCAGATCGTCTCTGAGGTTGTCGATTACTTCGGTGGCGATGTCGCTGTTGGGGTACACCTCCATGACGACACTGGCTGTGGTGTTGCAAATGCACTCGCCGGGGTTCGTGGCGGGGCAACGCAGGTGCAGGGAACCATTAATGGATATGGCGAGCGCACCGGTAACTGCAATCTCACCACCATCATTCCGAATCTCACAATCAAGATGGGGATCGAGACCATTCCTGCTGACCGTTTAGAGCGGTTGACTCCTGTATCTCGTCACATCGCTGAACTAGTCAACATGTCCCTCAACCCGCAGGCTGCATATGTCGGCTCCTCGGCGTTCGCTCATAAGGCAGGGTTGCATGTAAGTGCGATCGCTCGCCGCCCAGATGCATACGAGCACATCGCCCCTGACTCTGTAGGCAATGGCACGCGATTTATCGTCTCAGAGCTAGCTGGCAAGGCAACGATCGCGCTCAAAGCGCAGGAGCTTGGCCTCGACCTCGACGGACCTACTGTCAATGCAGTCGTAGAGACACTCAAACGCCTTGAGCATGACGGATTCCAATTTGAGGTTGCAGATGCATCTCTAGAGCTACTCATGCGCAGAGCAACTGGTTGGACCCCTAACTGGTTCAGCGTTGAGAGTTTTCGTGTTATCACAGATGACGTTCAGGGCGAAGACGGTCATGCAGGGGTAGTTACCGAGGCGACGATGAAGGTGCGCATCGGTGAGGATCGAGAGATCGCTACCTCAGAGGGCAACGGACCGGTCAACGCTCTTGACCGCGCACTTAGGTCAGCGCTCGGATCTCGATTCCCCGCTCTTGATCATGTTCACCTGACCGATTTCAAGGTACGAGTCTTGAACGCAGAGTTAGGTACAGGGGCAGTTACACGCGTCCTGCTAGATACTGCTGATGCTGACGGTTCTTGGACCACTATCGGAGTTAGCGAGAACATCATCGACGCCTCTTGGCAAGCGCTCTCAGACTCACTCATCTATGGATTACTGCGCGCAGAAGCACGCGGATAGGACCACAAGACAATGCCAATGGATCCGTTTGTATCGATCGTGAGCGTGGATAAGCCTCGTAACAAGGCAAATCTCGCTCCTGGAGTTACCCTCCCCGCTGCGCGTTCATGGCGAGCAAATCGCCCCGGCGAGGTCGGGCCAGCAGGCGAGCAGGGCGGAGTCTTCGGTAATTCAGGGCCGAATATCGGCTATGCGATGTCGTTGGCTCGTCGTGCTGCTGAGCGCATTGTTCTGCTACCTGGAGAGCATCTCGGTGATGCGTTAGCAATTATCGCAGAGATCGCA
>JBAWWI010000002.1:0-71732 GCA_037146835.1 Actinomycetes bacterium | reverse complement strand
AGGGTGGTCGTACAGTGGGTGCTGGTCGCGTGGTCAGCATCATCAAGTAAGTCTTGAGTAGAGGAAAATAAAAAATGGCAAGTGACAAGCGCATCAAGGTGACGCTCGCCTGCGAAAGCTGCAAGCGACGCAACTACATCACCAAGAAGAACAAGATCAACGACCGTGAGCGGATTGAGATGAAGAAGTACTGCCGCTTCGAGCGTGTTCATACCCTCCACAAGGAGACCCGCTAATACCCAACTAGTGCCCCGCTGATATGAGCGGGGAGCCCCCTTCACCGCGGTGAAGGGGGTTTGGAGAGATATTTCTGTGAGCGCCCGGCTATGGGGGAGACCCCAGGCCGGGTTCTTTCATGGGGCTGTCTCTATTTTGGGGCTGTCTCTATTTTGGGGCTGTCTCTATTTTGGGGCTGTCTCTATTTTGGAGATGTCGAGCCACGGTTTATCCCCGGCTGTCGTATCAAGGGGCTTGGCTGATACGATTCCTCGCCCGGCCCCTAGGTGCCCGGAGGGCAGTAGCTCAATTGGCAGAGCACCGGTCTCCAAAACCGGGGGTTGTGGGTTCAAGTCCCTCCTGCCCTGCATAGAGAATAAAAGTAAGACCGATAGTGAAGTACTACGGGGCTCTTGCCAAGGAGCCTCGAAATACAAATGAAATATAAATCCAGATACTTAGAACCAAATATTTAGAACCAGCAAAAACTTAGAACTAGGGGTACGTAGTGAATCGCGAGTCCAAGCGCATGATGGCTAAGCAGGAAGACGAGAAGAAGTCTCGTCCCTCGCGCCGCCCTGCTGCTCCTGTCTCCGAGCGCAACCGCACCTCACCTGCAACTTATTTTCGCGAAGTCAAAGGCGAGCTCAAGAAGGTCGCATGGCCGACTCGCCCAGAAGTAATTAACTCCACAACGATTGTTCTCATCGTGGTCGTCATTATGACGGCCCTCATCTTCGGACTGGACTGGGCCGCGGCCAAGGCTGTCCTCAATCTCTACGGCAGCTGACATGACTCAAGACCACATAACTGAAGAGAATATAACTGAAGAGAACACGACTGAAGACTTGATTGAGGGTTCAGTGCTTGACTCTGATGCGACCGAAAATGCTACAGATGCAGTAGTTGAGAGCATCTCGCTGGGCGCCGATGCCGAGTTGCTCGCCGTCTTTGATGATGACGACGATGATGACGACGAAGAAGAAGAGATTGAGCCGAGCCCATACGACCGACCAGGTCGCTGGTACGTAGTACACACCTACGCTGGCTACGAGAACAAGGTTAAGCAGAATCTCACGACTCGCATGAAGGCCCTCAATGTTGAGGAGCTCATCTACGAGATCGTCATCCCAACTGAGGATGTCATTGAGTTTAAGAATGGCCGCAAGGTGGTCGTTCAGAAGAAAGTCTGGCCTGGGTATCTCATTATTCGTATGGTTCTCGATGATGAGACATGGGGCGCAGTGCGCAATACCCCAGGAGTCACAGGTTTTGTTGGTAACGGCGCTAAGCCTTCCCCGCTCTCACGACGCGAGGTTGAGGACACGCTCGGTAGCGGTGGCCCGCTCGAGGGCAAGCCAGAGAAGAAGCTCCGACCAAGGTTCTTGTTTGAGAAGGGCGAGCAGGTACGAGTTGTTACCGGCGCCTTCGCAGACTTCAATGGGATCATCGACGAAATTGATATCGACCGCTCCAAGCTCAAGGTTCTCGTAAACATCTTCGGACGTGAGACACCTGTCGAGCTTGAGATCGCCGACGTAGCCAAGCTCTAGACCTAGACCAAGGAAGCAATCCAATGGCGAAAAAAAGACTCGCAGCAGTAGTAAAAATCCAGATTGAGGCAGGCGCAGCGACGCCGGCACCCCCCGTGGGTACCGCGCTCGGACCGCATGGTCTAAACATCATGGACTTCTGTAAGGCCTACAACTCAGCGACTGAGAGCCAGAGAGGCACTGTTGTGCCTGTCGAGATCTCGGTCTATGAGGACCGGTCCTTCACCTTCGTATTGAAGACCCCACCGACGCCGTTCTTGCTCCGCAAGGCTGCAGGCATCGACAAGGGCTCCTCAACGACCCCGATCGTCAAGGCCGGCACAGTAACAAGCGCTCAGGTTCGCCAGATCGCTGAGCAGAAGATGCCCGACTTGAATGCAATCGACATTGAGGGAGCAATCGCTCAGGTCGAGGGAACAGCCCGATCAATGGGCCTCGACGTAGTCAAGTAATAAGAACGGTCATAAGAAATAAGCAGTAAATAACCCTATTTTTTAGGGTAAAAACGCACCAAAATAACCCAGCCACCACAAGACCAACCCCCTGTAGACGACCTCGCTACAGGGCTAGATGAAAGAGGGAGCCTTATGGCGAAGCACGGAAAGACCTACACAGACGCTGCAAAGAAATTTGACGCAGAGGCAATTTTTGATCCCGCTGAGGCGCTTGTCCTCATTCAGTCGCTCGCTAAGGCGAAGTTCGACGAGACAGTTGAGGTTGTATTCCGCCTCGGGCTTGACCCTCGCAAAGCGGAGCAGAGCATTCGTGGAACTGTGAGCCTCCCCGCCGGTACAGGAAAGACAATCCGTATCGTCGTATTCGCACAGGGCGAGCAGGCAAGAGCAGCTGAGGCTGCTGGCGCTGATGTCGTCGGGGCTGAGGACCTAGTCGCACGTGTTGAGGGCGGATTCTTGGACTTCGACCTCGCTATCGCTACGCCTGACCTCATGGCTCAGGTCGGAAAACTCGGTCGTGCACTCGGACCGCGGGGGCTCATGCCCAACCCCAAGACGGGTACCGTCACCGCTGATGTCGGCAAGGCAGTAACCGAGTTCAAGGGCGGGCGAGTTGAGTACCGCACCGACCGTTACGGAAATGTCCAGGTTCCGATCGGGAAGGTCTCCTTCACTAAAGAGGCCCTGGTCGGGAACTATCAGGCAGTTATGGACGAGGTACTTCGTGCCAAGCCAGCATCGGCAAAGGGCCGCTACATCAAGGGCGTAAGCATGTCCTCGACCATGGGCCCAGGAGTACGAATCGACCCAACCCGCACCAAGGATCTCCTCGGTGAGGCGCCGACGGGGGCGCCACGCTAGAGTCCCCACCTACATTTGAATCTGCGCCACAGACATTCGGTCGTTTGAGCCTTAAAACCCAAGCGATAAAGGGGTAATTGCCCCGCCGAACGAGGCGACTCCTTTAATTCCGGGGTGTCCTCGCAGTGCTGTGCACGCGGGATACCTCGTTTTTTATTGTTTAAGGCTCGCAGAGCGTGAGCCGTTTAGATCGACCATCAGGAGTAATCACATGGCTAGGCCGGAGAAGGTAGCCACCGTCGCTGAGATTCGTGACCGCATTGCCGAGTCAGACGCGACAGTGCTCACAGAGTACCGAGGACTCACTGTTTCGCAGCTCGCCAATCTGCGTACAGCACTGCGCCCCGCGGGTACAGACCTCAAGATTTACAAGAACACCCTTGCTCGCCGTGCCGCAAGTGAGGCAGGCGTCGAGGACCTAGTCCCCATGCTCCAGGGCCCAACAGCAATAGCCTTCATCAAGGGTGATGCGGTTCTCGCCGCCAAGGCGCTTCGTGACTTTGCTAAGACCGCAGAGGCATTTGTAGTCAAGGGCGGAATGCTCGGCTCCAGATTCATCTCGGCCGCAGAGGTATCAGAACTCGCTGAGGTCGCTCCTCGCGAGGAGCTCCTTGCCCGTATCGCAGGCGCCTTCCAAGGCCCGCTTGTCAAGGCAGCTGGTCTATTCCAGGCGATTCCACGAAACCTTGCTTATGGAGTCAAGGCCCTCATCGAGCAGCGTGTCGCGAACGGAGAGGCACTCCCCGAGGAGGCGCCAGCGGAGGCTTCGGCCCCAGAAGAAACCAGCCCAGAGGCTGTCGAGGTCGAGGCTGCCCCAGAAACTACAGAAACAGCAGCCCCAGAATCAGCAGAGGCAGTAGCCGAGGAGCCCTCAGCGGCAGAACCAGAGGCGACACCAGAAGCGGCTCCAGAAGAGACGCCAGAAGAGAGCGCTCCCGCTGCTGAGTAAAGATTTTCATAAGCAACAAGAGAAATAACCTACAAATCTAGATATATCTAGAAATACGAAGAACCCATCCAACCGCAGATAGATGAAGCGGACACACCGCAAGGAGAAAACACCATGGCTATGAGCACCAGTGAACTACTCGATGTATTTAAGAGCATGACCGTCCTCGAGCTCAATGACTTTCTTAAGTCATTTGAGGAAGAGTTCGGCGTCACAGCCGCTGCCCCCGCAGCAGTCGCCGCAGCGCCAGCCGCTGGTGGAGATGCCGGTGGAGCAGCAGCAGAGCAGGACGAGTTTGACGTGATCCTTATCGCCGCTGGCGACAAGAAGGTTCAGGTCATCAAGGAGGTGCGTGCCCTCACGAGCCTCGGTCTCAAGGAGGCCAAGGACCTCGTTGACTCCGCCCCCAAGGCCGTCGTTGAGAAGGTCTCCAAGGAAGATGCCCAGAAGGCAAAGGACCAGCTCGAGGCAGCCGGCGCTTCTGTAGAGGTCAAGTAACAAACCGCTAAGAGGGTCGTACCGGCATCGGCAAAGGTCCTTGACCTGAGGCCGATGCCGTCGTACTCTGCCCGTCAGTTGACGCCACTTTGGTGGCGCCCACTTTCGTGCGCCTTGCGACCCTCGCTGCGGACGGCTAGCCTTTACCTAGTCGTGCCCTGTTGTCCTGCTCTTGACCACAATCCCGTGGTCGCTTCGCGCCCGCTTTCTTGCAAGGAGTGACGTTGGCCCCCCTCGCGTCCCGTGTCCGTTATTCATTCGGTCAACACAAAGAAGTACTTCCCCTGCCCGATCTCGTGGCAGTGCAGAAGGAATCCTTTGCGTGGTTCATCAACGAAGGTGTAGCCGAGGTACTTCGCGACATCTCGCCAGTAACCGACTTCACCGAGCAGCTCCGACTTGAGTTGACAGACCACTTCTTCGAGCCGCCGAAACACACCGAGGACGAGTGCCGCGAGCGCGACATGACCTACTCGCGCCCCCTCTTCGTTACAGCGCGCTTCATGAATGCTCTTACCGGTGAGATCAAGGAGCAGACAGTATTCATGGGCGACTTCCCCATGATGACGTCTCGCGGAACCTTCATCATCAACGGCACCGAGCGCATTGTTGTATCGCAGCTTGTACGTTCGCCTGGTGTTTACTTCAGCGTAGAGCCCGACAAATTGCAGCCAGAGAAGTACACGGTTGGATCCAAGATGATCCCTGGCCGCGGTGCATGGCTTGAGTTTGAAGTAGATAAAAAAGATGTTGTCTACGTACGTGTAGACCGCAAGCGTAAGCAGCCCATCACGATCTTCTTGAAGGCGCTTGGCTTTGGAGAGACTGAAGAAGAGCTTCTAAACCTGATCCTTGACCCACAGGGAAACCCTTACGACTCGATGCGCAACACGCTCGAGAAGGACACAACTGAGACTGTTGATCAGGCTTTTGTAGAGCTTTACAAGAAGTTGCGACCAGGCGAGCCGCCAACTGTTGATGCAGCAACAAAACTCATCGACACTCTCTTCTTCAACCCGAAGCGCTACGACCTCGCGAAGGTTGGCCGCCACAAAGTCTCGAAGAAGCTTGGCGACGAGTACCCCAAGGTCAAGGCAGTTATGGATCGCCTTGGGCTTACGGTTCCTCCGTCTAACCCTGAGCGCGGCGAGGCAGAGTTCACACTCTCCAAGGCCGACATCATCGCCGCAGTCTCTTATCTCGTGAAGCTTCACGCTAACGACCAGCCAGATGATTACTTCCCCGACGACATCGACCACTTCGGTAACCGTCGTGTTCGTTCTGTCGGCGAGCTAATTCAAAACCAGTACCGCGTTGGTCTCTCTCGCATGGAGCGCGTTGTGCGTGAGCGCATGACGACTCAGGACCAAGAGGCGATTACTCCTCAGACATTGATCAACATCCGACCGGTAGTTGCATCAATGAAGGAGTTCTTCGGATCTTCGCAGCTCAGCCAGTTCATGGACCAGACGAACCCACTTGCAGGGCTCACCCACAAGCGCCGTCTCTCGGCCCTTGGACCCGGTGGTCTTAGCCGTGAGCGTGCTGGTTTCGAGGTTCGAGACGTGCACCCCTCTCACTACGGACGTATGTGCCCGATCGAGACCCCAGAAGGACCAAACATCGGTCTTATCGGGTACCTCGCATCCTTTGCACGTATCAACCGTTTCGGATTCATCGAGACTCCTTACCGACCAGTTGTTAAGGGCATCGTCTCTGACGACGTCGTTTACCTTGCGGCCGACGACGAAGACAAGCACGTTATTGCTCAGGCAAACGCGAAGCTTGCTGACAACAACCGTTTCCTTGATGAGCGTGTTCTAGCTCGTAAGGGTCGCGGTGAGGTTGCATTCGTTAGCCCAGCAGACCTTGACTACATGGACGTCTCGCCTAAGCAGATTGTCTCTGTTGCTACGGCTTTGATTCCATTCCTTGAGCACGACGATGCAAACCGCGCACTTATGGGTGCCAACATGCAGCGTCAGGCAGTCCCGACTGTTCGCCCGGAGGCCCCTTACGTGGGTACAGGCGTTGAGGCTCGCGCTGCACACGATGCAGGCGAACTCTGCGTTGCCAAAGAGGACGGAACAGTCTCTGAGGTAAATGGCGACACGATCACCATGACCTACAACTCTGGAACTAAGGAAGTCTTCGAGCTTCGTAAGTTCAACCGCTCTAACCAGGGAACCTGCATCAACCAGAAGATCTTGGTTACAGAGGGCGATGTAGTTACCGCCGGCGCGATTCTTGCCGACGGACCTTCTACGCACGGTGGAGAACTTGCCCTAGGCAAGAACCTGCTCGTAGCGCTGATTCCGTGGAAGGGTCACAACTTCGAGGATGCAATCATCCTCAATGAGCGTCTCGTTCGCGATGACGTTCTCACCTCGATCCACATTGAGGAGCACGAGATTGATGCTCGCGACACCAAGCTTGGTGCCGAGGAGATCACTCGCGATATTCCTAACCTCTCAGAGGAGATCCTTAAAGATCTTGATGAGCGTGGAATCGTGCGCGTTGGTGCTGAGGTTGGCCCTGGAGATGTTCTAGTTGGAAAGGTCACACCTAAGGGTGAGACCGAGCTAACCCCAGAAGAGCGCCTCCTTCGTGCAATCTTCGGAGAGAAGGCTCGCGAGGTTCGCGATACTTCCCTCAAGGTTCCACACGGTGAGACCGGAAAGGTCATCGATGTTCGCGTCTTCTCACGTGACAACGGAGACGAACTTGCACCTGGTGTAAATGCACTTGTGCGTGTCTATGTTGCACAGAAGCGTAAAATTAGCGAGGGCGATAAGCTCGCCGGGCGCCACGGAAACAAGGGAGTTATCTCCAAGATTCTCCCCCCCGAGGACATGCCCTACCTCGCCGATGGAACCCCTGTCGACATTGTTCTGAACCCGCTTGGTATTCCGAGCCGCATGAACGTTGGTCAGGCTCTAGAAGCTCACCTTGGTTATGTAGCGCGTCACGGCTGG
This sequence comes from Actinomycetes bacterium, assembly GCA_037146835.1. Taxonomy (GTDB): domain Bacteria; phylum Actinomycetota; class Acidimicrobiia; order IMCC26256; family IMCC26256; genus IMCC26256. The sequence continues at coordinate 64,225 of JBAWWI010000002.1, read as the reverse complement.
GCAGGCGAGTCAAAGAAGCCAGCTGAGCCGCGCAAGACACGGCCTGTCACAGAGCCGGCAATGTGGATTCAGACCCCTGTATTCGATGGCGCCCACTGGGACGAAGAGGATCAGGCCGGACCGCACGACACGATTCAGCAGTTGTTTGGCAAGATGCACTCTGACAACTCAAACATCGAGTCTGCAGACGACTCGCGTCTAGCCAACACAAACGGTAAGGCTCAGTTGTTCGACGGCCGCACAGGCGAGCCGTTTGACCAGGACATCACCGTTGGCTACATGTACATCCTGAAGCTTTCACATCTTGTCGACGACAAGATCCATGCTCGCTCGACAGGCCCGTACTCCATGATCACCCAGCAGCCGCTCGGTGGTAAGGCACAGTTCGGTGGTCAGCGATTTGGTGAGATGGAGGTCTGGGCACTTGAGGCCTACGGCGCCGCATACGCGCTCCAAGAGATTCTCACTATCAAATCCGACGATGTCTTGGGCCGAGTAAAGGTCTACGAGGCAATCGTGAAGGGCGAGAACATCCCGGAGCCCGGGATCCCCGAGTCCTTCAAGGTACTTATTAAAGAAATGCAGGCACTCTGCCTCAATGTGCGTGTTCTTGACGCAGATGGTGGAGAGGTCCAGATCAAGGAACTTGATGAGGACGCCTTTAGAACAACCGAGTCTCTCGGAATCGATCTCTCTCGTAATGAGCGCGGATCAGATGAAGAGGATGAGGCACGCCGCAGAGAGCGTGAAGCAAACAAGTAACACCTTTTTTACCAAGTAACAACTGTCAACCCACCCGACTAACTGCAACGACGGAGATTCACCAGTGCTCGACGTCAACGCCTCAGACAAGCTCTCTATCTCTCTCGCCACAGCGGACCAGATCCGCGCGTGGTCAGACGGTGAGGTAAAGAAGCCAGAGACGATCAACTACCGAACCCTCAAGCCTGAGAAGGACGGACTCTTCTGCGAGAAGATCTTCGGCCCGACGAAGGACTGGGAGTGCTACTGCGGCAAGTACAAGCGCGTCCGCTTTAAAGGCATCATCTGCGAGCGCTGTGGCGTAGAGGTCACTCGCTCGAAGATTCGTCGCGAGCGTATGGGCCACATTGAGCTGGCCGCGCCTGTTACTCACATCTGGTACTTCAAGGGTGTTCCAAGCCGTCTTGGCTACCTGCTCGACATTGCACCAAAGCAGCTCGAGAAGGTCATCTACTTCGCATCGAACCTTGTTACATGGGTCGATACCGAGCGTCTCCACACCGATCGCCCAACCATCGAGGCAGAGTCCAAGGCCGAGATCGGCGACATGGAGAAGAAGCGCGACCTCGAGATTGAGGCACGTTTTCAGGCACTTGAGACAGAGCTTGCTACCGCAGAGGCCGGTGGAGCCAAGAAGGCCGATACCGACAAGATCCGCAAACTCGCCGAGCGCGAGGTTGAGGAGATCCGCGAGCGTGCTCAGTTTGACCTCGACTTCGAGAAGACTGTCTTCGACACGATTAAGTCTCTGAAGGTCAAGCAACTCATCGACGACGAGCGCGTATGGCGCGAGATCAGGTATCGAGTCGGCGAGTACTTCGCTGGCGGCATGGGTGCAGAGGCCGTTAAGGATCTCATCAGCCGTCTCGACCTCGAGTCTGAGGAGATTGAGCTCAAAGAACTTAGCCAGAGTGCAAAGGGACAGAAGAAGGCTCGCTCCATCAAGCGCCTTAAAGTTGTCTCCGCGTTCAACCGTCGTGATGAGAACGGCAAGGTTGTTAACTCCCCGCTCGGCATGGTTCTTGACTGCGTCCCAGTTATCCCGCCGGACCTGCGACCAATGGTGCAGCTCGATGGTGGACGCTTCGCGACCTCCGACCTAAACGACCTATACCGACGTGTTATTAACCGTAATAACCGTCTTAAGCGACTACTTGATCTCGGTGCGCCAGAGATCATCATCAACAACGAGAAGCGCATGCTTCAGGAGGCTGTCGACGCACTATTCGACAACGGCCGCCGTGGACGCCCGGTAACGGGCCCAGGTAACCGTCCCCTGAAGTCGCTCTCTGACATGTTGAAGGGCAAGCAGGGAAGATTCCGTCAGAACCTTCTCGGCAAGCGCGTTGACTACTCAGGCCGTTCCGTAATTGTTGCCGGACCTCAGCTCAAACTCCGCCAGTGCGGACTTCCAAAGCAGATGGCACTAGAGCTCTTCAAGCCTTTCGTTATGAAGAAGCTTGTAGATCTTGAGTACGCGCAGAACATCAAGTCTGCAAAGCGCATGGTTGAGCGTGCACGCCCGCAGGTGTGGGATGTGCTCGAAGACGTGATCATGGAGCACCCAGTGTTCCTAAACCGCGCCCCAACTCTTCACCGTCTTGGTATCCAGGCCTTCGAGCCTGTTCTCATCGAGGGCAAGGCCATTCAGATCCACCCACTCGTCTGCTCGGCGTTCAACGCCGACTTCGATGGTGACCAGATGGCTGTCCACCTTCCCCTAAGTGCCGAGGCTCAGGCCGAGGCCCGTATCCTCATGCTGAGCGCACACAACGTGCTCTCACCTGCACATGGAAGCCCGATCGCGGTTCCTAGCCAGGACATGATTATCGGCGCCTACTACCTAACGGTTCTAGAGACCGATGACAACGGTGTAATCCGTAAGTTCTCAGACCTCGCCGATGAGGAGCGCGAAGTATTCGCATCTCTTAACGAAGCGACTATGGCATATGACACGCGTGCAGCTAACGGTGCTCCAGGGGTAAACCTTCACCGCCCGTTACGCATTCGCGTCTCTGGCGATAGGTTCCCTGCCGAGCAGTTCAAGGCACGCGAGAACTGGGATGAAGCTAAGGGCGAGTGGATCACTGATCCTGCCGCTGCAGATAACCCCGTAGTACGTCGCGCCTCTGATGACCGAGTGCTTGTTGAGACATCTCTTGGACGCCTTCGCTTTGCTGAGGCACTCCCAGCAGCGATGGCTTTCCCATTTGGGAACAACGACACAGCGTTCCGTAAGGGCGATGTATCCGATGTTGTCAGCAACTTGGTTGCGCAGTTTGATAAGGCTGAGGTTGCTCGTTCACTCGACAACCTGAAAGACCTTGGATTCGACTACGCAACTCGTGCTGGGCTCACCATCTCGATCGCCGATGTTCGTACCCCGCCTGAGAAGGCAAAACTGCTTAACGAGAATGAGGTCAAGGCCGCAAAGGTTGAGCAGCAGTATGAGCAGGGCATCCTGACCGACGAAGAGCGTCGTCAGCGTGAGATCGAGATCTGGACAAGCGCGACCGAGGATGTAACCAAGGTGATGCGCGAGCTTCAGCAGGGTGACATCTTCAACCCAATCGAGATGATGATTGGATCCGGCGCTCGCGGAAACGTCATGCAGGTCCGTCAGATCGCAGGTATGCGTGGTCTAGTCGCGAACCCACGTGGCGAGATCATTCCTCGACCCATCAAGAGCAACTTCCGTGAGGGCCTCTCGGTCCTTGAGTACTTCATCTCAACTCACGGTGCACGCAAGGGTCTCGCCGATACTGCACTTCGTACCGCTGACTCTGGTTACCTGACACGTCGACTCGTTGACGTTTCGCAGGAACTAATCGTGCGTGACATTGACTGTGGTTCAACTCGTGGAATCTGGATTGAGGATGTTGGGCCAGAGTCCCAGCGCACACTGCGTACCACTATTCGCAGCCGTTGCCTCGCCGAGGACCTTAAGTTGGCCGATGGAACTGTGCTTCCGCGCAACACTGAGATCACTGAGGAACTAACCGATGTGCTGCGCGACGACTCCGCTGTGAAGCGTATTCGTGTTCGCTCTGCACTTACCTGTGACTCAACTCGTGGAATCTGCAGCACCTGCTACGGAACGATGCTCGCCACTGGGAAGATGGTTGAGCTTGGCGAGGCAGTAGGCATCATCGCTGCTCAGTCAATTGGTGAGCCTGGAACACAGCTCACCATGCGTACCTTCCACACTGGTGGTGTAGCTGGAGAGGACATCACTCACGGTCTTCCACGCGTCGTTGAGTTGTTCGAGGCACGTACACCTAAGGGTGCTGCAGTCTTGACCGCAACGACAGGTGTTGTTCGTCTCGGAGAGAACGAGAAGGGCGAGTTGGTCATCACTGTTATCGCAGATGATGGAACAGAGGACGAGTACCCAGTATCACGTCGTGCTCGCCTTCAGGTTGCTAACGGTTCAGAGGTAACAGCCGGAGATGCACTCGTCGGCGAGGCCTCAACACCACGTGATCCAAAGCGTATTCTCGACATTCTTGGAATTCGCGCTACTCAGCAGTACCTCGTTGACCAGGTACAGAACGTGTACCGCGAGCAGGGTGTGTCAATCCACGACAAGCACGTTGAGGTAATCGTTCGTCAGATGCTTCGTCGTGTAACCGTGCTTGAGCCTGGAGACACGGAGTTCCTTCCGGGCTCCAAGGTCGACTCTCGCAAGTATGCGGAGACCAACAAGGCACTCGTTGATGATGGAAAGCGCCCCGCTGAGGGTCGCCCAGAGTTGATGGGAATCACGAAGGCATCTCTCGCCACGGACTCATGGCTATCGGCTGCCTCCTTCCAGGAGACAACCCGAGTGCTTACCGAGGCAGCTATCGAGGGTCGTGAAGACGGACTCGAGGGCCTCAAGGAGAATGTCATCATCGGCAAGCTCATCCCGGCTGGTACGGGAATGCCCGTCTACCGCGAGATTGCTACCGAGGCTCCCTTCTATGAGCCAATGCCTTATTACTCATCAGACACAGAGGGTCTTCTCGAGTACTTGACCACTGCGCATGAGGAGCAGGCGGCCCCGGATCTCTCCTGGACCCATGCCTCAAGTGCGAAGGATCAAGCGGTAGCCGCAGAGGTAATTGAGACTGCGATCGAGGAAGTCGTCGAGGCGGTCGAAGAGGTATTCGAGGCAATCGAGGACAAGGTTGCAGAGGACGCCGTAGCTGCGATCTCGGACATCATGGAGGCCGTCGCAATCGCTGAGGTTGGGGCAACTCCAGAGGAGATCGCTGAGATCGAAGCAATCGCAGCGGTAGAGATTTTCGAGGAGATTGTCGCCGCTGAGGTGGCTATCGAGGCCCTCGAAGAGCTAGCAGCGATCGAGGAGGTCGCCGAGGTTCTAGAGGTTCTTGAGACCCTTGAGATTCTCGAGAGTGACGAGACAGACGAGCCGGGGGAGAGCGCAGCCGGAGCTTGATTCAATCCCGGAAGGGGCAATTATCGCTGGGGTTTGCCCGGCGAGGCGCCCTGACCGTATCCTTGGCGACCCGGTGCGCACCCGCCTTCTGGCGCAGCTAACCGAGATCGTCGTTATCCGAGAAGTTTTTAACATCACAGGAGACCTGTGCCCACCATCGCTCAATTGGTCCGTAAGGGCCGAGAGTCCAAAGTAGATAAGTCAAAGACCCCAGCACTCAAGGGATCACCGCAGCGACGCGGCGTATGCACGCGCGTCTTTACGACTACTCCTAAGAAGCCAAACTCTGCACTCCGCAAAGTTGCTCGTGTGCGTCTCAGCACCGGTGTTGAGATTACGGCTTACATCCCAGGCGTCGGCCACAACCTGCAGGAGCACTCCATTGTGCTTGTGCGTGGTGGCCGCGTGAAAGACCTCCCTGGTGTCCGCTACAAAATCGTGCGCGGTGCGCTCGATGCAAGTGGCGTCGCCAACCGCAAGCAGGCCCGTAGCCGCTACGGCGCGAAGAAGGGCTAGAGATGCCACGTAAAGGACCAGCAGCACGCAGAGAACTTCTCCCCGACCCGGTTTACCGTTCGGTTGTAGTTACTCAGCTAGTAAACAAGATTCTTGTTCAAGGCAAGCGCTCTACTGCAGAGAAGATCGTCTATGACGCACTCTCTGAGATTGAGCGTAAGACAGGCTCCGACCCGGTGCCTACTCTCAAGCGTGCAGTCGAGAATGTTCGCCCAGCACTTGAGGTTCGTAGCCGCCGAGTTGGTGGAGCTACTTACCAGGTTCCCGTTGAGGTGCGACCACGCCGTGCAACTACCCTTGCCATTCGCTGGGTAGTTGGTTACTCACGCCAGCGCCGCGAGCGCACGATGGCGGAGCGTCTTGCATCTGAGATTATGGATGCCAGCAATGGTCTCGGTGCAGCTATCAAGCGCAAAGATGACCTTCAGAAAATGGCCGAATCTAACAAGGCGTTCGCCCACTACCGCTGGTAGTAGGTGCATAGCCAAAACGACGCAAGCGGGGGCGGCGTCGGTGTCGTGTCTACGGTCTTACCGACCGCCGGCTACGACTCCGACGCCGCAGCCGCGACAGCACCGCTATTACGAATAAGCAATAAAGATCCAAATTGGTTAAGAACAAAATTGACAAAAAACATTACTCAGACGCATAAAACGACTCACTCACGAGAGCAGACGAAAACAAATGGCTAGGCAGTTCCCCCTCGAACAAGTTCGCAACATCGGCATCATGGCTCACATCGACGCGGGCAAAACCACCACTACAGAGCGCATCCTTTACTACACAGGGCGCACGTACAAGATCGGTGAAGTGCACGAGGGCGCAGCCGTCATGGACCACATGATTCAGGAGCAGGAGCGCGGAATCACCATCACCTCTGCTGCTACAACCTGCGAGTGGGATAACCACAGAATCAACATCATCGACACCCCGGGTCACGTTGACTTCACTGTTGAGGTAGAGCGCTCCCTGCGTGTTCTCGACGGTGCGGTAGCGGTATACGACGCTGTTGCTGGAGTAGAGCCTCAGACTGAGACCGTATGGCGCCAGGCTGACAAGTACAACGTTCCGCGCATGTGCTTCGTGAACAAGATGGACCGAACCGGCGCCGACTTCTATCGCTGCGTTGAGATGATGAAGGACCGCCTAGCGGCCAATACTCTCGTCATCCACCTGCCGATCGGTGCCGAGGGTGACTTCCGCGGTGTTGTCGATCTAGTTGCAAATAATGCGCTTGTATGGCCACTCGACGATGACTCGCTCGGATCAACCTTCGAGGTTGTCGCGATCCCCGAGGACATGGTTGAGCAGGCCGCCGAGTATCGCGCTGCGATGCTTGAAGAGGTTGCAGCTGCAAACGATGACCTAATGGAGAAGTACCTCGCTGATGAGGAACTCACCTATGAGGAGATTCAAGCAGGCATCCGCAAGGGAACGATTGCGAACATATTCGTACCTGTGCTCTGCGGTTCGGCCTTCAAAAACAAGGGTGTTCAGCCCATGCTCGATGCGGTTGTGGCTTACCTGCCCTCTCCGCTAGACATCCCGCCGACCCCTGGAACCGACATCAGTGGCGACGTTGAGATGTCTCGTATCGCTAGCGATGACGAGCCTTTCTCGGCGCTTGCTTTCAAGATCGTTGCAGACCCGTACGGCAAGTTGACCTACTTCCGCATCTACTCAGGGACCCTTGAGAAGGGTGCAGATATCTATAACTCCACCAAGGAGAAGAAGGAGCGCATCGGTCGCCTCCTTCGTATGCACGCAAACGAGCGTGAAGATATTGAGATTGCTTACGCAGGTGACATTGTTGCTGGCCTTGGTTTCAAGGGAACCACTACCGGAGACACCCTCTGCGACCGCTCGAAGCCGATCGTGCTTGAGCGAATGGTCTTCCCCGAGCCAGTTATCTCGGTTGCTATTGAGCCTAAGACCAAGAGCGACCAGGACAAATTGGGCAAGGCCCTCAGTTCCCTCTCAGATGAGGACCCCACATTTAGGGTCCACACCGATGAGGAGACAGGCCAGACCATCATCGAGGGTATGGGTGAGCTGCACCTCGAGGTCCTTGTTGACCGTATGACTCGTGAGTTCAACGTCGAGGCCAATGTTGGTAAGCCTCAGGTTGCATACCGCGAAACGATCACTAAGAAGGTCGAGAAGATCGAGGAGCGCTACATCCGCCAGACCGGTGGAAAAGGTCAGTACGGCCACGTTGTGCTCACTGTTGAGCCGACCGGCCCCGGTGGTGGGTATGAGTTCGTCAACAAGATCACCGGTGGAGTTATCCCCCGTGAGTACATCCCATCTGTAGATGCCGGAATCAAAGAGGCACTTGAGGGTGGAATTATCGCCGGGTATGCAATGGTTGATGTTCGAGCCACCCTCACCTTCGGCTCCTACCACGATGTTGACTCCTCAGAGATGGCCTTCAAGATCGCAGGCTCCATGTGCGTCAAGAAAGCTGTTCGCCAGGCCGCACCAGTGCTTCTTGAGCCAGTTATGGCTGTAGAGGTGGTAACCCCTGACGACTACATGGGTGACGTCATTGGAGACCTCAACTCAAGGCGTGGTCGCGTTGAGGGCATGGTCCAGGTAGGTAACGCATCAGCTGTCAAGGCCCAAGTGCCGCTCGCTGAGATGTTCGGGTATGCTACGGATCTTCGTTCACGCACTCAGGGGCGTGCCACGTACTCCATGCAATTCGACTCGTACCAACAGGTACCTGAGTCAATCGCCTTAGAAATCACTGCGAGAGTTCGCGGCGAGTAACGGGCGAGCACTGCGCACTTCAGCACTCCAGCACTTCAGTACTCCAGTACTTCAGTACTTCAGTAAAGGTCATCAGTAATAGAAGCCAAGAAATAATGAGCAACTACGCGTTCGACGCGAGAAGGAGCGAGACCCAAAATGGGTAAGGCAAAGTTTGAGCGTAATAAGCCGCATTTGAATATCGGAACGATTGGTCATATTGACCATGGGAAGACCACGTTGACTGCTGCGATTACGCGGGTGTTGGCTGATCACAATCCGAATGTGACTGCGACTGCGTTTGATCAGATCGATAAGGCTCCTGAGGAGAAGGCTCGTGGAATAACGATCTCTATTTCTCATGTTGAGTATGAGACTGATAATCGTCACTATGCGCATGTTGACTGCCCTGGTCACGCTGACTACATCAAGAACATGATCACGGGTGCTGCGCAGATGGATGGCGCGATTCTTGTTGTTGCTGCTACTGATGGTCCTATGCCTCAGACGCGTGAGCATGTGTTGCTTGCTCGCCAGGTTGGTGTGCCTTCAATTGTTGTGGCTTTGAATAAGTCCGACATGGTTGATGATGAGGAGCTTCTTGAGCTTGTAGAGCTCGAGGTTCGTGAGCTTCTTAACGAGTACGACTTTCCTGGTGATGACACTCCAATTGTGCGTGTTTCTGCGCTTAAAGCTCTTGAGGGCGACGAGACGTGGGGTCAAGCAATTCTCGATTTGATGGCTGCTGTTGATGACTTCATTGTTGAGCCTGTGCGTGAGATTGATAAGCCTTTCTTGATGCCTATTGAGGATGTGTTCACGATCACTGGTCGTGGAACTGTTGTTACTGGTCGTGTTGAGCGTGGAATTGTGAACGTCAACGACGAGATTGAGATTGTTGGTATTCGTCCTACGACGAAGACGACTTGTACTGGTGTTGAGATGTTCCGCAAGCTTCTTGATGAGGGGCGTGCTGGGGACAACATTGGTGCTCTTCTTCGTGGAACGAAGAAAGAAGATGTTGAGCGTGGTCAGGTTTTGGCTAAGCCGGGTTCGATTCTTCCTCACACTGAGTTTCTTGCTCAGGTGTATGTGTTGACGAAGGAGGAGGGTGGTCGCCATACTCCTTTCTTTGGTAACTATCGTCCGCAGTTCTATTTCCGTACTACTGACATTACGGGCATGATTGCTTTGCCTGATGGTGTGGAGATGGTTATGCCGGGTGACAACACTGAGATGAATGTGGAGTTGATTAACCCGATCGCGATGGAGGAAGGTCTCCGTTTCGCTATTCGTGAGGGTGGTCGTACAGTGGGTGCTGGTCGCGTGGTCAGCATCATCAAGTAAGTCTTTAACTAAAAGAAAACGAGAGGCACACCATGGCTGACGCCAAGGGGCAAAAAATCCGAATCCGGCTCAAGGCCTATGACCACGAGATCATCGATCAGTCGACGAAGAAGATCGTCGAGACCGTTGTTCGTACTGGAGCCAAGATCCGCGGACCGATCCCTCTCCCCACGGAGAAGCACCGCTATACCGTTATTCGCTCACCACACGTCAACAAGGACTCTCGCGAGCACTTTGAGATGCGTATCCACAAGCGTCTAATCGACATCGTTGACCCTGCCGCAAAGACGATTGAGTCGCTTCAGCGCCTCGATCTCCCTGCTGGGGTCGATATCGAGATCAAGCTTCAGGGCGTCTAACTAAGCCTGAAAAGCACCTATAAGAATAAATCGAGGAGTTTTCCCTCGATATGGAGTCTCCATTCGACACCTACCACTGGTGTCGGCTAGGGTCCTCCGACTCAGCCCTAGTGAGTTAATCACTCTGGCTAAACCGACGTCTCCGGTAGCCCCAAGATCCTTTGGGGAACCCGCAGAGCACAACCGAACTGATCGCTCCGCCGGGCACCCGCCCTGCGGAGCGTTCGCATGAGAAGAGTAGGCGAGGAAGCCACATGGCATCCAAGGGGATTTTAGGGCGAAAGCTCGGCATGACCCAAGTCTGGGACTCCGAGAACCGGGTAGTACCGGTTACGGTGATCCAGGCTGGTCCTTGTCGCGTCGTCCAACTCAAGACACCAGAGCGTGATGGATACTCGGCTGTGCAGATCGCCTTCGGCGATGCAAAGCCCCGTCGACTATCTAAGCCCGAGCTTGGTCACCTGAAGGCAGCTAATGCCGAGGCCACTAATCACCTCGCAGAGATGCGTGTTGATGACCTCAGTGCATATGCCGTCGGCCAGGTAATCACAGCCGAACTATTTGAGGCCGGCGAGCTTATTGACGTCACTGGCATCTCAAAGGGTAAGGGTTTCGCTGGAGTTATGAAGCGACACAACTTCAAGGGTCAAGGTGCTAGCCACGGTAACCACAAGGCTCACCGTGCTCCCGGATCAATCGGCGCATGCGCCACACCATCTCGCGTCTTCAAGGGTATGAAGATGGCTGGACAGATGGGGCATGCCAAGACCACCACCCTCAACCTTATGGTCGTAGAGGGCGACGCTGAGCGAGGAATCATCCTTGTTCGTGGCGCAATCCCCGGCCCCAAGGGCGGGCTTGTATTCCTACGTAACGCAGTAAAAGCAGGTGCCCGATGAGTACCGTTGACGTTCGCAATATTGAGGGCAAGGTAGTAGGCACTGCTGAGTTGCCTGATGACATCTTTGGTATTGAGCCAAATGCCTCGGTAATGCATCAAGTTGTAACTGCCCAGTTGGCGCATAAGCGCTCCGGTACCTCTAGCACCAAGACTCGTGCTCAGGTCCGAGGCGGAGGCGCTAAGCCATGGGCCCAGAAGGGCACCGGCCGTGCTCGTCAGGGTTCCTCACGTGCGCCTCACTGGCGCGGTGGTGGAGTTGCCCATGGACCGAAGCCTCGTGACTACACGCAGCGCACACCTAAGAAGATGGTGCGACTTGCGGTTCTCTCAGCTCTATCGGATCGTGCTCAAGAGGGCAAGGTTCAGGTAATTGATGCATGGGGCTTCAGCCCACCATCAACCAAGCGTGCAATTGGCGCACTCGAGGCCCTTGGGCTCCGTGTGAATGGCGAGCGCCAAGTGCGTCTCGCTATCTGCCTAGACCGCTCAGAGCGTGAGTCATGGCTATCGTTCCGCAACTTAGGTGACCGAGTTCGTGTGATTCTCCCAGAGGAGATCAACACCTACGACGTGCTCCTCTGCGACACGATTGTCTTCAGCGAGTCGACTCTTGCGATCACAGTTGAGCGTCTTAGCGCAGCAACTCCAGCAATGCCTCGCACAAAGTTGAGCGTCACCGCCTCAGATAGTGCTGATGCAGATACAGATGAGGACGCATCATGAGTGCCGACCATCGCGATGTAATTATTCGCCCAGTTGTTTCGGAGAAGTCGTACGCGGCTCTCGACGCAAACGTATACACGTTTGAGGTTGCACCTGGCGCAAACAAGATTGAGATCCGTCAGGCTGTTGAGGCCATCTTCGGGGTCAAAGTAACAAACGTCAACACGGTCAACCGCGCTGGCAAGCGCAAGCGCAACCGCAAGACCGGCACTTGGGGCCAGCGGTCAAAGACAAAGCGCGCACTGGTATCGCTTGCCGAGGGCGACCGGATTGAGATCTTCGGGAGCTAATTATGGCCATTCGTAAACGTAAACCCACAAGCCCAGGGCGCAGGTTCCAGACTGTCTCGGATTTCGCCGAGATCACCAAGGATCGCCCCGAGAAGTCACTACTCGCGCCTAAGCCGCGTACCGGTGGACGTAACTCCTACGGTCGTACAACATCGCGTCACCGCGGTGGAGGCCACAAGCGCCAGTACCGCATCATCGACTTCAAGCGCGAGAAAGACAGCATCCCCGCAAAGGTTGCAGCGATTGAGTACGACCCGAACCGCAACGCACGTATTGCACTTCTGCACTACCGCGATGGCGAGAAGCGCTACATCATTGCGCCGGCCGGTATCCAGGTTGGAGACATGCTCCAGAGTGGTCAAGGCGCAGATATTCGCCCAGGAAACGCGCTACCTCTGCGCTACATCCCAGTCGGTACTGTTGTTCACAATGTTGAGATGAAGCCTGGAGCAGGGGCGAAGTTAGGTCGCGGCGCTGGCGCTTCGATTCAACTCGTCGCTAAAGAAGGCCTATACGCAACTATTCGTCTCCCATCGACCGAGATGCGTCGTGTTCCGATTGACTGTCGTGCAACGATCGGTTCTGTCGGCAACGCCGAGGCATCACTTATCTCAATTGGTAAGGCCGGTCGTAACCGCTGGAAGGGCAAGCGCCCGCAGACCCGCGGTGTAGCTATGAACCCTGTTGACCACCCACTTGGTGGTGGAGAAGGTAAGTCTTCTGGTGGGCGTCACCCTGTTTCACCTTGGGGTAAGCCTGAAGGACGAACACGCAAGCGAGGCAAGGCCTCCGACAAGATGATCATTCGCCGCCGCCGCACACGCGGTTCACGGAGGTAGGTAAAACATGCCACGCAGTCTAAAAAAAGGCCCATTTGTTGATGAGCACCTTCTCTTGAAGGTCGAGCGTCAAAACGCGGCCGGCGAGCACAAGGTGATCAAGACCTGGTCCCGCCGTTCAACGATCACCCCCGACATGGTCGGCCACACGATCGCGGTCCACGATGGGCGTAAGCACGTCCCCGTGTTCCTCTCCGAGCCGATGGTTGGTCACAAGCTCGGCGAGTTCGCGCCTACCCGCACCTTCCGGTACCACGCCGGCCAGGAGAAGGTCGTGCGTCGATGAGGTCTGACGTTCAAGGTACTCAAGCAACACTTAGCCACTGCGGTATCGCACCCAACAAGGTGCGTGCAGTTCTTGGGCTCATTCGCGGACTCAGCATTGATGAGGCTCGCGATGTTCTTCAGTTCTGTGAGCGCGGTGCAGCAGAGGAGATTGGCAAGTTGCTGAACTCAGCAATCGCCAATGCCGAGCACAACGATCATCTCGACCCTGAGGAGCTTTTTGTTAGCGCCTGCTGGGCCGATGAAGGACCTACTGCGAAGCGGTGGAGGCCACGTGCTCGTGGTCGCGCAACAAAGATTCGCAAGCGCACCAGCCACATCACAATTGTCGTAGACCGCATGCCCGACGAGGCTCTTGAGCTTCACCGTGCGCGCTCCGAGCGACGTGGTGGAGGCGGAGCTACTCAAGCCAACCGTGCACGCCGTCGAGCTGCATCACGTGCAGCAGAGGCACAGGCCGAGCACAACCACGATCACGATCATGACCATGATCATGACCATGACCATGACAATCACAACGACCACAGCGAGCCGGAGGAAGCCCCAGTGGCTGAGTCGGCTGAGTCTGAGGTCGAGGAGACCACGGAGGCGTCCGAGTAATGGGACAGAAAGTCAATCCGTATGGCTTCCGCCTCGGTATTACTACCGACTGGAAGTCACGATGGTTCGCCGATAATAAGGCGTATACAGAGTTTCTAATTGAGGACTGGAAGATCCGCGACTACCTGCGCACACAGCTTGAGCGTGCAATGGTGAGCCGTATTGAGATCGAGCGTTCTGGCGACAAGCTGAGAATCGATGTATTCACAGCTCGTCCAGGAATCGTCATTGGTCGTCGTGGTGCAGAGGCAGACCGCCTTCGTACCGGACTCTTCAAGATCACAGGCAACAACAAGATTCACTTCAACATCCAAGAGATTAAGCAGCCCGAGCTAGATGCCGCGCTGATCGCTCAGGGTGTTGGTGACCAGCTCGCAGGACGCGTTTCGTTTAGGCGTGCGATGAAGCGTGCTGTACAGACCGCAATGAAGGCCGGAGCCCTCGGTATTCGTGTTCAGGTAAGTGGTCGCCTCGGCGGCGCAGAGATGAGCCGCAAGGAGTGGTACCGCGAGGGCCGCGTTCCTCTGCACACGTTGCGTGCCGATATTGACTACGGAGCATCTGAGGCCAAGACAACATTCGGCCGCATCGGTGTCAAGGTTTGGATCTACAAAGGTGACATCCTTCCCTACAAGCAGGTCTCTGACGAGAAGATCTCCCAAGAGGCAGCACTCGCTGCTGGTGAGGCTCCTAGTGCCCCTGGAGTTCGCCGTGTAGTAACCGCTGGTGGAGGGCGTCGTCGACCTGCAGATGAGTCAGTCTCTGTCGACTCAACCAATGTCTCTGATGACATCAACCTTGAAGCAACTCCAGTTATTAAGGAAGCTGACCCCGAGCTCGAGCGCCTCTTAGCAGAGGAAGAAGAGATCGAGCGTCGCACGCGAGCGCACCACGAGGCTCCTAAGTTCCACGGCGACGAGGACTGAGGACTGTCATGTTGATGCCTAAGAGAGTTCGTCATCGCAAGGTCCAGCGTGGTCGCATGAGCGGCATCGCTAAGGGCGGATCGCGCGTTACATATGGAGACTTCGGGATCCAAGCACTTGAGCCTGGTTGGATCACCAACCGCCAGATTGAGGCTTCCCGTATTGCCATGACTCGCCACATCAAGCGTGGTGGCAAGGTATGGATCACGATCTTCCCTGACAAACCAGTTACTCAGAAGCCTGCTGAGACCCGTATGGGTTCTGGCAAGGGAAACCCCGAGCACTGGGTTGCAGTTGTTAAGCCAGGTCGCATCATGTTCGAGCTCTCCGGAGTTACCGAAGAAGTTGCACGCGAAGCTATGCGCCTCGCTATGCACAAACTTCCGATCAAGACGCGCTTCGTAGTTAGACGTGAGGAGGCCTGATGGCTGGAATCAAAGAATTCAGACCGAACACGCTCGTTGAACTCAACGATGCAGATCTTCTCGCCAAACTCTCCGAGGCAAAGGAAGAGCAGTTCAACCTGCGCTTTCAACTAGCCACCGGTCAGGTTGAGAACTCTTCGCGTATTACCCATGTGCGTCGTTATATCGCACGTATCAAGACCATCGTGCGTGAGCGCGAGATCGCAGCGGCAGAGGCTGCCGAGGAGAACGCATGAGCGAGACCGAACAGACCGAAACTATTGATACTGAAGCGCTTGTGCCTGAAGTGACTGAGGCCGAGCAGGCCGAGACAACTGCAACCCGTAACGCACGCAAAGTGCGTGAAGGAGTTGCAGTCTCAGTCAAGCAGGACAAGACGGTTGTTGTTGCAGTAATCGATCGGGTACGTCACCGTCGCTACCGCAAGACAGTCCAGCGCACAACAAAGCTTTACGCTCACGATGAGAACAACGAGGTACGTGAAGGCGACCGTGTGCGCATCACTGAGACTCGCCCGATGTCACGCCTTAAGCGCTGGCGAGTCGTCGAGATTCTCGAGCGGGCAAGGTAGGGAGAGAAAATGATTCAGCAAGAGAGCAGACTCAAGGTTGCCGACAACTCCGGTGCCAAAGAGGTCCTTTGCATAAAGGTCCTCGGCGGAACCCGTCGTCGCTATGCCAGCATCGGAGATGTCTTCGTTGCATCGGTCAAGGCTGCCCAGCCTGGTGCCGCTGTAAAGAAGGGCGATGTTGTTAAGTGCGTAGTTGTTCGTGTCAAGAAAGAGAAGCGCCGCGCAGATGGCTCATACATTCGATTTGATGAGAACGCAGCAGTTCTTATCAATGACGCGATGCAGCCTCGTGGTACTCGCATCTTCGGACCAGTTGGTCGCGAACTGCGTGACAAAAAGTTCATGCGTATCGTCTCGCTCGCACCGGAGGTGATCTGATGCGTATCCGTAAGGGAGACAAAGTCAGAGTCATAGCTGGCAAGGACCTCGGCAAAGAGGGCGAAGTGATCCGTGTAATTATCGCTACCGACAAGGTCATCGTCGATGGTGGAATCAACATGGCCAAGCGCCACCAGCGTGCTACTTCGGCGACGACCCAGGGCGGAATCATCGATAAAGAGATGCCGATCCATGTCTCTAACGTCGCCATCGTCTGCTCGAAGTGCGGACCCACTCGCATCGGAATGAAGTTCGAGGGCGAGAAGAAACGGCGTACCTGCCGCAAGTGTGGAGGGGACCTCTAATGGCTCCGCGTCTTAAAGAACGATACGAGTCTGAGCTTCGTGAAGCTCTGCGCACTGAGCTTGGGCTCATCAATGTGATGCAGGTTCCGCGACTCCAGAAGATCGTCATCAACATGGGTGTAGGTGGGGCAACCCAGCAGGCCTCCTTGCTTGATGGTGCAGTTGCAGACCTCACGACAATCTCCGGACAGAAGCCCCTGATCACGAAGGCAAAGACCTCAATCGCTGGATTCAAACTGCGCGAGGGAAATGCAATCGGAGCAAAGGTGACTCTCCGAGGAGCTCGTATGTGGGAGTTCTATGACCGCCTTGTAACTCTGGCGATTCCTCGCATTCGTGACTTCCGCGGGCTTAGCCCCAAATCATTCGACGGACACGGCAACTACACGTTTGGTGTGACCGAGCAATTGATCTTCCCTGAGATTGAGTACGACAAAATCGACACAACGCGTGGAATGGACATCACCATCGTCTCCTCCGCACGTACCGACGACGAGGGACGAGCGCTCTTGCGAGCACTCGGATTTCCGTTCAGACGCACCGAGAACGTGGGTTAGGCACATGGCTAAAAAAGCATTAGTTAATAAGCAGCAGCGTGAGCCAAAGTTTAAGGTCCGCGGTTACTCGCGGTGCCGTAAATGCGGTCGAGCGCGAGCGGTGTACCGCAAGTTCGGCCTATGCCGAATCTGCCTACGCGAGCTCATTCACGCAGGCGAAGTGCCTGGCGTGACCAAGGCGTCGTGGTGAGGAAGGCGATCCAATGACAATGACCGACCCCATCGCGGACATGCTTACACGCATCCGCAACGCAAACATCGCTATGCATGACACAACGTCGATGCCTTCCTCGAAAGTCAAGGAAGCACTCGCGAAAGTTCTGCTGAGCGAGGGCTACATCGAGGGCTACGAGGTCGAGGACGACCCCATTCGCCCTGGACAGCGCCTCACTGTTTACATGAAGTACACCCCCGAGCGTAAGCGAACGATCTCTGGCATCAAGCGAGTATCGAAGCCAGGTCTGCGTGTGTATTCGAAGGCCGACTCGGTCGCTCGCGTACTCGGCGGATTCGGAATTGCCGTGCTCTCTACCAACAAGGGTCTCGTCACCGACCGTGAGGCGCGCAAGCGTCGCATCGGTGGCGAAGTGCTCTGCCACGTCTGGTAATCACATGTCTCGTATTGGTAAGCAGCCCATAACTCTCCCCGCAGGCGTTGAGGTAACCATCACTGGTTCTCACATCACCGTAAAGGGACCCAAGGGAACTCTCGAGATCGACGCTCCGCCGACCATCACGGTCGCACGCGATGGCGATGACCTCGTTGTAACCCGACCCGATGACGAACGCCAGAACCGCGCTCTCCACGGACTCACACGTTCTCTAGTCTCCAACATGGTGATTGGTGTATCTGTGGGCTTCACCAGGGAGCTCGAGATCGTAGGCGTTGGTTATCGTGCAATTCCTCAGAGCCCGACCAAGATTGAGGTGCAGGTAGGTTTCTCGCACCCAGTCTTCGTGGAGGCCCCAGATGGAGTGACCTTCGATGTCCCCGCAGCTACCCGCATCACAGTGATCGGGATAGACAAGCAGGTAGTTGGCCAGGTCGCTGCAGACATTCGCAAGATCCGTAAGCCCGAGCCTTACAAAGGCAAGGGCATTCGCTATGCCGACGAGCGCGTCCTGCGCAAGGCCGGCAAGTCAGCCAAGTAGCGGATAAGAGAGGGACACGATGAGCCTTACCAAACCAGAATCTAGGAAGCGTCGCCACGTACGCGTTCGCAAGAAAGTGCACGGCACAGCCGAGCGACCGCGTCTTGCGGTTTTTCGTTCTGCCTCGCACATCTATGCGCAGGTGATCGACGATGTAACTGGACGAACAATTGTCTCCGCATCAACAATGGAGGCAGCAGCTCGCAAGGGTGCAACCGGCAATGTGGCAGCAGCCACAGCTGTTGGCCAGCGCATTGGCGAGAGAGCAAAAGAAGCAGGTATCAAAAGCGTCGTGTTTGACCGCGGTGGATACCGATACCACGGACGAGTTGCAGCAATCGCCGATGCGGCGCGCGCTAGCGGCCTCGAGTTCTAGAAAGACAAGGGAGTAACCCATGGCCGAAGGCCAGTACGAAGAGCGGGTAATCGCAATCAACCGCGTTGCCAAGGTAGTTAAAGGTGGACGAAGGTTCTCCTTTACTGCCCTAGTGGTGGTTGGCGATGGCGAAGGAAGCGTTGGTCTTGGCTACGGCAAGGCCAAAGAGGTTCCTGCTGCTATCCAAAAGGGCATGGAAGAGGCCAAGAAGAACCTCTTCAAGGTGCCGCTTGCGGGATCCACAATCACCCATGAACTCGTTGGAGAGCATGACGCAGCGCGCGTCCTTCTCAAGCCAGCAGCCCCCGGTACCGGCGTAATCGCCGGTGGTGCGGCGCGAGCAATCCTCGAGGCAGCCGGTGTACACGATGTTCTAGCCAAGTCTCTCGGCTCGGCTAACGCAATCAACGTTTCTAGAGCAACAATTGCTGGCCTACGCGCTCTGCGTCGTCCAGAGGATGTCGCCAAGATGCGTGGCAAGAGCATGGAGGAAGTAACCCCCGCTGGTGTGCTTCGTGCATACCGCGAGCGAAATGCTCTCAAGGCCGCACCGGTTGAGGTTGCATAATGGGGCGCATCCGAGTTACCCAGTTACGTTCAACTATCGGCACAAAGCCAAAGACTCGCGGAACAATGCGTGCCCTTGGGCTTCGCGGCATTGGGCGCACAAACGAATTTGATGACCGACCAGAGATTCGCGGAATGATTGCGCGTGTCACTCACCTCGTAAAGGTAGAGGAGATCTCCTAATGAAACTGCATGAACTCAAGCCAGCAGAGGGGTCCAAGCGCGCTGCAAAGCGCATGGGTCGTGGTATCGCCGGTAAAGGTGGAAAGACTGCAGGCCGCGGTACTAAGGGCCAGCACGCTCGCAATACGGTCAAGCCTGGATTCGAGGGTGGCCAGACGCCTCTGCATCGCCGGACGCCTAAGTCCAAGGGCTTCAAGAACCCATTCCGAGTCGAGTACAACGTCGTCAACCTTGATGCTCTTGAGGATTTTGCATCAGGGACAGTTGTTGACCCAGAGGCATTGCGTGAGCGCGGACTTGTCGCCAAGCGAGGCCTAGTCAAGGTACTTGGTCGCGGCGAAATCTCTAACTCCCTAACTGTCAAAGCACACCGTTTCTCAGACTCCGCCAAAGCCGCAATTGAGGCCGCTGGTGGAACCACTGAACTCATTGCGCTTCCATGGGGAGATCGTCGTCCACCCGCCAAGGGCAACGCCCTCACTAACCGGTAGGCTTCGCGATCTCGCTTGACGGGATCAACCCCAGGAGGACAACCACCCAATGATCAGCCGCTTGCGGAATATGTTCCGGGTCCCTGACCTACGGAACAAGGTTCTCTTCACTCTCTTAGTTATTGCGGCATATCGCATCGGTTCGCATATACCTGTTCCGTTTGTAGATTTCTCTGCGATTCAGTCTCTGCAGAAGAGCTCAGCGGATAACGGAGTCGTGGGTTTCCTTAACCTTTTCTCCGGTGGAGCCATCACGAGTGTCTCGGTCTTCTTCCTTGGAGTTATGCCATACATCACTGCATCGATCATTATGCAGCTGCTTGGTGTCGTAATCCCCAAGCTTGAGGAATGGCAGAACGAGGGCCAGTCTGGCCAGAAGAAAATTACGCAGTGGACCCGGTATGTCACCATGGGGCTTGCAATCATCCAGTCAACTGGTTTTGTTTTCGCATTGAAGCAGGGCAACACCGCTCTCTTCGGGAACCTCCCCAAGGGCGTCAACTTCATCCCCGACTTCAACGCATGGCGAGCAGCGATGATCGTGCTTGTGTGGACTGCTGGAACTGCCCTAGTGATGTGGCTCGCAGAGTCGATTACTCAGCGCGGAATCGGCAACGGAATGTCGATCTTGATCTTCGCCTCAGTTGTCTCGAGGCTCCCAAGCGGCTTTGGACTCATCTTCGCAGAGGGCGGATGGTACAAGGGCGTAGTTATCTTCATCATCCTGATTGGCATGGTTGCAGCGATTGTCTACGTGGAGTCGGGGCAGAGGAGAATCCCTGTTCAATTCGCAAAGCGTGTAGTCGGGCGACGCATGTTCGGCGGGCAGAGCACCTACATACCTCTAAAGGTCAACCAGTCCGGTGTTATCCCGGTGATCTTCGCCTCATCCATCCTCTCCTTCCCAGCCCTAATTGCAACGGCTACTAACTGGCAGGCTCTCCAAACTTTCACGAGCAAGTACCTAGTTAGGCAGAGCAGCCTCTTCTACATGGGCTTCTACACCCTGCTTATTGTCTTCTTCGCTTACTTCTATACGGCCATTGCATTCAACCCAGCCCAGCAGGCCGACATCATCCGCAAGCAGGGTGGATTTATCCCAGGTATTCGCCCAGGGCCCCCCACGGAGCGATACCTCGCAAAGGTGCTTAACCGCATCACGCTCCCTGGATCGCTTTTCCTAGCTGCCATAGCGCTCACACCGCTCATCGTTTTTGCTGCGTGGAGCATTACGCAGTTTCCATTTGGAGGAACCTCACTTCTAATCACCGTGGGTGTAGCGCTTGAGACGATGAAACAAATCGATAGTCAGTTGATGATGAGAAACTACGAGGGCTTCCTCGCCTGAGGAGCATCAACATGACAAGCGGAATACGTCTCATCCTGCTCGGGAAGCAGGGTGCCGGCAAGGGCACCCAAGCGGTGCGTATTGCCCAGCATTACAGCGTCGCGCACCTCTCTACTGGTGACCTTTTTCGTGCCGCTGCAAGAGGCGGAGCACCGGCAGGCCTAGAGGCAATTGCTTACATGGACCGCGGCGAGCTCGTACCGGATGATCTTGTACTGCGTGTTGTCCGAGAGCAGATGCTCGACGGGGGCCTAATGGATAGCGGGTTCGTTCTCGATGGATTTCCGCGCACGCTCGTGCAGGCATCCGCTCTTGAGGAGGAGCTCGCTGCCTCTGGTCGACCGCTAGATGTAGCGATAGACCTAGAGGTCCCGACGGAGATTGTTCTTGATCGTATTGCTGGGCGTCGAGTCTGCGACGACTGCGGCACTACTTACCATCTCACTATGCCGCCAAAGATAAACGGCGTCTGCGATGTATGCGGCGGCACAGTTAGCCAGCGAGACGACGATACCGAGGTCGCTGTAATGCGTCGCCTTGAGCTTTACGAAACCGCGACGATGCCTATTCTTGATTTTTATCGGGATCTAGATCGCCTTGATGAGATTGATGGGCTCGGAACGGGTGACGAAGTATTCGCACGTATCGTGAGCGCAATCGACGCTCGCCTTAAAACAGCTAACTGAGTTGTATACACGTAAGACTTCCACGCAGATAGCGATCATGCGTCGGGCTGGCAAAGTTGTCGCCGAGATGCATGAAGCATGCTCAATGGCCGCACGCCCAGGCGTGACGACCCTCGAGATTGATGCTGTTGCTAGAGGAGTATTAGAGCGCCGCAATGCCCTCTCTAATTTTCTTGGGTATCACGGCTTCCCAGCAGTGATATGCGCATCCCCGAACGAAGTAATCGTGCACGGAATCCCAGATGGTCGCGTCCTCAATGAGGGCGACATCCTCTCCATTGATTGCGGAGCGATCATCGAGGGTTGGCATGCCGACGCTGCGATCACGATCCCGATTGGCGAGATCGATGAAGAGTCTCAGCGCCTAATCGATGTGACCAGGTCCTCGCTCGAGGCTGCCATCGCTGCGATGAAAGTGGGTGCGAGCCTCGGGAGAATTGGCGGAGCCGTAGAGGATTTGGTCGAGGCTGCAGGCTTCGCTGTTGTGCGTGAGTATGTAGGCCACGGGATCGGCAGGGCAATGCACGAAGACCCTGAGGTCCCAAATTTTCGGAACGGCTCTGGGCATAAATTGAAGTTAAAGCCTGGGATTGTTTTGGCCATCGAGCCAATGGTCAATACTGGATCCGAAGAGACACAAGTATTAGAAGACGGCTGGACAGTCGTTACTGTCGACGGTGGCAGGTCGGCTCACTTTGAGCACACTATTGCGCTAACTGAGAATGGTCCTGAGGTATTAACAGTTATCTAAGGTTCTCTAGTCTTAGTTAATTAGCGCTTTGAGAACCACTCAACAGTGCGCTCTAGTCCTTCGTGGAAAGCAACGCTGCAGGAGAAGCCGAGTGCGCTTGCAATTAGTGAAGAATCCGCTTGGGAGAGTTTTACATCCCCCGCGCGCGACTCTGTGTGAATCCGTTCAGGTGTGACGCCGAGAATTCGGCCGAGAGAATCTAAGAGGTCGAGTAGCGATTGGGTGGTGCCTGGAGCGAGATTGAAGACCTTCCCAGAGCACTTCTCAGCAGGCGCATCTAAAGCTGCAATATTGCCGGCTACGACATCAGAGACATACGTGAAGTCTCTGCTCTGCAGTCCGTCACCGTGGACCTCGACTGGCTTCCCGGCCGATAACGCCTCAATAAATAGCGGAATCACTGCTGCGTATTGAGAGTCAGGTCTCTGTCGTGGTCCGAAGACATTGAAGTATCGCAATGAAACAGTCTCTAGGCCGTGTAGCTCCGCGAAGACTCGGCAGTAAACCTCTCCTGCGAGTTTTGTTGCTGCGTATGGAGAGCGTGGAACGAGTGGGGCAGTCTCAGCAGTTGGGGGAGCGGTTGCCCCTCCGTACACGCTGCTCGAGGATGCATATATAACTCTGCGCACGCCTGCTTGCTGCGCTCGGTGCAGCACAGTGAGAGTTCCGTGAGTGTTTGCTGTATCTGTCTCAAGTGGCAACGCAACAGAGCGTGCAACCGATCCACGCGCTCCCTCATGGAATACCGCTTCAATGCCATCCATCGCTGCGGCGACGCACTCCTCATCTGCGACGGAGCCAATGATTAATTCGGCTCCGTCTGGGACGTTCTCTTTGAACCCTGTCGATAGATCATCGAGTATGCGCACTGAGTCCCCGCGTGCGAGTAATGCATCTGCGAGGTTCGAGCCAATGAATCCGGCTCCGCCGGTGATAAGAATTTTCACAGGCATGAGATTAGGCGGTAATTGGAGGCCTAAATACCTTTACAGTGCGCCGTCCGCTACTCGATCGACCCTTGGAGCCTCAAAGACATCGCTCGGCACCGGCTCATCACCGAGTGCAACGGTCATTGTGCGAGCAAGGAACTCAAGGAGCGAGGCCATGTCTTTTCCGCTTACCTTCGCATCGACATCACGCACAAATGTTGGGTCTAGATCGGGGACCCTGACGTAGCGAATTAATTCGTGATCAGATTGGTGGGATGCCTCTCCATCTGCGAAGAGCTCCTCATGCATCTTCTCGCCCGGGCGCAGTCCGGTGAAGACAATCGGAATCTCTGGTACATGATTGGCGCAGAGCCTGCGTGCTACATCCGAGATCTTTACGGGCTCGCCCATGTCAAGTACGAGCGCCTCGCCATCGTGACCGATAGCGCCGGCTTGGATTACTAATTGGACTGCTTCCTCAATGGTCATGAAGTAGCGGGTTACATCTGGATGAGTGACCGTGACCGGTCCTCCAGCCTCAATCTGAGCTCTGAAAGCGGTAAGAACTGAGCCTCTGCTGCCTAGAACATTCCCGAAGCGAACACTTAGGTAAGTACCAGGGTGACGCAGCCCAAAGTATGAGGTGAGGCCCTCGGCTATGCGTTTGGAGTACCCAAGGATGCTGCATGCGTTGGCGGCTTTATCGGTTGAGATGTTTACAAAGCGTGTTACGCCAGCAGCGGCTGCGGCATCAAGTACTGAGAGAGATCCCCATACGTTGGATTTAAGTGCCTCTACTGGATGGGCCTGCAGAAGCGGTAGGTGCTTGAGGGCTGCAGCGTGGAAGACCACGTCGGGGCGAATCTCGCCGAATAATTCTGCAACGCGATCGCGGTCTCGAATGTCGAGGAGTATTAGGTCGGGAGAGTCAAGAAGCGCCCGGCCCTCTAGTGAAAGTTGCACCTGGTGTAGGCCGGACTCGTCTCTGTCAAGCATCACGAGTCGGCGTGGCCCAAATCGCGATATCTGCCTGCATAGCTCTGAGCCGATTGACCCTCCAGCCCCTGTTACAAGAACAACACGATCTTGCAAGTAGGAGGCCGCTTGCTCAAGGTCGGTCTCAATGATGCGTCGACCGAGAAGGTCGGCCTCGGTTGGCTCGCGCAGGTCGGTGGCGCGTACCTGACCACCGAATAGCTCAGTGACTGGCGGAACTACTAGCACCTCGAGCTCGGCGAGATCGGCCAGAGCTGTGAGCTCGCGAATTGTTGAACCCTCGGCGGTCGGTATTGCGATTACCAACACACTCGCGTTGAAGCGCCTAGCGGCATCAAACATCGATGCACGTCCGCCAATGACGCGAAGGCCCTTAACGGTGAGGTTCTGCTTTTCACGGTCATCGTCGAGAAGTGCAACAGGGATGCAAGGGCTGGAGTCCTCAAAGAGCAAGGAGTTGATCATTCGAACTCCACACTCACCGGTTCCAAAGATAATTGCGCGAGGGAGGCCTTCATCTCGCGAGCGGCGTCGTCGATCAATTGCATGTCGAGCGAGGTAACGCACCCCGCCTGCGCCAACGAGGGCTAGGAATCCTGCAGCGATAATTGCGCTAGCAGGTGCTGGGCGACCGCCGGGGATTACAAGGTCATAGATGAATAGAGCCCCGGTTACGGCACCAATTGTTCGGGCAAGGGCCGCAACTTCGTCGAAGGATCCATTGATCCAGAAGCCTCGGTAGAGCCCGAATAGCCATCCGAAAAGGAACTGAAGAGCCCATGCGAGAGGGATAACCGCAGCTATGCGAAATGCCTCGACTCGGGTCATATCAAAATCAAGGCGAAGCAATACCGCTGCATAAATAGCGAAAACCCATGCCGCGCTATCAGTGATGATTCTCAGGCTTCTCTTTGACCGCAGCCGCGCGGGCACAATTGATGATGAGACCAATGCCATACTCAACTCCCCCCGATAGCACTTCCCGGAGGGGGATCCGAATTAAATTGGAATCAATAACGAAACCAATTCAAAGCAGACTGCCCGGTCCCCCTAGAAACTGCGTCTATTCTCACCGCAAGAAACCGTGAGCGCAAGACCTAATTTCACCGCGAGTGAATACGATGCTACGAAGCGTCAAATAATGAGTTAAGCCTGAGGTTGGTGGGGCCAATGTTTGATCCAATTAGAACTGCACTCGAGGCCCCGGAACTCCATATTGGAGCGCTTAGGGGCCTAGTAGCCGCTGCCGGGGCTGGAGTTTTGGCCCTATTTGCCGTCTGGCTCCGCTCTGCCGTTGGTCGAAGATGGCTTAGGCGGCTCCGTATTCGAGCCTCCCCGAGCAGACTCCCTGGGCTAGTCGGTCCAGCATTCGTGGTTGCCTCGATAATGGCCCTAGATGCTCTGCAGAGGTCGTTGCCGCCGATGGTGAAGGCTGGGGGAAATATCCCCGCTGTGCCGAGCGGGGTATTGCTTGGGCTAGCCCTTGTTTGGCTAGGGGTAGCAATCGCTGGGCTGACCCCGGCTCCGCTACCGGCAGGAATGATTCTCGCCCTACCAGGTGCTTGGCGACTCGTAGCCGGGCAGACCTTCTTCGGGCCGAGCTGGGTTCCGTGGCTCATTATTCTCGGAACCGCGATACTTGGGCCGCTAGCTGCTGAGACCGACCGGGACCTAGGTCGACTCGGGCTGGGTCCGGTCATGTGGCTCTTCACAATTGGAGCGGTCTACTCAACGGTTCCAGATACTGAATTGCTGCTTGTCCTGCTTGGCGTCGCCATTCCCCTTGCGCTTCTTGGGCTCCCTTTCCGACTCGCTCGCCTAGGGGAGGGTGGCTCCGCTGCCGCTATTGGTCTAATGCTCTGGGTGGTAGTGCACGAAGGTTGGGCGAGGCCTGGTTCCATTGTGGGATCAGTCGGGGCGCTTGCGCTATTTGCAACTATCCCTATTGGTCACCGCCTGCGAGTTTGGTTTCGATTTGAACTCGGCTGGAACCGAACACGTAGAGCTCTCGCAATTCTTGGGGCGCAGTTGATTCTTGCCATGTGGGCATCACGAGTAGCGGGAATGGCGTTTGGTGCCGGAGAGGCGATTGTCCGTTTAGTGCCAGCGCTCGCCGCGGGGGTATTCGTTGGGGTGGCACTTCCGCTCGGCAGGCGCCGCATCTCGCGATCTTCTCGCAGGCAGGCTGCGGAAAATTTAGTTAGTTGAGGCTCTCTGCGCTCTGCCCCACACTCGAGATGATCTCGACAATTTGATCGACCACGTCGTCGGTTAGCGCGGGGTAGAGCGGGAGACTCACAACTGTCTTTGAGACAGCATCTGTTACCGGAAGCTCAGATGGAGAACGCGAGGCATGGGAATCTTGTCGGTGCACGGGGGGATCAAAATAATTACGCGTATCGATCCCTTCTGCGCTTAAGGCTGTAACAAGTTGGTCTCTGCTAACACCGAAATCTCCGGCGTCTATTGCGATCGTGAAGTCTTTATAGGTAGATAGGTCTTCACTATCTACTGCTTGAGTCCTGACCCCTGGGATTGCGAGGATTCCATCTGCATATCTCCCGGCAAGGCGCCTGCGCGTCTCGAGGTGCTCATCAATATGTGAAATTGAGGCCAGGGCAATGGCTGCATGCATCTCAGATAGACGACCGTTTAAGCCAATAAAACGAGTGTTGTAGTTTCCAGGGTTTCCGTACTCACGTGCGAGGCGCAGATACTCAGCAAGATCGTCTCTATCGGTGCAGACAAGACCGCCCTCACCTGCGACTAGAGGTTTTGTCGGGGTCATGCTGAATACCTCAACCTCACCGAATCCTCCGAGCGGGCGTCCATTGCGAAGAGCTCCAAAACCATGAGCGGCATCAAAGAGAACTGGAATGCCAGCGCTCTTGCCCATTGCCTCTACCTGCTCAGGTCTACACGGTGCACCGAAAACATGCGTGGCCATAATTGCGCCTGCGCCCTCAAGATGCATCGAGGTGTGAGCAAGGTCAATTTGAAAACTTAAGGGATCGCACTCGACGAAGCGCACGCCGAGGTTGCTCCACGCGACTGCATGAGGGCCGGCAGAGAATGTAAACGACGGCATGATGACCGGACCGTTGATCTCTCCAAATTGAGCAAGCCCTGCAACGGAGAGCATCAAGCCTGTCGTGCATGATGAGACTGCGACAACATGACGGACACCGAGTCGCTCGGCGACTGAGTCCTCTAACTCTCGTACTAGAGGTCCATTAGTTAGGGAGCCTTGGGAGTATGAAGGGGCAAGGCGTGCTACTACCTCATCCAACGGTGGAGCTGGAGGGCGCACAAACGCGACGCCATCAGGGAATGACTTTTGGCCGCCGAGCACTGCAAGCTTCTTCACTTATGGTCCTCCGTCTGTGGTTAGGAACCCAGCCCTTACCGTGATCGCAATGAGGATACCGGCGCTCAGGAGCATCACGGACACACTTGCATAACTGCTCAGGCGTGAGGCGAGAATTCCAAGGAGCACCAAAATGCATTGGGCCGAGACCATAATCATCAGAACTCGCTGAGCAGGGATGCCGCGATCGCATAATTGGTCGTAGATGTGGCTTCGATCCCCAGAGAATATTGGGTCTCCCGCCCTGAGTCTGCGCAGAATCGCAACCAGGGTGTCGAGAATCGGCACTGCAACGATTAGAGGAAGTGCCGCCCAGATAGCAACGCTCGCCGAGGTGTTACCCGCCCCATTAAGGCTTAGGGCCGCGAGTATCGCAAGCGCTACACCTATGAGATATGCGCCGGCGTCGCCTAAATAGATCCGTGCAGGTGGGCGATTGAATATTATGAATCCAATTAGTGCCCCAAGCAGCGATAACGCCAGCAAACGGGGGTCCGCCAATCGAGGGTTCTCAGATAGGAATGCAAAGCCAATAGCGGAGGCAGAGCAGACGCCAGCGGCAAGACCGTCTAGACCATCTAGGAGGTTCACGGCGTTCAGTAGCCCGAGAATGAGGAGTGCGGTAATTGCAACTCCCAAAGCGCCGCCTGTGGCCGGTATTAATGCTCCGCCGATTAGAGCAATTACAGCCTCGCAGAGAACACGAATGCGAGGGGAAATATCTAGGCGGTCATCGAAGAGTCCAAGTAATAACGCAAGAGCAAGAGGTATGAGCACCCGTGGAGTTGTCGCCGCGAGCGCACCAGCTACTCCAGCAAAGACCGCAACCCCACCGAGGTAAGCAACCGGGGTGCTCTGAAACTTTAAAGCTCCTGGCCTATCAACCATGCCAGTGCGATGCGCCACACGAATAGCGATGGGTGTCACCGCGGAAGTGACCAAGAACGCAGTGACCAGACCAAGTAATGGGCTCACTCGCTGCTCCAAACAAGCGCCAGTGATTCTGTTCCTTCGTGCACCTCTAGTGCCGCGGTGTCGCGAAAACCTACAGACCGGTAGAGAGCCAGAGCGGCTGCATTATCAGAGCTAGTAATAACTTTGAAACTCTCGACGCCTCTGCGCGTGAACTCTGCAATCACAGCAACCATAATTTGGCGACCGATTCCGATCCCTGATGATCCTTCTCTAACTGCAACCGCAAGAATCTCCGCCGCGGGCAGGGGAGTCTTAGCGAGTTCTGGGCCACCCTGTGATGGGTACTTAAGGGTCTCGAAAACACGCGGTAGGGATCGAATAATCGGAAAAAGGGCACTTGCTGTAGCGATTAACCCGTCGCGCAGAATAAAGGCTCTATAGAGATGACCAAGGTCATTAGTACACGAGGCCATTGCGAGAATCTCCCCGTCCTTCTCGGCGACCATTAAGAAAGAGTCTCGGTCAAGCGCAATGCGCCGATATAGCCTCCCAAGGAATCGAGGACCAAGTGTCGGAAGAAACCCTTCAGTGATGCGCGACGAATGCAGGACCGACGAAGCAGTCGCATCTCTCTGCGTGCCTAAGCGAATCAAATAATCAGAGGACATAGGCTTCTCGCTCATCGAGGACGAACACCTTTATCGGCTAGAAGTCGGTCGTAGGTTTCTAGGGTGATATCGATTACGCGTCGATGGTCAAACTCTGCTCTGGCTTTTGATAGAGCGCGCCTACCCATCTCAAGGCGTTTGATCGGGTCTTGAACGATCTCCAAGATTGCCGATGTGAGTGCTTGAGAGTCTCGGGGAGGCACGAGCAAGCCGGTTAGACCTGGATCAACTACTTGGCGACAGCCGCGGATGTCAGTTGCAATTACAGGCAAGCCAGATGCTGCCGCCTCCATAGCGGACCTCGGAAATCCCTCGCGATAAGACGCGAGCACGTAGAGATCCATAGCGCTGTACAGGTCTTCGACATCTGAGCGCATGCCTAGGAATCGAATGCCGTTGGCCTCCGCTGCTGCGATTGCCCTCTCGCCTACGCCATCTGATTTCTCGGGGTCTCTCGGCCCAACTACTACAAATACAGCATCAATCCCGAGACGCTTGATCGCCTCTGCAGCTTCAAATACTTCTTGGTACCCCTTCTCCCAGACCAGGCGACCAACGACGCCACAGAGCACCGTCGATGCTCCGACCCCTAATTCGCCTCGCAATTTGTCGCGCAGGCTTTGACTCCGTGTTTCAGGCTGGGTATCCGCTGTTCCTTCGAATGACTCTCGATCGCCGTCGTTGATCGGCTTGAAGCGCGTTAGGTCTACACCGTTGCCGAGGAGACGAATCTTCTTACTAGGCACCCCAATCTTTAGCAGGGTTGCTATGTCTTCGGGGTTCTGAATTAGCTCAGCATCCGAGCACATAGATGCGAGGCGCTCTAGCGAGTAGACAACCGATCGTTTTGCGAGCTTGTCCTCAGGTAGCGCATATAGGCCATGCACCGTATTGACCACTACGGGGACCCTCGCGGCTCGCGCGGCGATACGTCCGTAGAGACCTGGTTTTGGATTATGTGTGTGGACGATCTCAGGGCGAAGTTCCCTGAAGAGTTTGTAGAGCTCGCCCATTGCAGCGGCATCCTTATGGGGTGCCATTGAGCGGGTCGCGTGTTTGAGTGGTCGGTGCTCAATGCCCCAAGACTCAAGCTCCTCGGTAAATGGGCCTGGAGCCGATGCGCCGATTACTTCATAACCAGCTTCGGAGAAAGCGCGCAGTTGAGGCCCTAGAAGGAGAGAGAGGCTTATATCCGCAGTGGTTACGTGTATGAGGCGCGGTCGGCTCACTCGCTTGCCCCTCTGTATCGGAGTCGATTGATACGCCCGCGCAGGTCGTCCTCGAGCCGAAGTCCTCCATCTACCTTGCGACGAAACCAGCGCATTCCATCTCTTGCCTGAATGGGGGACCGCGCAAGTTGGTAGGGATCTGACTCAAGAAATACATTGCGCTTAGTACCTGAGATAGATGCTGAGACAAACCGTTCCCTTACGAGTTCCGCTGCAGCCGGGGTGCCAAGGAGGGCCTTCGGGTATGCGAAGTGTTTCGGCGCAAGGCCTGTCTCCTCGCTCAGCCTCTCGATAGAGCGGTCGAGCTCGTCTCGCGCAGTTGCCGCGTCGACGCGGTCCAAAAGAGCATGCGTATGGGTATGCGAGCCAAGTGTGATGAGTCCCGTTGTGGTTGTGTCTCTAGCGGCATCCCAACTCAGCGGGGTGCCGGCATACGGGAACTCTCTCCCTGAATCCAGAAACTCAGTGGAGACATATAGCAAGGCTGGGACTCCGTATTTAACAAGTATTGGAAGAGCGATCTCAGCGAAGTCGGAGGTTCCGTCGTCGAAGGTGATGACGACAGGGTTATAGGAAGGCTGGGGGAGTGATCCATCGAGATAAGCGAGGCCTCGATCAATATCTACAACCCGTCCACCCTCGGCGAGTTCGGAGATCTGGCGCTCGAAGATATGGGCATCGAGATCCATCTCGACTCTCGCTCTTCGACCAACGCGGTGGTAGATGAGCACGGTGACTCCGCTCCGAGGAGGGCGTGCGTAATCAGCGGTTGCCGCAGCGGCCTTGATTCCGGTGCCGATGCCGAGTTTGATGCCCTCTGAAAGCCCAGAGGCCATAGTTGTGGCGATTCTGCGTGAAGATGTTGTAGGCACCGGACCCTCAGACTCCCCGCGCCTCGGACTATTGGTGGAGGTTCTCGAACGATGTTGCGCTGTGTAGTCTACGGACTCTTGCAGGAGAGGAAATCCATGTTGGTAGCTCGCCCACAACTAATTCGCTTCGTGATCCTCTTCCCGGGGCGCACCGGAAGCACCTTCCTAGTCAGCGCTCTTGATTCCCACCCCGATGTAGAGGCAAAGGGTGAGGTCTTAGATGGGCTACGTCCAAAAGGCGTAGATGCGCAGCGGGCATGGGTTGAGCGTTATCTGCGCGGCCCAGTAGTTGGCCGCTCCAAGGCGGTTGGCTTCAAGACAAAACTTCGAGATGTGCTTGACCAAGAAGCCTTCACCGAAGCCGTCAAGCGATACGACGCTCAGATCATTGTTCTGGATCGGAGAAATGACGTAAAGCATGCCGTGAGCAGGATTACCGCACGTGTGCTCCGAGACCGAACCGGGAGATGGAACCGTTACGAAGGCTCCGAGGAGCTTGGCCTGCTTGAGATAGACGCAGCAGACTTTGCGTCGCGCTTAGAGGCGGTAGAAGAGGAGAAAGGGGTCATTCGCAGTTTCGTAGATGGCCTAGATAGGCCATACCTGCACATCGATTATGAAGATCTATGTGCTGACCCTCCCGCAACGTTTGACAAGGTATTCAAATACCTCGGAGTGCGGAGCCTGCCAGTTGTTGGGGCGACACTTAAGAACACCAGCGATGACCTACGAGAAGTGATCGCAAACTTTGACGAACTCAGAGGGCTCTACCTAGGCACTCCCTACGAGGCGATGTTCGACGACGCAGGGTAGCGACGGGCTTCTATCGGAGCGAGTTAAAAAAGCTCGATGTCGCCAAGTGTCAGCAGCCATTTATCAAGAGCAGGCATATCGGTCTCTGTGACTCCACGCCAAGTAAGTATTGGTCCTTGTTTCGGGAGCGGAAGCAGGCCATCGCGACTAGCCCCAAGCTTGAGCACATAATCCGCATCTACCTTTTTGGTAACTGCTTTAACCAAAGCCTTTCTTGCTCTCGCGTCATCGTTCGGGGCAATTACCTCACACAATGCAGCTTCTCGAGCGTCTCCTCGCTGCCTCACCCTGACTACTGCAATCCCGTCCTCGATGCCGGCAGCCCCTGTAACGATCCTGTAGCTAAGGAGATCGGACCCGTATCGCCACTCCAGGCTCTTCGCTGTATGCCTTGTCCGGAGTGAGGAAACTCTCGGGAGCGAATCGAGCAGCGATTGTAGGGAGCGAGCGTCACTCAGAATCTCGGCCGCAGGTGCGCCGAGATTGCTAGGTGATGACCAGCGTTCTGCTGGCGTTCGGGACCGAATCATTTTGAGTGCCGCGGTTGCCGATCGCGGCCTAAAGAACACATGTGGTTGGCCAACAACGCGCCACTCCATCTTTAGGTAACCAGGGCGACTCTGCTCATTCGGAGTGTTAAATACGAATGAGCACCCTTCTTCGCGCAGTTCGTCTATCCCATGGAGAGTTAGGCGTGTGAAAATACCTTGGCCCTGATAATCGGGGTGGGTCGCAGTATCTACTGCACGGACGGATCGCACTAATTCGTCTCCGCGAGTGAACTCCCACCGCATCAAAGCTCGAAAACCTGCGATGGTCTCTCCGTCGCACGCGACCCACCTCGCAGATACTCCAAATGCGTTCTCTTCGTGCTTCCACGAGTAGAGCTCCTCAAAACGAGGATCGGATTCTCGCCCTAGCGATGCTGCAAGGAGTTTGATTATCTGGGGGCGGTCGGCTGGTAGCGCTCTCCTAATAGTCAAGCCATCTGAGCTCACTGCAGAACCCCCCTATAGATCTCCTCAATACGGGTGACGGCTGTTCGAATGTCGTACCGCTGCCCCGCTGCGCGTGCTCCGGCTGAAAGATGGTCCCTCAAGGCTGGGTCGGTTGCGAGCCTTGTCAGAGCGGAGGCTAGAGCCTCAGGGTCGCTTGGTGGAACAAGTTGCCCCTCAACTCCATCAGTGACTGCCTCGGGGATTCCTCCAACTGAGGTGGCGCATATCGGGA
Organism: Actinomycetes bacterium; assembly: GCA_037146835.1. Lineage (GTDB taxonomy): Bacteria > Actinomycetota > Acidimicrobiia > IMCC26256 > IMCC26256 > IMCC26256. The sequence goes on along the minus strand of JBAWWI010000002.1, from coordinate 30,676 downwards.
GGCCGAGGGCAAGTGCCTCCATAATTGCGACTGGAAGTCCTTCATTCTTCGAGGCCATCACGAAAGCATCACAGGCACCAAGCACTGCTACTGCATCGTCACGCTGCCCGAGTAGGAGTACGCGATCGCCTAGTGCCATTGAATCGTGGAGCGCTCTCATCTCCTCCTCTAAAGGACCTTGGCCAACGGCAAGGATGCGGATCTGCACACCACCCTCTTTCAGGAGACGCGCGGCATTGAGAAGATTTGGGTAGTCCTTCTGTGCCCTGAAGTTTGCAATTGTGCCCACTACGAACTCGTCTGGAGCGACTCCGAGTTCACTTCGAATAGAGGCTCTCTTTCCCATTTGCGAGCGTGCCTCGTCGAGTTGGATTCCGTGGACCAAGACCTCGGTGCGCGCTCGGCGCCTCGGGGTGAGCGTCTCATTTACTATTCGCGACACTGCTATATCTGCCGAGTCGAGGCCATAGGTCAGACCGTTTAGTAAACGTGTCAGCGTGGAGAACGATCCCCAAGTGTTGTGCAGCGTGTAGACGATGCGAGGGCGAAGGCGGCGTGGGAGGGTGCGGACTACGAGGCGAGCTATCCCTGCTGGATACGGCGAGTGAGCATGGAGGATGTCTGCTGGATTCTCGATTAGCTCACGCCTGAGTCGCATCCCCCAGCGAAGATCCCATTCTCTGCTCACATTTAAGCAAGTTGTTGGAACCTTGAGATTCTCGAGCTCCGGCACTAATGCGTCTTTCCAAGGGAGAAGGTACGCCAGCCTTAGAGCGAATGCAGAGCGATTATGGGCGCTGGCGGCAGCCACTATTAAGCGCTCAGCTCCACCTGGGCCCAGTCCCTTCACCAGATAAAGGACTCGAATAGGGGTGAGGGTTTGGTCGCGGAGGGTTTGGTCGCGCTCGGTCATGAGTCGGTCCTCACTGGCCGTAGGATTCGGGGGTGGCTGCGAAGGGAGTACGTGACATTCGATTACTCATACGCATGGGATGGTATGCGCCACTGATGCTCGCCCCGCGCGGTTCTTCGCGAGATGCCTCTGAGGCAGATGTAGAACGATGGGTCAAAATTTTAAAGCCCCCAGTTTCTAGGCGATTTTCTCGGTTGGCGCTCATCGCTGAGCGCCCAGAATTTCGTTCACTTCTTTTCTATCGGATACGTCGGGCAGGTGCGTTCAATGCAGCGATCGCAGCTGTTCTCGCCGTGATTTACCCAGGTGAGCGGACGCTCCACCTTGCTTGTTCTGAGATTGGGCCAGGGCTATTTATCCAGCACGGCTTTGCAACCATCGTGGCGGCCTCACGAGTTGGCGCTAACTGCTGGATTAATCAGCAGGTAACTATTGGGTTCATTAATCCAGAGGACCGACCAGTCATAGGCGATGGAGTATTCGTGTACGCCGGAGCAAAGGTGCTTGGTGCGGTCCATCTTGGTGATGGCAGCGTCGTCGGCTCCAACGCAGTAGTGCTTGAAGATGTTCCCGCCGGCTACACCGCTGTTGGTGTACCGGCTCGATTGCTACCTCCGAAGGCGAGTCGTTAATCGCGAGGTTCTTCGTTTGCCTCGAAATGTTTCAGAAATTACTGAGGAATATCTGCGAGCAAACCCTTAGGGAAACTCTCAAGTACTGACCGAATTGTTTGGGTCTCCTCAGATGAGAGTCGCTCGCGCCAGCGCTCTGGTTGATCAGCACTTCGTCGCATCGTGCGAAACGGGGTTCCATCTTTATCAGAGTCAGTAATGAATGCATTCGCTCTCTCACCCCACTCGAGCCCAACTTGGTCAGCGAGGGACTTAAACCGCTCTAGGGACTCAACACATAGATATTCATGAGTGGTCTGAATCCACTCCGGGTGGCGCATCGCCGATTCCCTGAGGCTCGCCGAGAGGACTCCGTAGAAAAAACTCTGAAGCGCTAGGTGAGGTGCACCAATCGTGGGGCGCTCTACGCCCCAGCGTTCGCGCGCTAGTAAAGCAATACGGTCAAACTCGCGACCCTCCCTAACAAATCCAAGATCTCGCCATGAGGAGAGAACATTGAATGGGTTTCGCTCGATGAGGATCACGCGTGCTTCGAAATGCTCAAGGATCCAGTCGGTAGATAGGCAACCCTGAACTGTCTTAACAACTACATGCCTTGCATCAGGTGCCGCTGCAAATGGCTGTGCGAGGGAACTGACTATTCGCAGGCGCATCGGAATGTTTCCTGTAGCGCGAGCGGCTCGCCGATCATCGAGGGGGGTTCTGTCATAAATGAAGCGCGCTGCTTTGTCGCGAAGGGTTCTTGAGGGGAGACCGCCTCCGAAGGCAGAGCTCCAGAGCCGCTCATAATCGGCTGCTTTGTCGCCAGGAGCGATATGAGGGTGCTCGCCGTATTTCAACATGATTCCTAGTGCCAGTGGCTCGCCAAAGCCGTCCGGTTCGTTTACATAAGCAGCTCCATCGGTAGCACCAAGTGCGCGCCCTACCCATGTAGTACCCGAGCGCGGTACCCCTAATAACAGAACACGTGACATGCTTGGGAGAATACAGCGATTAGAGGAGGGCGAGTGCCGCCAAATTGGGGCGAAGGAGCCTCAGTAAGCGTCAAAGTGTTCGGGGATTCGAAGTAATGTTTCAAGCCTGCTCGGATTCAGAGCAAACGCCCACCATCGAGGTAGTCCATGCGCATCCTCTTCTTATCGGGGACTGCCGTGGGTGGTTCCGCAATGAGTACACGTGAGTTGGCAGCGGGTATGGGTGCGCGAGGCCATGAGGTTGAGGTACTGCTGCGAGTAGAGACTGCGCCGAGAAGGTGGATGCTCCAGCATCGCCTTGTGAACAAAGCGGTGAGGCTCCCTAAAGTTTTTGCCCAACCCGTCTGGCGTGTAGCGGGCCTGATCGGTCGAGGGCGACGTTTAGTCGAGGATGGAGCGGTCCGCGTGTGGTCCACGATTCTCCCCGAGAATTCGATGCAAAAATTTTTACGGAGTCAAACATGGGACGTCGTTGTAGTGGCAAGCATCGGTCGCATGGCATGGCGAAGCATTAGGGAGGACCTGCGGGCCGCTGGCATTGCGTCCGTGCTCTACCTCAGAGAGGAATCAGCGATTGGACACCTCGATATCTCAAATGCGCCGCCGGATCTGCTGCTTGCTAATGCTGCGACTCTGAAAGAACGTGCCAATGCGCTTGGCTTCGACGCACACTTTCTCCCGTCAGTGGTATCGCTAGACCGTATTCGGGTTGAGACAACTAGAGAGGTTGTGCTTTTCATAAATCCTGTGGAGATCTCGGGGAGGGAGGTCGCTGTGGCGCTAGCTCGTGAATGCCCGGAGATTCGTTTCGCATTCGTAGAGTCGTGGCCTCTCGAGCAGGAGGAGCGTAAGTGGCTTGAGGATGCTTGCGAAGGACTAGCCAATGTCGAGTTGCGCCCGCGTACCGACGACCCAAAGAGCCTTTATGGCGATGCCGCTGTGCTGCTTGCTCCCTACCTAACCAACGGTCGCCCTCGCGTTGTTCTAGAGGCAGAGGCCAATGGAATACCCGTGCTTGGTTCAAGTGTTGAAGCGCTAGTAGAGGCAATCGGCCCAGGTGGCTTATGCGTAGATGCCGATGCACCTGTTGCCGATTGGGTTACCGCGCTGCGCTATCTACTTGGGGCGGCCGTTTACGATGGCTTCGTAGTAACGGCGCGCACTTACTCTGAACGCTCTGAGGTAAATCCTGAGGTGATCGTTGGAGAGTTTGAGAAGCTCCTCGTGGAATTGGTCTCAACACGCGAGGGCAATAATTGAAGACTCCAGCAAACTCCTCGGGAAATACTTCAGGAAACACTCCAGCAATTAGTCCGGCGATCAGTATCGTGATCGCAGCAAGAAATGCGGCTGCGACTATCTCTGAGCAATTAGATGCAATCTGTGCACAGGAGACAGCGCTCGCATGGGAGGTTGTCGTTGTCGATGACGAATCTACCGATGGAACTAGATCAATAGTCGATGCGTATTGCGCAGAGTGGCCCAATATCCGAATCGTATTAGGGCGTGGCTTGGGTGTCTCTGCGGCTCGTAACCTTGGTATTGCGGCCTCAACTGCTCCCTCCATCGTGACAGTGGATGCAGATGATGTCGTGGCTCAGGGGTGGCTCTCCGCTATGGCGGCTGCGCTAAATGAATCTCCGTTTGTTGCCGGCGCATTAGAGATTAAGCGGCTAAATCCAGCGCGAGTAATTGAGACGCGAGGCTCGCGTCTGACACTTGGCCCTGGGTCTTACTCAGGAATTTTTCAGTTTGCTCACTCTTGCAATCTTGGTATTCAACGGCACGTGATCGAGACTGTAGGAGGATTCGACGAGTCGCTATCCGCGGGCGAGGATATCGAGTTCTCCTATCGTTGCTGGCGCAGTGGCATAAATCTCACGTATGCGGAGTCTGCGATAATCCATTATCGGTACCGCACATCCTTGCGAAGCCTCTGGAATCAAGGTCTTGCGTATGGGCGCATCAGGCCGATCTTGCGGAGACGATTCAATGCCGATGGCCTCTCTATCCCGGCAGGCAACACTGCTCGCGCTGGAATTGGAATTATCAAGCGACTGCCCTCGCTCGTGAGCAGTAGTGGTCGCGCTAATTGGGTATTCAACACTGCGGGCATTATCGGTGAGATTACAAATCGAGATGGCTCGTGATGCAGATCAGTATTGTGATGCCGATTCGAAATGTTGAGTCCACTCTTCCCGAGGCACTCGACGCTCTACTAGCGCAGGAGTGGAGTGGCGAGTGGGAAGTGGTTTTAGTCAATAATCGGTCAACCGACTCCACGCTTAAGATCTCCGAGGAGTATGCAGGGCTAAATGATCGCGTTCGTGTCGTGCAGGCCTCAGAGCGTGACGGCCTCGCTTATGCGCGTCAGACTGGATTTGATTCGACGAACGCGCCAATGGTTTTGATCTGCGATGGCGATGATGTCGTGGTTCCGGGTTGGCTAGCTGCCATGGCCTCTGCTCTAGAGAAAGGCGAGGTTGCGACTGGACCCTGCGATGTCTCTGTATTGAATCCCGAATGGCTTGCAAATTCGCGCGGCATATATCCACCAGACCGCCCACTTGAATGGCATGGGATATTTCCGATCGCCTCGGGTGGAAATTTTGGAGTGCGCAGAGAGACTTTTGAGAGAGTCGGTGGGTTCAAAGATGATTTCGTTGGAGCCGAGGACCACGAGTTTTCGCTGCGACTTTTTGTTGCCAAGATTCCACTTATTTTTGAGCCAAATGCTCGTCTTCTCTACCGGATGCGCGGTGAGCCAAAGACGCTGTGGCGACAGGGTCTGACATACGGCCGCAATCGGCCCAAACTGCGACGAGAGGTTCAGCGCAGCGGGCTTCGGCCGCCCGGGAGATTTAGTGGATGGCGTTCATGGGTTCGCCTAATAACCATGCTTCCTCGTCTGCGAGGTGCCTCGGGGCGTGCTCAATGGTGCTGGGTGGCTGGAGTGCGCCTAGGGCATCTGCAGGGAAGTATCCGCGACCGAACTCTATTTCTCTAATCAAATTAGGACGAGATGGATATCTACTGGTATTGGCCTTACCTAAGGCGAGAGGAGCTGGCGCTCGCTGGTGGAGTGCTGCGCCATGGAGATCACCTCGCAGTTCACTGCACCGAGCGCCCGCTTGACCCAATCTCAAGTTCACTTCAGGGGTGTGAAATTCTTACCCCGTTACCAGGAGTTGATGAGCGCAGCAGCGAAGGCAGCATTTCATGGGGAGTCTCGCGTGCATCTACTTACATAGGGCGCGCTCGTGCGCGTAGCCGAGCGATTAAGGGGGAGTCCTTCGACGTCGCACATATTATTTATCTGAATCCCTTTGTGGATTGGGCTGCACTGCGCACTCTGGCGCGGCGCGTACCTCTTGTCTCAACGGTTCATGACGTGATCCCTCACCAGCGCCGTATGCCGATGAAACTCGAGCGCTCAGTGCTGGCACGCGAGTATGCAAATGCGGGGACTCTTGTTGTCCATCACGATTGGGTTGGGGAGCGCTTGAGTGCCGAGTTTGATGTTGATCCAGCGCGCATCCGCTATATCCCGTTGCCGATTCTGGCGCCTCCCGTAGTTATTGATGACATTGGCGTTGATGATGGAGTACCCGAGATTCTCTTTTTTGGCACCCTTAGGCGCAATAAGGGTGTGGACGTATTATTAGAGGCGATCAAACTCTTGCCGCCAGAGCAGGAGTTTCGCTTGGTGATCTCTGGAAAAGGGTTTGGCGAAATAGAGGACGAGATCCGCTCAGCAGCCTCTCGCGACCAAAGAATCGTTGCCGAGATTGGGTACGCAACTGCTGAGCGTAAGGCAGCTCTGTATGCGCGTTGCGCTGTCAATGTTCTGCCCTATACCTCGTTTGAGTCTCAAAGCGCAGTGCTTCAAGATGCCTATGCCAACTTGGTACCGCTGATTGTCTCGGATGTAGGTGCGCTTGGATCGACGGTTAGATCAGAGGGCACAGGCTGGGTAGTGCCGCCAAGTGATGTGAATGCTTTAGCAGAGGCGATTCTCGAATGTTTACGTGATACGGATGCAGCAACGAAGGCGGGTGTGAATATGGCCAAGGTTAGAGCGGAGCGCACACCAGCGTTAGTGGGTGCTTCCCTGCGCACCCTTTATGAAGAGGTCTCTGGCGCGCCCCAGTGATTCTTGCGCGCAACTTTTAGATGCCGTTTTACTGTTAGTAATTTCACAGCCTGCTTCGCACGTTTCTTGATGCTTACCCCATCACCGCGAGCCCCAAGCCAGGTCAACCCGCCAAAATGTCGGTAATGGGATTGCCACTCGGGCGGCATCTCTGCCCAGTGAAGTCCACTATTAACTACCGCCGCAAAATATTTCGCACCTACGTCGTACGCAACCTTCCCACCGAAGGCGTCAGGGTCTTGTTCGTCTTTATATGCGAACGACTCGTTGACTGCGCCGCGTAGTTGCTCTAGGTCAAGCATTAATAACCATGTCGTTGGGCGCTGTGCCAGTCTCCTGCGCGCGCCTGTCTTGGGGTGCACGAAAGTTGCTGGGGGGTATTGCATCCGCCCGCACACAAGTGCAGCCCCCGTAATGCTCGCTTGCCCAAGCATGTCCTTAAGCCAATTTGGCGCTCGGTACTCAACATCTGAGTCAGAGAAAACCAAGAACCTAGTAGTGCAACTCGCAAGCCATTGGTCTAGCCACTCGGCATGTTGCCTACCGCCCTCGGCAACCTCAAGTGTTAGCCATCCCTCGGTCTCGAACCCTCTGAGCATTTCTAGCGAGCCATCTGTTGACCCGCAGTCGCCAATCTGGAGGCTCATCGGTGCACCCGCAAATTTGCGAAGAGATCTAATACACAACTCGGTAACCTCAGAGGTATCGAGGCTTGCTACGCACACAGTCACCGATTCGTTCGACACTGCTGGCATCACTCAGGTTTCGGGTGTAATGAATCTGGTGATTTGCGGCTCTGCCTTAGCTGTCCAGTAAGGGCTTTCCGAACCCCTCTCATCGGCCGCCCAATCATTTTGTTGTATGACGAACCAAGGCGTGTAGCGAACTGCTCTGTGCGGGTAAGTGGCGTCTCGTGAATTAACTCGGGGCGAACTCGAGCGGCTACAGCGGCTTGCCAAGCCTCCGGTGGAATGGATGGGTCAAGGAACGAGAGGTGCGAGTAGAGGTAGTTCCAGTCGCTCGCGAATCTCGGGAACAATAGGAGAGTGTGAGGGATGTCGTACTTGGCGAGTGTAAACATCAACTTGTAATTAAGGAGGGCAAGGCTTTCTTGCTGCTTTACTGCGTTGGTGGTGCCAAAGAGCCCACCCATTGCATGGAGATTGGAGCCGTACTTTGTTGCACGGACGCGACTCGCTGAGGCAACTGCAAGGTCTCGCATTGGAATAATCACATGCTCGACAGCGACGTTCCCATCTGCGAGTATCGCATCGAGACGACGGCTTAAATTGGGGCTCTTTACAATGCGAGGAGCACTTGGAGAATCAAGTCCCGTCTCTAACCCTGCGTGTGTGGTCTTGTCAATGGGGGCATCTGAGCTGAAGCCGGTATCAAGCCCTAGATCGGTAAGAATTTGAACTAGCAGTGTGGTGCCAGAACGCCCGGTACCCGTGATTACTATCTTCGGTTCTCTGGAATTGCTGCTAGTGGTCATGCCGATGATGCTTCTCGTCGCACAGGGCTAACGGCATCGTCTTTGCTTGGGGTTAGAGGCTCTTTTGCCGAGCGGTAGGGCCTAATGAGAAGCGAGAGCAGTTTTCGGCGCGATCCAGAGAGGCTGCGATAGTTGCTCTGCGCCCTCCAGAGTTCTCGGCGACTCTCGCGAAACTGTTTTCGCATCGCGATGATTTCGAGGCTTAAAGGCGATGGATCCATCGCTCTCGGAGGCGAGAATGAAGCATGCACCCCTCGAGATGCTTCAAGAATATCGAAGAGTTCTCGCTGCGATGTTGTGGCACTTAAATGTGAAAAATGCTTGGTCGCGTGGTGGTGCTGCTGATCTGCGCGCAACTCCATATCGGTGGTCGCTGGATCTTTGAGCGAGACTCCCCATCTCCCTAGAGTGGCTGCCAGTTCAGTCATGATCTCTGACTGCTTCTGTATTAAATCGGAGTATGCGAATACAACTGTTCGTAAACCGCTGGCGTAGCGCAGCGCATCAGAGTTATAACGCTCCCAGAGCGCGAATGAGAGCCCAGGGCCAAATCCATTGCGAGTATCTAAAGACGCCCAGACCTCTTCAGGGTGCCGGTAGATGATTATTGCGATCGGATCATCGCCTAGATACTTGCGCCAAAACGGAAGAGTCAAAGATGCGCGCGGATCTTTCCAGAGCAGCACCTCGGGGGATCCATACTCTGCAATGGCAGATGCAGCGCCAGGCTCAACCTCAGCAACGCTTTCATCGGTTTCCCAGGAATCGGGCATGAGGCCTGGGCAATCCCATGCTCCGCCAAACTTCGCAAGCAGAGCGTCGCATTGCAGACGCATTGCCGCTCGTTCCCAATATTGACCAACATCTTCTGTGGGGCCGAGCTCTGCGCCGAGCAAGTTAAGTGCGCGCGTAATCGCGGAGGTGCCACTTCGATGCATCCCGAGAATTACGATTGACGTCATCTTCAGATCCGTTTAAACGCCATCATTTGCTGCCCACGAGGGTGCCCCCAGTCTCCGATGTCCTCTATCGCTAATGGAAGGTTCTCGCACATGCGTGCGAAGTCTTTAGGCGAGTAATGGTACGGATTCTCATCTGCAAAAGTTCGAACTGAGACGCGCCCCTCAAGGCATGGTTGCTGGATCGGAGTGAATCTCTCGGGTCCCTCTGGTCCACGGAAGAATGTTGCATAGAACACGCCACCAGGAGCTAGCACTTCGCTCACGCTTGATAAGCAGTGCCAAATGGAATTGATCGGGAGGTGAGTAAACACCGATTGCGCTATACCAGCGTCAAATTTCTCACCAAAATCAACATCAAAAGTAGTCGTCACCCTAAGGCGTGCACCCTTGTTATCAAGGCCGTCCTCTTTTAGTTGGTCGATACCGCCGGCGATCATGTCTTCATCAATGTCGACGCCGCAGTAATGACCCTTGTCTAGGTGACGGACGAGATGGTGCCCAGCTCGTAGGACCCCACAGCCGACATCGAGAAAGTAGGACTCGGGGGTCAGTCCCTGCTCGATGAGAAAATTAATTTGAAGCATCCCCATCTCATCCCAGAGGCCTCCAACTTTCCGGCGCAATTCAGTCCTTGACCGCGAGGGCGCGATCGCATCAGATGCGGAGTTCAAGGTTCTTGCTATAGACCCGCGGATTCGACTCCCGTAGAATTGCCACCGATTCATCTGTATTCCTCCAAGCCAGTTTCTCTTATGTAAGGGCTAGATCATCGCCGATATCAGGGAGTAGCAGTACCGTTTGAGGCTAATTTTTACTAAGGCTGTTTTCGCCTAAGGCGATTCAATCCAGCCACAAAGCGATCTAGGCGCATTCGTGAGCGCTCGCTCCTGAGGCGTTCTCGCTTAAAGCGCTGTAACTGAGAGGAAGTTCCAGCCCAGCCACTCGAGACTTCATATCCGAGATCTATAAGGAGGTTCCCCGCGGAGTTCTCAAAGGCTAGGAGTTCCCTGGTGCCCCATTGGGTGCGCCAAGACCCGCTACCACCTTTGCCGAAAAATCCCTCTGGCTCTCTGCGCTCACTAGCGGCTGAGGCGAATTCGCCCCCGATGACTATGGAGGACTCGCCTAGGGCCATTTTGTCTAAGGCAAACGCTTGGATTAGTAACTCGCATTCCTCGATCGTGGCCGCTACTCCGATGTGGGCGAATACCCGCTCGAGCGTCGATGCGCCGTCTGTTCGAAGATCTTCGTACCGCACCTCAAGGTAGCCATCCATACCTGCGAAGTCGCGCGCACCTTCTATGTGCTCACTCCATACTTCGCTCGCGCGCGTGATGGTCTTTGGCGCCCACCATCCGCCCCAACTATTGCCAGCGGCAACCAGCGAACTAGCAACATCGCGCCCGTCGCGAATTAGATGAACGATCTTCGCGTCGGGGGCGAAGAGGGAGATCGAACTCGAGCAGCGGCTGTGGGCTGGAGTTTTCTCAACAACAATCTCGGAACCCGGCTTGAGCCCCGCAGCATTGGCAACTACTTCATTAATAATGCCCCTACCGATTGCGGTGAATTCGCTCTCGGTGAGCACGCTATGTAGACCTTTAAAGCGGCGTTTCACAATCGCTTCCTCGCCGCCACGGGTCTCTCGGATCCATGAGTCGTATAAAGGCTGCAGAAATCTGCTGAAGACATCGGTCTCCTGCGGGGTCGCAATCAACGGGTGAGCGCCGAGTAATTGCTGCAGCCAAGTGGTACCTGAGCGCGGCGCACCGACGAGTAGCACGAGACCTTTAGATGCGCTCACGTCGGTGCACTCATGCTGGGTCCCTTGTCTCTACCCACCTGCTTTGGCCCGCTACCAATGCGGCGCCTCCGCGTAGGAGAAACCGTGCTCGTTGAAAAATGTTTGCCCCGGGGTCCGTTAAAGCGTGGAAGAGGAACCAAGTCGCCATTCTCCGCTCGCCGCTGCGAGATAACGAGATACCAATATCGTAGGCATCCTGTGGGCGGCCGTGTGCTCCAAGCAACCAGAGGGTAGGTAGGTGTTGCTCTAGAACAGTTAGGTGGGCCTTCCATTGGCGCTGGCGTGCCCGGCTGACGCTGTCGGAGCGGATTCGGTACCAGGCAAGTGGCTCCGGAATTAACTCCGCTGCTGCGCCCGCGAGTACAAAACGCGTCCAAAGGTCGTAGTCCTCCGTCCCCAAGAGTTGTTCGTTGAGTCGCCCGCCAACAAGGTCCAATAGCCTGCGATCGAATACTGCTGAGACAAAGACGAAGTTTCTTTTCGCGATCTCCTGAAGCTGGTTTGAGCGATCAGGGAATGGGTAGCGCTGGTAGCCGCCGTAGTAACGCTTGCTCGTCCGCTGATCTGCCTCGATAAGGAACGCATCGGTAGTCACAAATCCAATCTGGGGATCAGACTGCAGTGCTTTAACGCATCGCTCTAATCGACTCGGCATCCACTGATCGTCCGCATCAAGAAGGGCGATGATTGCACCGCGTGCAGCTGCGAAACCTGTATTGCGTGCCCCTGCTGGCCCGCAGTTTTCTTGCTCAATGACGGTAACTGGGTCCCCGTAACAGCGAGCGATTTTGACAGTTTCATCAGTTGACCCATCATCAATAACAATTATCTCCAAGGGGCGATAAGTCTGTGCAAGGGCCGACTCAATGGTCTCTGCTAAGTACTCCTGCGCGTTAAAAGCAGGGACAATGATCGAGACGAGAGGGTTGTTCGGCGCTTGGTTTTCAGCCTGGGCCAATTTGGGGACCTCAGTCACTGACTGTCCATTGGGCCTCAACGAAAACTGGTGAGAGTCGAACAATGGCTTTCGGGGTTGGGTCTAGCAACCTTCCGCCTTCTACGAGTAGAGGACCAATGGGTTGCCACGGTGTTATCTCTCTACCCGTCTGCACCTCAAAGGCTGCAAACCACAAGAAATATCCGCCCGACGGGAGAGGAATATTTTCGAAGTCGACTGCAACGTGGGTCTCTCCCTCGGAGACGCGGATCCCATCTCTACGCACCGCAATAATCGGGGTAGCGGCTCCTTGGCTTATGCCAAGAAAAAAGTTCGCATGCTGAGGGTTTTTCGCAGTCACGTCGAAGCCCACAGAACATGCCCCAGCGGTAGTAACGGTTCCGCCGACCCCTCCGGAGGTAACAAGGTTCGAGATGCGAATTTCTCCCTCTAACTCAATCTTCGATGCCGCTTCCTTCTCAATCGCAGTTCGGTAGCCGGTAAGTACTTCGTCAACAGGACCGTCCGCTTTCATGGTGCCGTCGGCCAGCCAGATTGCTCGGCTGGCAGTAGCCCCAACTGCCGCTAGGTCGTGAGAGACGAGCAATAACGTTGTGCCTGACTGCAAAACAGTGCGCATTCGATCAAGACATTTCTGCTGGAACATCTGGTCGCCTACAGCGAGAACCTCATCGACAATAAGAACACTCGGCTCAAGAAAAGCCGCAATCGCAAAACCAAGTCGCGTCTTCATTCCGCTCGAGTAAAACTTAACCTGCCGGTTAATGGCATCCTCGAGTTCCGCGAAAGCAACAATCTCGTCATATTTACGCGCCAAGTCTGACTTGCCTAGGCCCAGAAGCGTCCCGAATACGCTTATGTTTTCCTTTCCGGTTAGTTCTGGGTGTATGCCGCTTGCAACCTCGATCAAAGCGCCAATGCGCCCCTCAACAGCTACCCTGCCTGTGTGAGGAAACATGACTCCTGAAATAATTTTTAGGAGAGTTGATTTACCTGCTCCATTCGAGCCAACAAACCCGACAGACTCTCCAGGCTCGATCTTAAAATCAATCTCCCGTAGTACCCAGCGCCACTGATCTGCACCCTCTCGACCTGAAACGCGGCGGCCAAGGCGTGAAACGTGGTCGCGCAGAAGCCGCCGACCTTTGTCGCTATGGAAACGTTTCCAAACGTGATCGATGGTTACGGTGCCCTCAGGAGACATCTGCGAATCCTGTCTCTAGGCGCTTAAACAATAGGAAACCACCAACTAGGTAAAGAAGCGATGATCCTGCGGCAAGGAGTGTGTAGGTTGCATTGGGTGCTTGGTTGTAAAAGAGGCATGCGCGCATCCCGTCAACGACACCTGCAATTGGGTTGATCGCCATTGTCAATGCTCGAAACTGTGCAGGAATTTGAGAAATTGGGTAGAGAATCGGCGTGAGAAAGAGCCCCAGCTGCAGTATCAAAGGCAGTCCACTTCGCAGATCGCGGACGTAGACGGTAACTGCAGATACGGCGAGGCCAAATGCAACCGTTGCTGTAACGAGAATAATCACAAGCAGTGGCAACCAGTAGAACGTGCTCGACGGCCACCTTCCCGCAGCAAGGAATAGAAGAGGGAGGAGGGCGGTTGACGCGACCGCGTCGACCCCTGACGAACAGACCATCGAGAGTGGGAACACTTCTCGAGGGGCATAAACCTTATTGAGTAGCGGGTTACCGACGAGGCTAGACCCAGCACTTGATACTGAACTCGAGAAGAAAGACCATGCGGTAAGTCCGACATATAGGAATAGAGGCCGCGGTACTCCGCCAGTACCAAAAGTGGAGTTACCTACTCGATTTAGGAGAAACGTGAACACCAGCATCTGCGCTAATGGGGTTAGTACAGCCCACGCGAGCCCTAACACCTGCTGGCTGTATTGCGACCGTACTTGGCGTACGACCAAGCCGCTAATGATGTGGCGCGACCTCCCGAGTTCGCGCAGTGCAGCGCCAACGCGGAGTGCTCGTCGATAGCGCCACTCAGGTGGCGGAGAGTCTGGAATCTGTGGAATCGCTGAGGTCACGGAGTTAGGCCTTGGGTTTTCTGAGAAACGCGATTTTCTCAAAAAGATGAACTTCGTCGATTGGAATTAAGGCATTCGCTATATCCGCATAATCGCGCATGGCGTATCGACGATTAACGCCGTCAAGCAGGCCACGAATTAAGGAGACGCTTGTTCCGTCCATTCCGGGGGGACCGCCTTCGTATCCGTTGGGCCAATAGGAGGTGTGCATGTCTTCAATCACGTAGTACCCGCCCGGCGCTACCGAATCGTAGAGGCCAGCGAAGGTCGCTAGGACGTGCGACTGCTTGTGGCTTCCATCATCGATGATTAAATCCCACGGACCGAGTGCAGCGATTCTTGCTAGAAGCTCCCCGTCGCTCTGGTCGCCTTGGAGAGTGTGAATCCGTGAGCCGGAGACCTTAATCTCTTCAATGTCTAGGCCATAAATCTCGGCGCGCGGGAAGAAATCTCTCCACATTTGGAGCGAAGCACCACGATAAATGCCGATCTCAAGCACGCGTCGAGCGCTGGAGCGCCGAGCGCTGAGGTAACGCTCATAATGGTCGACGTACCCGTGCGATGCGGCTCCTTTGTCTGATCCGTAGACAGCGGCAAGCCATGAGAGGTTTGACCTGTTTAATTTTCCGAGCAGATGCCGGACTGGGAGCGTCGGGCCTAATTTCTTCTCAGCCTCAACGCGTGCCTTTATCATCGCCCGATAAGCCGTATTTCGAGCTCGACTCTCATGCCAACGTGTCATATTTTAGACTCCCGTTTATCGATATTCGCCAATTCGGGGCTCGCTCCGAGCGGTTGCGTCCCCTGTAGGTATCCAATTAGGGCATCTGGATTTAGTACTAGTTGCTCCCGTAATAAATGAAACGTTTCGCGATTTCTAGTAATGACTCGCTCCTCCACATCTCTGCGAGCGAAGCGCAGTAATGCTCGCTGTAGGGTCTGGCTGCGCGGGCCAACTGTGTGGATCTTCTCAAGAGGTGTGCTCATTCGGTGCAGAATGGAATTATTGAAGTCCTGACGAAATACGTTTCCGCGCCCTGCGCTCCCTAAATGGAATACGACGTCTCCGTAGATGCCCGCTATCAAATAATGTGGATTTCGCGTATTTGTGCGCATCAAATAACCCCATGGCATTTTGTTTTGCCAGAGGATGTACCCAAGTCGAATGCCAGTATCTGCAGACTGCCCAGTGCTGTGCAGGAAGGTTCTAAAACCTGGTGTCGAGTCCGAATCAGGCGAAAAAGATGGCATAAACCGCTCAAAAAAGTCTCTGCGGGCCAATATGCACGATGGGTGAGGTAAGGCGACGTCCCCATTCTCAGAGCGCAGGACTCCCGAGAGCCCTGACTCCTCTGGAGCGGCTTCAAGTAATACGTCAACCCAAGTATCGCTTATTGGAAACGAGTCCACATCGAGTGTACAGATATGACTCACGCCATCTGCGAGCGCAATTGGGAGCATCGCGTCTAGGTAGTACCCATGTTCGCGACTTGCGCGCAATGCAGTATGTGGAGGCTCAACAATTTTTACGTTAGGACGCTCGCTGATCATTTTTTGCGCGAGCTTCGAGATTCGATTAGCCACTGCATACAGGGTGTAGGGAACTTTGGTATGCATCTCGATGCGGTCGAGATGTAGAGCTAAGAGGGGGAGGTCTCCGTCGTCTTTGAGGAAGTAGACAACGAGAATTCCAAGGAGGCTGACCGCTTCCCGAGGAGGCAGTGGAGTTTGGTTTTCTGTGTCCATGTTTGTTACAGCCCCTCCCCTGATCTTTGCAAGGCCGGCCAATGCTACGACCTGTTAGAGGACCTATTGTCCAGAAACCGATTCGATGACTATTTATATGGAGTGTTGCTAGGTCGGAATTCGTCTAAGGGTTCGTGGTCCGCGGGCAATCCCGATTCGATCGGAGAGCGACAATCGTTACATCGGGGCGAAGCAGACCCTTGTAAGACCTGATTCCTAGAACTCGGCTAGCGAATGCATCACCACGGTCTGTATGTGGATCCATGACGCGAAGGTTGGCACAGAATCTACCTATTTTGATGACGGATCCATCTGCTTGGATCTTTACCAAGCTTGCCCGGCTCTCCACAGTTCCTCGCTTACCTCGGTGAAAATTGACCCACTCAAATCCACCATTGACCAGAATGGGCCTCCAGCCGTTCTCTGCTGCAACCTGGTTTGCAAGCCTCCATCTCCCGCCATCGAATGATGCGGAGTCAATTGCGAACGAGGTGCCGAGGAGCAGAAGAGCAATGAGGGCAACTGAGGTGAGAGCAATCCTGGAGCGACCAGCCCTCTGTTCGCTTGCTCTTAGGAGCAGAATGGCAATAATCGGTATCGCTGGCAGCGCATAACGGTCGTAGACCTGTACTCCAGTAACCATTGCGATTGTGTATGCAGCGGAGAATCCAAAAATGGTCAAACTAAGCATGCTCGTAACCGGGTCGACGTCAAATAATTGACGGTTCTTAATTTTGCTCCACATCTCGACTATCGGCGGAATAATCGCCATCAATAGCACCACAGCAAGGATTGATGAGACCAGAACGCAGAGACTCCACAAGGGCCCAGGTATTACATCCGGGCGCTTCCCCGGAAGTACCGCAATCGAGAGCGCGCCGTCCTTGATTATGTAGTTGCCGACAAACTGGGAACTCACATACCGAGTCGCGGTTATCGCCTCGCCTAGAGCAGCACCCACGCCGATCGCTATCGAGAGCGATTTAGACGAGGAGTATGAGCGCTTGATGATCCGAATTGGGCCGCAGTAAATCAACACAGGTGCAAGCAAGAGTCCGCTTAGGCGAACAAATCCAGCTCCCTTGATGAAAGTTGTTCTGAAATGTTTAGCATTGGGGAGAGTGGGAGCGATCGACTTGGGACCTGGAACATGAGACCACCATATGAAGAAGATGATGATTGCCACAAGGGAAATAGCGCAACCAATAACTAAAGCGATGGTGGCCCGGTTTCGCTTTGCGTTCGTTGTTGATACGAACCCAGGTATCACGATGGCGATATATGGAACGATCGCATACTGCCGAATGAGCACGCTGTAGACGGCCACAGCAATCGCCAACAGAAGTAGTGGTATCGACGCAGGTCTCCGCTGAAGCGCAATGGTTGCAATGAGAAGCGCGGCGAGAGAGAGGGTGAACGATGGGACATCAGTCATGTATGTGGTGGAGAGCACCATCCACAGTGGGCTCACTGCAATGGTCAGGGCGGCTAGAGCAGCGAGACCCCACGAGAGCCCGAGTCTCCTGCCAAGCCAAAGTACACATAACAATCCAATCGACCCAAGGATGGCCGTCTGCGTCTGAACGACAGTGATGGCGTGGCCCCATATAGCGGCGATTGGGGCCGCTATCCACAGCTGCCCGAGGAGCGACATTGAGACCCAGTTGTTGAACTCCATTCGCCCGGTATCAACCCAGCGAAAAAGGGTTACTAGGTACGACCAGTCATCACCTCGCGCCACCCCAAGGGCGCCC
This sequence comes from Actinomycetes bacterium, assembly GCA_037146835.1. Classification (GTDB taxonomy): domain Bacteria; phylum Actinomycetota; class Acidimicrobiia; order IMCC26256; family IMCC26256; genus IMCC26256. The sequence goes on along the minus strand of JBAWWI010000002.1, from coordinate 13,234 downwards.
TGAGATCGGGCAATCCACATCGGGATTACGAATCCGACGACCAAGACCCCAAGCGAGATGGCAGCTCCAGGCGCGCCTCGTCGCAGGATGCTCGGCTTTGATTGAGCACTCAAAGAACTCTCCTGCTGGTTGCTCGAGAACCCGAGAACTCAAGTGGTGCCAACCTGGACCGAACCAATCTTTAGTGACAGCCCGAGAGAGCTAGCGGGATTATCCGAAACGATACCTCTGGGCAAATACTGGTAATGACCGTTCCCCTCAATTTCGGCCATAGCGTCTCTGCGAGCGGAGAGAACTCGAGAGCCTGAATTCGCCGTTCTGAGTAGAAGGCATCTCTGGTAATTCTCTAGGGACCGCACCCAGACTGAGGCGTAATGCCCAATTGGCGGGCCGCGGTACTTCCTGGGGGTAGAGGGGAGTAGTTTTTACGGGTAGCCACTAGGCAATTAGGCCACTACAGTGCGTGGCAAGACGCGCGACTTAGCGTGGCGCATCTTAAAGTTTTTAGTTGGGGGATTCGGGAAATAGCATGCGACCAGCCGATTATCTAAGGATCGTTCGTCGACGTTGGTGGGTTCTCCTCGTCACGGTGGTCATTGCGATGACTTTCGCGCTCCTGACGCGACCGAGTAGCTCTGAGACGATTCGTGCGAATCGACCCGGCGTGAGTTTCCGCGCGACCACAACACTTATCTCGAATGGTTCTGCGAATACCTCGGTAAATGGACGCGACTACGACCGCTTAGCGCTCCTTATGACTACCGGTGAGGTCCCAAAACGAGTAGCCGAGGCGATTGACGAAGTGCGTTGGCCGCAGATTCAGAGTGCCAACGCTAATAAATGTACGGCGACTGGCGCAGATGCGACCTCCCCTGACTGTAAGAAGTCTGGAAGGGCTGTCAGCGCTGGTAGTGGTCAGGTTCAGCTTGGAGTTAATGGCTTTATCAAGGCCTCAGCAACCCCAGACCCTGCAACGGGTTCGTTAGCAATCACCGCTCAGGTCGGCGATGCAAAACTCGCTGCAAAAGTTGCGAATCTCTTCGCTGCGAAACTCGTTGGCTACGTTGATGAGCTAGGCAAGAAGCAATATGAGGAGCAGATCTTTGGGTTAACACTCTCTCGTAACAACTCCGAGACCCTTATACGCCAAATCGATTCACAATTGGCTGCCCCCGGGCTGAGCGCATCGGGCTCCGACTCCCTAGGTATCCGTCGCGAAGCTGCCCTCCGTAAACTCGCAACAGCTGACTCTGGGATATCGAATCTACAGGATGCAGGCCCTCAGACGAGTGGACTTACAACACTCGAGGCTGCGACAAAGGCGCGAGCGACGATCCTTGTTACCAGTGCCAAAGGTGCAACGAGCGAGTCTCAACGACTCCTATTTGGTGCCGCTATTGGTTTCATCATAGGGCTTGGAATTCTTCTTCTACTCGAGATTCTTAGTGCTCGAATCCGTGACGTTCCAGGCACCGAGGGTGCGGCAAGAATGCCGGTTATTGCCGAGATCCCAGTGATGAACCTTGATCGAGCTCTGCGCTTCCAAGTAACAACGGCAGTGGATCCGACGTCACTAATGGCGGAGGCCTATCGCTCCTTCCGCACTTCACTAGTAGCGATGTGGCAGAGGCACCCAGCGAATAGTCGCCCAGGATTGTCGGGTACATCTGAGACAGAGGCGACTCCGCTCCGTGTTCTCTTGGTTACATCCCCCGGCCCTGCGGAGGGCAAATCAATCTCGGTTGTAAATATTGCCGCAGCCTTCGCAGAGACGGGCATATCAGTACTCCTTATCGACGGCGACTTCCGCCGGCCGCAGATGCATAAATATTTCTCAGGCGCTATTAGCCCCAACCTCACAGATATTCCTTACCAAGGAACAGTCGCTGATGTATTGGCAGTCGCTCAAGAGACTGGAATACCTAATGTTCGGTTCATCGCAAGTGCACCCACTCGAACCGATCCGGGTACCGCAATCGAAATGGTCAAAGTTGCTGCGCGCTTAGGGCGTGAAATAGCAGACCTTGTGATCGTTGACTCGCCGCCCATTCTCCTAGCCAACGATGCAGCCGAGCTCTCCACTTTCTGCGATGCAACGGTATTGATGGTCCGCGCTGGTTGGACCCGACGCGGTGGTGTAGTGGCGGCCTCGGATCTTCTGCGTCGTCTTGAAGCAACAACTGTGGGAATTGTGCTTGTGGGTGCGGAGCATGGAGCTCGTGCCGGTTATTACGGTTACTACGGTTATTACGGTTATGGGTACGGATACGCTCACCCTGGAGAAGTCCCCAAAATGTCACGCCTCTTCCCATGGCGTAAGCCAACGAACGGAGCAGGTACGGTTCGCCGGAAACCTGACCCAGAGCACGCTGGCGTCGCTGCATCAATTCAAGGGGATTCTGCCTCTATCGATGCGTTCGACGACCCGAGTGCCTGACTCTAACTAGCGAGGTTCTGGGCGTGGCAAAAGCCTCTGCTGTCATCAAGCAATCGCCCAAAGTGATCTCTCGCTCGGGTCCCTTCGGCGTAGTGATTCTTGCGCCGAGAGACCTTGAACCGCGACTCCTCGAGGGCTCAGCATGCTTAGTCTGGGACCTTCTCTTGGATTGGTCTTCTAGGGAAGCTATTTCGCAGAGCCTTGCTGAGTTGTTCGGCGAAGATTTGGAAGTGGTTTCACGAGATGTCGAGATGCTTATAGACGAGTTGATCGCTACAGAAGCGTTGGTGGTCTCATGAACCCTGTGGGATCAGAAGAGCGAACCTCGATGCTGGGTTTTGTAGCTGGTGTAGGACTCCACGCGCACGCTCAAGAAGAGATCAGAGACTTAGAGCAGATGTCGGAAGCGGAGTGGGCGGAGTTTCATAGAGGGCTTCTTCTAGAACGGCTAGTTCCGCTCGCCGCGTGCGCTCTTGATAGCGGTTCTTTAACTGCCTCGGAGCTCCAGAGAACTGAGATCACTCAAGACCACGGGCGTTCGATGAGTCTTGCAGTGGTACTTGAGAGGCGACTCTTAGAGGTCTACTCCGAGATGAGTCTTGCAGGCATCGATGTGCGGGTCCTGAAGGGTTCTGCGGTCGCTCACCTCGATTATCCGGACCCGTCTTGGCGTGCATTTGGAGACGTGGATCTATTGGTGCCGGCGGATTCATTTGACGCAGCATCTGAAATCCTTACTGCAGCCGGAGCAAGACGTCGATTTGCCGAGGTGAGCAAAGGATTTGATAGTCGTTTTGGGAAAGGTGCCTGCTTCTCTTATGAAGATGGACTGCAGATTGATCTCCATCGAACTCTAAGCACGGGGCCGTTCGGCCTTACTCTCAATCTGGATTCGCTCTTCAAAGATGTGGAGGAGTTTGAGATTGGAAGCGTGATTCTGCGTACTATCTCGCGTCAACACCGATTTATGCATGCTTGCTTTCACGCTGCTCTCGGAGACGTATCGGCTCGGCTAGTTGCGCTACGAGACATTGCAGAGATGCTCTTGGTGAATCAAGTTGACTTCTATCAAGCAATTGTGACTGCGCGAGAGTGGAGGGCTGAGGTTGTGATCGCGCGGGCAATCGCCCTCGCTTGGCAGAGGCTTGACCTCCCCCCGCATGATGCATCTACCTGGGCCAATTCATACGCACCGAGTGGCTACGAGGAGCGAGCTCTGAGGGCTTACACGTCAGAGAACCGTTCCTATGCAACTCAGGTTGCAGCGGGTGTAACCGCGGTGCCTGGGATCACTGGCAAACTTGCCTACATGCGTGCCCTGCTCCTACCTAGCCGTCAACACATATCGGGTCGAGACTCGTCGTATTGGGCACGATTTAGGCGAGGCTCTGCGGCACTGCGCGAGTCGCGGAGCGGGCCATGACCAACCTGCCCCCCTCGTCTTCCCCTGGAGAAGACCCAGAGTCTCTATCTCTCGGAACAGTCGAATCCGCAGATCTGCTTAAACGCCCCTGGCTGATGCGGGTAGCGATGTTCAGTGGGTATACAGCAATCGGTGTCGCGTTGGTGATGGCGGTCGCTACTGCGTCCACCGAGTGGGCGCTAGCAGCGGTAGACATGCTCGTATTGCTAGGCATCACTCACCTCATAGCGCGACGGCTCGCGCACTACGACCGAAGCAACGAGACATATCTCTTGGTGATGGCGGGCTTCTCGATGAAGCTCGTTGGGTCGCTTCTGCGCATGTTGATGACTAGCGTTTTCTACTCAGGTATAGCGGACGCAACGGAGTATGACCTCTGGGGCAAGTTCTTAGCTCCGATGTATCGATCTCTGAACTTCACTTACGATGTTGGAAAATTTAGCGGTACAGGGTTTCTCCGCAGCGTCACCGGAGTTCTCTATGCCATTGCTGGGCCCTCAAAACCTGGGGCATTTATGTTCTTCGGTTGGTCAGCTTTTATTGGTGCGCTCTTGCTATGGCGAGCATTTATGCGGGCCGTTCCGGAGGGCGATGCTCGAAGGTACGCGTTTTTGCTTCTGTTCCTACCTTCGATGATTTATTGGCCATCGGCTCTAGGTAAGGATGCATGGGCCGTCTTTAGTCTTGGCCTTATCTCCTACGGTGTCGCAAGGGTTATGAGCAAAGGAGCGTTGCTGGGATTTCCGATTGCTGCACTGGGCCTCGTGAGCGCCGGGCTGCTTCGCCCTCACGTAGCGCTCATTACCTTCGTTGGGATGGTGCTCGCCGCAGGGCTAGGCAAGTCACGAAGCCCCTCAGCGCGTACTCCCTTCGCGAGGGTCTTCGTGTTTGGCATCCTCTTTGTCGTAGGCACCGTGCTGATCGGCCAGACCTCTCAGTTTTTTGGTGTGTCAGGACTCAACCAGGAGACGGTAAACCAAACCCTTCAAGATGCGGAGGGCCGCACCTCAAAGGAGGCTGGATCTACGTTCTCTCCCGTAAGCGTCACGAACAATCCTGCAAATTTCCCGCTCGCCACAGTGACGATCCTTTATCGGCCGTTCCCGTTTGAGGTAGGAAACGTTCAGTCATTATTGAGCGCGGGCGAGGGGGTGTTTCTGATGTGGCTCACCTGGAAATCTCGTAGGAGGCTACGAAATCTCTGGAATCAGATGAGATATTCGCCTTATGTCTCTTACTCATTTGGGATTGTTCTCGCATTCATATATGCATTCTCCGCATTCTCAAACTTCGGGATTCTCGCGAGGCAGCGCGTTCAGGTGATGCCGTTCTTCTTGGTTCTGCTCTGTTTGCCTGAGCGCAAGGTGGAGCCGCGCAAGGAGTTCAAGGCCCTTGATCCTTCTTCGCTGGTCGCTCCAAGAGATAACCCGTACTCAAACGAAGTCGCTCCAAATCCTTATGCTGCTCACGAAGCAGAGCAGCATTCGATCGACAACCCATACGAGCGTTTTCAGGATGACACGCAACCTCGCAGGGGGCGCTTTCGCCGTGGGTGAGCGCATTCGTACGCGGCTTAGGTCCCCAGATTTTGCCGCCACCTCTCGAACCTTCAATCTCCTTGGTTTCTCTGCGCACGTTCGCTCTGAGGCGGCTTTAGTTGCCGACCTTGCCGAGCTTTTATGGGCTCCTCTACTGAGCGATATGGAGCCTGAGCATGTATTTACCGTCACGCAGAGCCCGCCTGATTTCAACGGAATCGTGACGTGGCACCTACACCTTGACGCACTCCAGGTTGTCTCTGCTCCGGCATTATCAATCGTCGTATCTCACCTTTTATGGGAGGCGAACCGGCAAGCACTGGAGAACACGCCTGGCTATACGCTTCTCCACTCTGCAGCAGTAACGAGTGGAGAACGCGCTGCAATAATTGTTGGCCCTCAAGGGAGCGGGAAATCAACGCTCGCAGTTGCTCTCGTTGCGCGATATGGCCTCGGTTATCTCACGGATGAGGCGGTGGCGATCTCTCCCGGTGGGTTAATGGTGCAGCCTTACGCTAAGTACGTCTCCGTTGGTGCGAACATCGGAGAGATTCTTTCGGAGGTATCGCCTATCTCTGATCCGGAGATGGTCTCGATGCTTGGAGAGTTGGTCCTAGTTCCAGCGTCTTCGCTTAGAGAAGGCTCAGTCTCTGCGGCCGCCCGCACTTCAGTGGTTGTGCTCCCAACGTATGTCCCAAGTGCACCTACAAAAATAGAGGTTCTAAGCCCAGCTGCTGCGATGTATAGCGTGGGGCAGCACTCCTACCATCTCGCTCGAGATACGGAACTTGTCATGGATACGCTCGCTGCAGTTACATCTGGTGCGCGCTGCGTTGCATTGACTAGTGGAGATTTGGACGAAGCGTGTCAGGTTGTACTTGATCTACTCTCGCACGAGTCTTCCGGGAAGGCACCTTGAGTAATCCCCGATCTTCACCTCTCGTGCGCTCCCAATTTTTTGACGGTGAGGCTGTACTCGTACTTGGCGACGAGTTGCACCTGCTCAACCCTGTCGCTGCCCTTGTATGGCAGTGCTGCGATGGTGAGTCAAGCGCAGATGAGATTGCGGATGATCTAGCAGAGGTTTTCGGAGCAGAGCCCGGCACTCTTCAATCTGATGTAGAGAAGGCGATAGGAGAGTTCAAGTCTTCCGGGCTGCTTGTGTCCGATGAAGGCGAATCGGCTGCCGGGCATTCGCTCCCGCGTGTACTAACTGCGTATGACCTCGACTGCGAGAGTTGCATGGAGGCCCAACCGCGTGCTTTTAGAACCGTTCTGGAGTTTGGGGACCACCTAGTAATCCTCGGATTCGACACTCCGGATGTATGTGCCGCTGTTGAGGCTGCGTTCTCGAGTTACGTAGTGGCCCCAAGCGACATACCAATAGGTGCCCACGATGCCCGACCGGCATTCTCACTCTCACTTGCGAAGAGCGACGGCGAGGCCCGCGGAATCAAGCCGCTACATCTGTTCTATAGAGGCGGCGAGGTTGTGGTCTCGGGGCGCAATGCATCGCGCGTTCTCAATGCGCTCGCCCCTTACCTAGCGTTCCATGGAGACCTAACTGGAGCGGGTGTTGTTGCAATCCCTGGCCTAGTTGTTGCTAAGGCGGGCACCAATCCGGGGGAGCCTGTAATGCTCCTGCAGGCGGCGGCGAGATTGAATGGTCGCGAGCATCGGTTAGCGAAGGCCGGAATTATTGTCGCCGACTCGCCTGCGATCTGGCTTGATCCGGTGACGCACGAAGTTGTTGTTGGCGCCCCTGGAGTCTCGTTTGACCCGACTTCTTTAATGAGCCTTGCTGAGGGATTTCCTCGACTCGGAACCGACATATCGATCCTTGCCGCGGGTCGGTATCCCGTCCACGCTGTCTCCGCGCGCGGAGCGCATGATCCGCTTAGCGCGTTGCTCGCATTTGCTCCGCCGAGTGAGGGGTGGCCGCTAGCTGAGAGCTCGCTAGAGGCACTCGACGCTCTACTTGATCGCGTTGAGATAATCGAGGGTAACGACATACGGGGATAGTGACTCTCTGGTTCTGAGGGTGCTGGTTCTGAGGGTGCTGGTTGTTGGGGCGAGTCCTATGGAGCCCGGCCACCGCATTCGCGTTTATTTCGAACGGCGATAATCGTTATCCGCTGCCCTAGGAGAGTCTCGTAACTTCTGCTCGCGACTAGGGAAGTTTTCGTTGAGAGGTGTGGAGCGTTTACTGCAACAGTGACACATAACGGTGCGAGGGATCTTGCCCTAACAATGCGGCGTTCGCTCTCAGTATTGGTAATTACTGCAGCGCGCCCTAGATGCCATGCAACCCACTCAAACCCACCGTCAATGTGGAGTGGGTTAAATCCCTTAGCAACAGCATCCTTAGAGACCTGCCAACGTGTTGAGTCATATCGAGCCGAGTCGACTCCCCAAACGGTCCCCAGCGATGCGAGAAGAACAAGGCTGGAGATGATCCCTAACGCTCTACTCGGCGCGATTCCCGGCGCTATTCCCCCCGCTCGCGCGTCTTGCGACGCGGGTAGCGACATATCGCGCAGGATTAGCAGCGCTATTAGCGGAAGTCCTGTGATCACATATCTATCAAATATTGGAAACCGGTTGATCTGCAGAGCGTCGGTGCTCAAGTATGCAGCAAATATCCCTAAGAGGGTTAGTCCGAAGAAGATAGTAATGACGTCTGGCGTTTCTCGATGAGAACGCATCTCGCCGTTGCGGCTGAAGACTCTTGACTTGGCGCGCATGAATGCAGGTACTGCGCAGAGCATGATCACCACTGCTCCTAGCGAGCCGAGCATGACTAGAGCTAACCAGGCAGGTCTGGCAATCAGGTATGGTCGCGTGCCTATCAACACATCATCAGCAAGGACCCCCCGAGGGTGGATGTAATTGCCGACAAAAGCGTCTTCACCAAGTGTGGCCGCGGCAAGTATGAGAGCTGCAGTTGTAAGCGTTGCAACGATTGTCGTTGTTAGCGCACTAGTGCGCCAAGCACGCTTCACAACTCGTATCGGCCCTACATAAGCAAGGACGGGTAGAAGTAGTAGTCCACAGAGCCTTAAGTATCCGATACCCCTTGCCACCGCTTCTCTTAGCGATCCGGGGGTTGGGTGCATTGGGGCACCTTTTAGGGGGTCGGGGATACCTGACCACCAATACATGAGAACGCCTATTGCTAGAAACGCGATGATCCCGGAGGCGATTGTGGCGCGCATCAACGCACGATCGCCGTCACGTTTTGCGATGACTGCAAAAGCAAGCAAGATGGCAATGAGCGGGACAATTGCGAATTGGCGGATTGAGCAGCCTGCTACCCCTAAGGCAACTGTCGCTACGAGCCAGGGAATGCGCCGGGATTTGGTGAGGAGCCCCTTGACCCCCGCAGCCGTCATCAACATTTGAAGGGTAAACGACGGAATGTCGGACATGAAGGTTGGCGCCATGGCTACCCAGAGCGGGCTCAGGGTCATCGTGACCGCAACAAGTAGCGCTGCCGAGCGTCGTTGGGTAACACGAACCCCGGTGTAATAGAGAGCAATGAGACCAACAGCGCCGATCAGAGCGGCCTCTACGCGCACAGCTCCTATCGAGTGGCGAGCTAACACTGCTACTGGAGCAGCGAGCACCAGTTGACCAACGAGGGTCATCGAGACCCAGTTATTGAAGTTGAGGCCATCTCCGTCGACCCAACGGAAGAGGGTCGTTAAGTAGGACCAGTCATCCGAGCGCGGAATCTTCAATGCGCCCGCGGATTGAGCAATGAGGAGCGGGATCGCCGCTCCGAGGGTAATGAGGATCACCACGGCCGCGATGTCGAAGCGTCGCGATTCCCGAGAGTGCTCTGAACTCAGGTTGTTATCTGAGCTCGAGTGCGAGCGAGCTGTCTCGCTCGGATCCTGACCCGGAGATGCGCCGAGCACGGTGTCGCTCATGACTCCAACCAATGCTGCTGAGGGGGATCGATACTTGGCAAGGTTGAGATTCTATGGCGCCAAATTTGGTCCTAGGGCCGCTAGGGCCCTCGCGCCGATTCGCTGGTCTTGGGGCGGTGTCGATTCGCTGTGGCTGGGGTCCCAGTGGTGTGGCACCGATTCGCTGGTCTTTGTGTGGCGCCGATTCGCTGTGGTGCCGATTCGCTGGTCTTGGGGTGGCGTCGATTCGCTGTGGTGCCGATTCGCTGTGGTGCTGATTCGCTGTGGCTGGGGTCTCGGTGGTGTGGCGCCGATTCGGCGGGCGATTCGCTGTGGTGTCGATTCGCTGTGGCTGGGTTAATCGCCGAATCGTCGAATCTTGCTCCGCTATGGCCCTTGGCCCGGGTAGCCTCGCCGCCGTGGCCCGCCGATCAACATTTTTGAACCTCGCACGCAATGCGCTGCGCCCCTCCTACCTCCCTGTGATGCTGCGCAAGATAAAAGCTCGCCTGCGCCCGCCGAATAAGGACGAGGCTCTGGCTTGGGCATCCGAGCATGCTGAGTCGGTCGAGATTTTCGGCGAGTCGCTCAACCCTGCTCTCTGGGCTGAGTCCAACCACTGGGCAGATGAGTTCGAGCCCCAGGCACAGTCGATCCTCTCGACCATCGGTGTGCCCCTCGGAGGGGGAGGTCACCATCGCCTCCTCTATTTCCTTACACGCCTAACTATTCCAGGGACAGTTCTTGAGACCGGTGTAGCTGCTGGGTGGTCCTCGGCAGCGGTCCTCACAGCCTTAGCAGCGAACGGCTCGGGCTCACTGTGGTCTAGCGACTTCCCATACTTCCGGCTTGAGAACCCTGAGCGTTATGTTGGGTGCGTAGTTCCGGATGCGTTGCGAGACGGGTGGAACCTCTATCTCAAGGGCGACCGATCCAACCTTGCCGAGATTCTCCCGAGGTGCGGACCGATCAGCCTCTTCCACTACGACTCGGATAAGTCCTACGACGGACGAACATTTGCTATGGATGCAGTCGCCACCCATCTAACGCCGGAGTGCGTGATTGTCTGCGACGATATAGACGACAACACATGGTTTCGCGACTGGGTCTTAAAGCGCGGCGGCGCATATCGAGTATTCGAACGCGGTGGTAAATACGTAGGCCTTGTAGGGCTGTAGAAACCCAAATAGCAACCTGCTCGAGCGGTTAGAGGATCTCGCCGCTGAACTCGCGTCCGCGCAGTATGGCCTTCGCATCAAAGATCAGAGTTGAGTGCTCGCAGATCACATCGGGATCAAACTCAAGGTGATCCACAAGCAGCACAACTAAGTCCGCAGATGCAAGCGCCTCTGGACCAAACTCCTCGAGCCTCAGATCAAACCCGGGAGCGAATACAGCCGGGATGTGCGAGTCGCAAGCACGTAGATCGGCCCCGAGGGCTGCGAGCCGCTCTGCAACCTTTACCGATGGCGATTCACGCCAATCTGATGTTCCAGCTTTATAGGCCATGCCGAGAAGCAGGATCTTGCTTCCTTTTACGGAGCGCTCGCTCTTGTTCAGCATCGAGACAATGCGACTAACTACGTAATCGGGCATGTGCTCATTTACGTCGTTCGCGAGTTCAACAAAGCGGAATGCATGCCCAGACTGCCTGCGCACTCTCCACGACAGATAGGACGGGTCAACGGGCAGGCAGTGTCCCCCTACTCCTGGCCCTGGGGTAAAGCGCATGTAACCAAACGGTTTTGTGGAGGCTGCATCTATCGCACTCCAGATATCCACACCGAGATCCTCTGCAAACATTGCAAGTTCATTTACCAATGCAATGTTGACATGCCTAAAAGTGTTCTCAAGTAATTTCACGAGCTCGGCCTCTGCACATGAGCCAACAGGCACAACCTGCTCTACGAGGGTTGAGTAAAAAGCGCCTACGCATGCAAGCGATTCAGCGTCTATTCCCGAGACAACCTTTGGTGTGTTCTCAAATGTGTATTGAGTATTTCCTGGGTCAATACGCTCCGGTGAGTATCCGAGGTGAAAATCGCGCCCCGCAGTTAAACCAGAGGCCTCGAGTAGTGGACCGACTAATTCCTCGGTAGTTCCGGGGTATGTCGTGCTCTCCAATACAACTAGCGCACCTGCTTTGAGGACACGACGAAGTTGCTCAGCGGCACCCTCAACAAATGAGAGGTCAGGTGCGCCTTCGCGTAGTGGCGTGGGTACCGAGATCACCGCTATATCAAAACCAGCGAGATCGCCTACGGAGTCTGTAGCGGTGTAGCCAGACGCGATTGCAGCTGCGAGGCGCGCATCGGGAACGTCTTCAACATAGGACTGACCATCGCGGAGTGCATTGAGCCTGCGCGGGTCGAGTTCGTAGCCGGTAACTCTAAAACCCGCCTCGGCGGCACGCATCGCAACCGGCAGTCCGACGTATCCCTGCCCGACTACTACGACGTGGGCGCTTCGATCATTTATTCGTGCAAGTAGGTCACTCATAGGGGCGCAGTCTTGCGCACTCTGGAGGGGTCTAGGTCAAGGTTTGCAGTAAATAAGAACAACACCAGAGATAGCGCATCCAAGAACTGGTCGCCCGTCGTCTTGGGAGTCAAATAACTCAGCAAATCGTCGCGTGCCCGTGCGCCCAGAGGGAGCCGGAGCCTCAGGCCCTGAAGGCCCAGCAGCCCCGACGCCGGTCTCAACGAAGGGCTTCAACTTAGGAGCAGACTCGCCGCCCCTATTCGACTCTGAGGGTCGGTCGTCTCTACCAGAACCGTTACCGGATCCGCCGCCGCGAGTATCGGTACCGCCCGCCGCAAGCCATCGTGCCCAAGGATCGTCGCTGGTGGTCGTCGTTGTTCCACCGGGGCTTGTTGTAGAGGTCGTTGTCGTTGATCCGCTACTCGGCCGCGTGGTTGTGGTCGTAGACGAGGTGCTCCCTGAGGGGCGCGTTGTGGTTGTAGTCGCAGGTGGCCGCGTTGTAGTTGTGGTTGCTGGTGGCCGCGTTGTCGTAGTCGTGTGCCAGTTCCCGTGCTCGTCGTCGTCATCGCCGTGGTTGTTTCGGCGAGTGGTGGTTGTTGTGGCAGGCGGCCGCGTTGTAGTTGTGGTTACAGGTGGCCGCGTCGTAGTGCTTGTTGTGGTACTCGTGCTTGTACTTGTTGTCGAGGTACTAGTTGTAGAGCTCGGCGGAGGTGGAGGCATCGTTGTTGTAGTGGTACTAGTTGTAGTGGTGCTGCTAGTGGTGGTCGGAGAGGGAGGCCCGAAAGGATTGCCGCCATCGTCATCGCCGCGCGGGCGAGTTGTTGTGGTTGTGGTCGTAGCCCCTGGTGTAGTGGTGGAGGTAGTACTTGTAGTACTCGTCGATGAGGTGCTTGAGGTTGAGGTAGACCCGTAGTGGTTGTCGTCGCTCTCGTCATGGCCGTTGTTCTCGTCGTCACCTTCGTGGTTCTTGCCGACCGGGCATGGGAAGAGCAGGCGCCTGCCAGCTAACAAGGGATTTGAAGGGTTTGGGTCTACAAATCCATATGCAAAGTGGGTGCCTTGGTAGGCATACCCGACGATAAAGCGAGCCTGGCGACCACCAGCATTTGGTCCCGTGACCTCGGGTAGCAGCACCGCCCAACCCTGTGTGCCGGTCTGAGTGATCTGTGGATATACATCTGGCTCTAAGAGAGGAATCGTCGGGTTGTCGCGTGCCCAGTTAGCGATGAGAGGTGGGACAATCATCTTGGGAGCGTCGCCGCTGCCTCCACTTCCTCCACTGCCTCCGCCGTGACCGTCGTCTCCGTGACCATCGCCATGGTTTTTCTTAGATTCGTTCTTCTTAGAGTCGTTCTTCTTAGAGTCGTTTTTCTTGGAGTCAGATTCGCTCGCGCGCGTACTGCTGATCAGTTTGAAGGCAAGACCGCGCTCATTATCGGAGCTG
>JBAWWI010000001.1:0-80219 GCA_037146835.1 Actinomycetes bacterium | reverse complement strand
CTATCGCAGAGTCACCGTTGCTGCTTGTGCGATGGTAGCCGTCATCATTGTGACGGGAGCTGCGGTAAGGCTCACGGGCTCTGGTCTTGGATGTAGTTCATGGCCAAACTGCTCGCCAGGTCAATTAACCCCGCGAAGCGCTACGTCCTATCACGCCATGATTGAGTTCATTAACCGCACTTTTACTGGAGCGGTCTCCATCGCCGTCATTGCAGCGGTACTCGGCTCATTCTTTAGGAGCCCACGTCGTCGAGACCTAATTTGGCTCTCTTTAGGCTTGGTAGCCGGCGTTGTAGCGCAGATTGTTCTCGGCGGTATAACTGTATTAACAGACCTTCACCCCGCGGCAGTGATGAGTCATTTTCTACTCTCGATGGCACTTCTAGCTGACGCCGTAATACTGGTGGAGCGCGCTGGTTATCCAGACGATCGCCGCAGTTACAAGCCTGAACTCAAATGGGAACAGAAATTACCTTTGCTCCAATTCATATTCGCAAGCATTGTTGTAATTGCAGGGACCGTGGCTACTAACTCGGGGCCTCATGCTGGAGACCGATCGGCGCGACGTTTCAATATTGTGCTTACCGACATTGTGAGAATTCACAGTATCGCCGCCATAATGCTTCTCGTCACCCTTGCAGCAATCCTCTTCCTCTCAGCAAGAACTGGCGTGAGCTCTCGTAGACGAAAAGATTTGACCCTGCTCTTGAGTGCTGTTGTCATTCAAATGGGGATCGGGTATGTGCAGTATTTCACTGGAGTTCCAGCGCTCATAGTCTCTCTGCATATTGTTGGAGCAGTCCTGGTATTTATAGCTTCACTGAGATTTCTGCTTAGAACCAATAGGCAGATGCCCATGATTGCAATGAGTGCAGAGAACCGAGTACAGGCTAATGAATTTGTGTCTAATTTTCGAGAGACGGGGAGAGTGCAATGACATCGTTCGCTATTCGTACAGAAGGGCTAGTTCGTCGATTTGGCGAGACAACTGCGGTAGATGGCGTTGACATTGCCGTGCCTAATGGAGAGATCTACGGCTTCCTCGGACCGAACGGTGCCGGCAAGAGCACTCTCATGCGGATGCTCGTAACCCTCCTGCTCCCCACAGAGGGTCTAGCGGAGGTTGCCGGGTTCAATGTTGTCTCCGACCCGGACTCTGTTCGCCTTCGTATCGGAGTAGCTCTGCAGGACGCCTCGCTCGACTCTAAGCAGACCGGTTTAGAGATACTGAAATTGCAGGCGCGTTTATATGGTCTGAATAAGAATGAGACTGAGGCGAGACTGAAAGTTCTCTCTGGTTTGATTGATTTGGGCGAAGCCCTCGATCGCAGGGTCGGAACCTACTCAGGTGGAATGAAACGCAGGTTGGATCTCGCGGCGGCACTCGTGCACAACCCAGATGTTCTGTTTCTAGACGAACCAACAACGGGGCTCGACCCGGTCAGTCGCGCCGTGGTCTGGGGAGAGGTTCGCAGGCTCAATGAAGAGCTGGGGATGACAATATTCCTGACTACTCAGTATCTAGAGGAGGCCGACGAACTTGCCCACCGTGTTGGAATTATCGATGCTGGCAAAATTGTCGCCGAGGGAACTCCAGATGCATTGAAGCGAGGTGTCGGAAACGATGTCATTGTCGCCGAGGTCGATCCGACACAAGGCGACTTAGCCGTATCCTCGCTCTCATCTATCGGCGCCATCGACTCAGTTGAGGCACATGCTGGAGAGATTACGGTGCGAACTGAGAACGGTTCAGCGCTCCTCAGCCCTGTAGCGGTCGCCCTCGCAGAGGTCGGAGTATCCGTAAAGAGCCTGACGCTACGGACACCAACGCTTGACGACGTATTCCTACAAATGACAGGCAGCCATATCGAGGCAGAGGCCAAAGTAAAGGAGTCGAAATGACAGATTCACTACCAAATTCGACACAGCAAATTCATCCAACGGTGATCAGGGCTCGCAGCGCTGGGAGCCTCTCCGATCTGATTTCAATATCAGGTCGAGCCATACGCGCAATTCCGCGTGACCCAGAGCAGTTCATACCTGCGATGCTCGTCCCACTCTTCTTCTTTGTCGTCAATGTGGGGTCTCTGCAAAATATTGCGGAGTCAACTGGGGCCGTTGGAAACTTCAAGGCATTCCAACTTCCAGTAGCAATCCTCTTTGCATCCACCGGTGTGTCGAGAGCCTCCGCTCTCGTGTACGACATCCAGGATGGCTATTTCGACCGGCTTCTAATGACGCCTGTAAAACGCCCCACTCTGCTACTCGGATTACTAGCAGCAGATTTCGCTTTGATTGTCGGTCTCTGCATCCCCGTCTTGATCCTTGGAACGATTCTCGGTGTTCATTTCGCAACTGGCCTACTGGGACTGCTCGCATTCCTATTCATGGCAGGTTGCTGGGGCGTCGCCTTTAATGGTTTTACCTATGCCATTGCCTTAAAGACTGGTAGTCCTGCGGCGGTGAACTCATCGTTCATTCTCTTCTTCCCGTTTGCATTCTTAACGACGAGCTTCTTGCCTAAAGAGGCGCTGACAGGTTGGCTAGCAACGATCGCAGAATGGAATCCTGTTACCTACATGCTCGCCGGGCTGCGAGCTATTTTGAGCGGAGGCTGGGAGTGGGGAACTATCGGGACCGCCTTCTTCGCAATTGCACTAGTAGGAATCTTGAGCATGACTCTCTCGCTACTGGCGCTCAAGAGTCGCGTGAAGCGCGGCTGACCTACCAAAACGAAGTCTTGGCATCTAAGCCCCAGCGTTCGAAAGGGCCCGCAACAATCGGTTGACAGTTGCCGAAGCCGCGTCCGCCACCTACTGGATCATCGACGATCACAAACGTGTCTCGAATCTGATGAAGTTCTCTTGCTATCTCAGGCTCTCTGCAGTCTGCGATGCGCTCCCCCTCAACATTTAGGGGCCCTCGGAACTCTCCATGATGGTGGCCTCTCCACCCAAAGTAGAGACCAGCCCCGAGATGAAAACCGGTATCCGTTGGGACCTCCAGGGTGAAGGTACGTAGTTCGCCTGCAGTGGTTCGAGTAACGATGACTCCACCGAGGAGTCTGCGATTATTCGGGTCAAATCTAAGGCCGCTTAAATCGATATCAACGAGAGGAATCACCGTTCCGTCTTCATGCTCTATCGCTCCGGTTACCGTCTTATGAAGTGTCTGCCCGAAGCCTTCGACTTGAACAGTGTGTAAGAAGACTGCGTATCTCGAGCCATCAGCACGTTCAAACAAAATTGGGCTCCAGATCATTGAGAATGAAAGCCCCTCCAATGGGTCAATCTTCTCAACATCAATAATTGGCTGACCTACGTCGTAACGCACACCCCACGAGTGGTCACGTGTCGCAATCCAGCTATCGCTATGGATCTCGGTGCGAACTCCATCAAGTTCAAGCCATCCGGTAGGAACACCTACTTGGTGGTATCTAACAAGGTCAGCGCTAATTCTCGAGGCGGGGGAGTTGCGCTGGTGCGTACGCTCCTCAAGCTGGCAAGGAATAACTCCATCGAAACGAAGATCGAAGGCTAAAGGCAATACATCATTTGGCTCGAGCGAGAATCGCACAGCAGTAAGCGGCTCGATGATTTCATATCGAATTGGACCGATGGAGGTTTCGTCGAAATTCGGAGAGAGGCGACGACTTGCTCGCACGGTTAACTGCTCGCATCCGCGCGATACACCCGCATATCCATCCATGACATCTCGATTCGTGTATTTCCCCAATCCGAAACCAATCTGGATCGAGCCGTCTTTGGCTGCTGCCATAGCGCAGACCTTCTCCGTCCATGCAAGATCGGAGGTACCTATGACGACCTGCGTATCAGTGATCTGGTGGCCGAACGATTCGTCGGCCCCTGTGAGCGGTCCAATAGGGTTCAATTTCTCTCCTCAAGGCGGTGAGCGGGAATGCCGCAACATTTCTAATCATCTTTACCGGATTGGACGCCTGCCGGTGTGCTTGGGCAACTCCGGGCGTGGCAGGCTGCCTATATGGATGACCCGAAGAATCTCGACTCCGGAGAAGATGCTGAGTTCAGAGCCGAAGCAAGAGAATTTCTAAGCGCTCACGCTGCTCTCCGAAAGGGCACCGACCGCACGACACTGCTGTCCACGGATGCCTCACGAGAGGCTGAACTTGCGCATATTGCGGCTGCAAGGGCTTGGCAGAGAACCTTGTTTGATCACGGATGGGCGGGGATTACATGGCCCAAAATCTACGGTGGGCGCGGTGGCACGCGGGAGCAGGCCAAGATTTTTGCCGAGGAAGAGCTCCGCTACGAAGTCAATACAGGGGCCTTGAGCATTGGTCTTCAAATGGTTGGCCCGACACTCTTAGAGCATGCTTCCGAGGAGCAGAAGCTGAAGTTTCTACCCGAGATGCTGCGTGGTGAAGCGCTCTGGTGTCAGCTCTTCTCCGAGCCAGGTGCCGGATCGGATTTAGCCGGGCTAACAACGCGTGCCGAACTAGATGGCGATGAGTATCTGGTTAATGGTCAGAAGGTCTGGACCTCTAGTGCACATGTCGCCGATTGGGCGATGATGATTGCTCGAACCGATTGGGATGTGCCTAAGCACAGAGGGATCTCCTATTTCTTGGTAGACATGCGCTCTCCTGGCATCGAGGTACGACCTTTGGTGCAGATAACAGGGTTCGCTCATTTCAACGAAGTTTTTCTTACTGACGTCAAAGTGCCGGCCTCTAACCTCGTTGATCAACCAGGTAATGGTTGGCGTGTTGCAAATACAACCCTCTCGAATGAGCGGAGCATGATCGGAAGTGGCTCAGGCATCTCCTTCCAATCGATCCTCGAACTCGCGCATTCGCTTGACCGTGGTGATGACCCACTCGTACGTCAAGAGCTCGCTCATTCGTATACGCGCTTCCACCTTGTCTCCTGGTTGGCAGGCAGGGCGCGTGCCCGGGCCTCTCGAGGGGATCATCTCGGACCAGAGGCAAGTGTTCTTAAATTGTTGGCCAGCCAGAAGATGGCGGCTGATGGTGATCTCGTCATGGCTCTGCAGGGTGCTGGTGGAATGCTCAAGCTCGAAGATGCTCCATTCGATGGAATGTGGCAGTCCTATTTTCTAAACCAGTGGTCCGTTCGCATAGGTGGCGGCACAGAGCAGATTCAACGCAATGTTCTTGGTGAGCGGGTTCTAGGACTTCCTAGCGAGAATCGCCCGGACAAGGTGCTCCCCTTCAAGGACGTACCTCGAAACTAGGTTGCTACTTTGCTTCACCCTCTGCGGCCGATTTCAAAGCAACACATGCATCTTCGATATCGGTAGTGCGTCTAAATGGAGGGACGGCTTTTAAGAGTGCCCGTCGGTAACTCCGTGTAGCGAGTCTCGGGTCAAGGACCGCGACAACACCGCGATCAGATCTGCGGCGCAGGAGTCGACCGGCTCCCTGCGCAAGAGTTAAAGCTGCTGCTGGTATATCGACAGTGGCGAAAGCATCTTCGCCCTCGGACTCCGCGAATTCGCGTCGCGCTGCATGTAGAGGTTCAGAGGGGACTGGGAAAGGTATCCGATCGATCACCACCAATACACACGCTGTACCTGGAGCATCAATTCCTGCCCAGAATGTGCGAGTGCCTACAAGAATCGAGCGCTCATCCTCGATAAACCTGCGTGTCAACTCAGCTGGCGCTGCATCTCCCTGAGCAAGAACAGTTACATCCAATTTTGAATCACGAATTAGCGATGCAAAATGATCAACGTTGGCGCGTGACGTGCAGAGAACAAGAGCCCTACCATCGCTTGCCTCTACCAAGCGCAGGAGATGGACGCCACCAGCAGCGAGCCATTCATCGCGATTGCGCGCCGGGTCAGGGAGCTTTGGATCTACAAAAAGGGTTCCTTGTTCGCGCCAGTTGAAAGAAGGGTCCACGGCTAGAGATGCGTAGCCAACTCCGGTTGAGCGCTCGGGGGGTTCTCCCTCCGCTAGCGGCGTCCCTGGCGGATCGCCCCATGAACCCTGATCGGCAGTGGGGTCTAAACCTAGAGCGGCTGCAAAATCGCGATATGGAGCCTCGCCCCCGAGGGTTGCCGAGACGAAGATGCAGGGCCGAGTTGAGAGCAACGAAATAGCCATAGGGGAGCCAACCTCGAGTGGGGCAAGGCGCAGGCGGATACTTGGCCCGTCTCCGTCTACCCAGACAACATCTGTGGCAGTAGCCCCTGCCATCCGCCTGACAGTCTCGATTCGGGTTGCAGCGAGTCGATTGGCCCTCTTGCTCTCCGGGTTATCAGATTTGGATAGTCCGGCTCTGGCGGTAGATAGGTGCTCGCCTATAGAGACCAACGTACCTTGCACCGGTTTGAAGGCTTCACCGGTTAGGCGCTCGCCCTTGTGCTGGTTTAGGAGCGTCTCTAAATGGTTCTCGATTGTCTTTAGGTTCTTAACCATGGCCTGAGTCGCCCCATGCTTGCCTAAGAGCGTTCCTAGGCGTCCTATGGCGCTCGGGGAGAGATCTGCTCCGAATGATCGGGTTGCGGCCTCTGCGAGCGCGTGGGCCTCATCCACGATCAATATGTCGTGGTCGGGGAGAACATTGCCCTCAGCCCCTATATCGAGGCAGGCAAGTGCATGATTCACCACAACAATCTCGGACTCGCTTGCACGAGTGCGTACCTTCTCTGCGAAACACTCGACACCATCTGAGCACTCATTGGCCCCTGGGCACTCTTGGCCAGTGCAGGAGAATGCCGCCCACGAAGAATCAGGGATGGCTCCTGGTAACTCTGCACGGTCACCTGTGGGTGATGCCTCACTGAAATCTCGAACCGTCCTCAGGTCATCATCGAAAGAGGCGCCGGGGCGTTGGTCAAAGAGTGTCTCAGGAGCATCGGCTGTACGAATCTTTGAGAGGCAGACATAGTTAGCTCGGCCCTTCAATGCCGTCGCAGTAAAGCGGACATTGGTAGCGCTCGCTAATTGCGGTAAGTCTTTACCAATAAGTTGATCTTGAAGGGCGATCGTTGACGTAGCAACAACTACCCGCAAACCTGATGCAATAGCTGGGACTAGATAGGCGAGGCTCTTCCCGGAACCTGTTGGTGCCTCGGAGACTAGATGGTGTCCATACCGGATCGCCTCGGATACAGCGGTAGCCAAATCGCGCTGCCCCGGTCGGTCCTCGCCTTTGAGCGCAGCGACAGCCTCCGCTAGCAGCGGTAGCGATTCCGCTCTCCAATTCTTGTGGCTATCAGGGCCGAATTTGGAGGCAGTATTTTCTGTACTCATTCTTTGAGCACACTATGCGCAGGGTGAGATGTGGATATGTCCTAAGCACCCTAAATTAGCGCCTATGGGATAATAAATCCGCTAGTTGATGAACTAGCGCCATCTCCAATGCTGTTAACGGCGCGAATTTTGTAGTCGCAGGTGTCAGCCGATGTGGACGAACAAGCAGCGATTGAAGCGCTAGTTCCAGTGGTCGTTAACGATGTCCACGTGCCCCAAGTAGATCCACTATCTGTTGAGACGCTGTACTCGTAATCTGTGATCGATGGGGAGACTGTTGGCGCTGTCCAAGCAAGATCGGCGTTTCCGCTGCCCGTGTTGAGTACAGCACTAAAACCTGTTGGTTGGGACGGAGCGCTGGCAGCAACTGCGGTATCTGAGTCTGGCGAAGACGCCCCAATCGTGTTGACTGCGCGTACCTGCACGATGCATGTATTCGCCGCACCGCAGGAGATGGTCCGAGTAGTGCCGGTGCCACCGTTAGAGGACCAAGCGCTAAAAGTAGATCCTGCATCTACGGAGTAGCGAGTCTCGTAGTGGTTCAGGGCGGGAGTCCCCAGATCTGCTGGGTCAGTCCACGAGGCATCGACTGTGCCTGAAGTCGTCCCGGTGACGACTGTCATTGCAGTCGGTGCCCCCGGAGCGCTAGCGGCAACTGCCGAACCGGAATCTGTTAAAGATTCTCCTATTGCATTGGCGGCGCGTACCTCAACATCGCAGGTGTTCCCTGCTCCGCAGGCGATAGTGCGAGTGACGCCCGTGCCGCCGGTAGAGGACCAAGCGGTAAAACTCAGACCTGCGTCTATGGAATAACGAGTGTCGTAGTGAGTTAAAGCTGGCGAACCGAGAACAACTGGCGCAGTCCATGAGACATCGACACTCCCCGAGGTTGAGCCGGTTACCACTGTTGTGCCCGTCGGGTCGCCAGGGAGCAGTGCTCCTACAGCGGATGTAATGCCAGTAAGCGTGCTCCCATTGAAATCTGCATAAACAGTCTGCATACGAACAAGGCAATTTGTTCCGCCTGTACATGCAATGGTCGCAGTGTGGGGGTACGCACTGATCGTGTCGAGAGTTATCTCTTCGGAAGGGTCGGTGATCCAGTTACCTGCACTACCACAAGATGCCTCGCAGGCATAGAAGCGATAAGCCCTGCCAGAGGCGGGACCGACACCAGTCTCAGCCGCTCCACTAAAGGTGACAGCGATTGTGTTCTCAGCGGAGCCTGTAGTGACTGATACTGCTGTAGGCGAGAATGGACTAATCGCACGATAAACCCACGGGCTTACCCCACCCCGAGTATTTGTGGACCTAACCCTGTATGAGCATGTGTGTTGAAGAGCGCCACATTCACCGGCGAGGTTAGGTGTAGCTCCGGTCGCTACGGTTGTCGATGCGCTCCAAGTACCTGTATTTGCATTGCAGAGTTCCAAGCATGTTTGCACGTCGTAGTTGGAATCAGCTAGCCCGAGGGTTGGCGGTAACCACTCGACCAGCGTCTCTGCCGCTCCCGCTAAGGCTCCGGAGGTTTCAGGGTGGGTAGCGCTTACTGCGACTGTCAAATTTTTAGGGGCGCCAGGAGTAACTCGTAACGCTGCAGAGTTTGACCATGGACCAGCACCGACAGCATTAACGGCCTTCACGCGGTACATGCAGGAAGTCCCGCCTGTGCATGACGATGAAGCGGTGTATGTGAGGCCGGATAAGCCGCTTGATACTGCTGCCCAAGACCCGCCATCGATTCGCTTCTCTACCGAGAAAGTGGAGGCGAGCCCACCGCTACGGCTAGGGGCTTTCCACGTCAGGTCTACGTCAGAGAAGTTGGTGCTGACCGCGCGCAGGCTTCCGGGGGCAGACGGAGCAGTCCAGACAATTCGGGCTTCCGTACTAGCTACGCTTGTACCTGCGGAGTTCTTTGCAAAGATTTTGTAAGCGCAGAGATCTGGATAAGTAGCTGTGCAAGTTTTAGAAGCACGCAGAGCAACTGAATTTGTAGGTGTTGCGGCAGAGAAGGTTCCCGTTGTCCCACCAACAACTGGTGCACTTGCAACTAAGTAGGTTGTGAGTCCGCCACCCAAATCGACAGGTGCGCTCCATGTGAGTTTCACCTCACCGAGTTTGGGTCCAGGGACTGCAGCGGGCGAAGTAGGCGAACCAGGAACAGTCGATGCTCCGGCCAGAGACGCAGCGGCCAGAATGGCACCGGTACCGATGAGGGTTGCTAGGCCAATGCCGAATCTCGAGAAACGCCTGAGCCTCTGTCGGCTGATGTCCACAACGCCCCCATTACATATGTATCTGAATCTGTAAACCTGTGTTTTCTACCACTTAGAGTGGGGAATCGCAACTGATAATCGGGGCTACTGCATAAACATAAGGTGTTCCTCATAAACATTTCTAATGGGCATCTTTTGAGGCACAGCCAGCGTCAGGTGCGGTTCGATATCGAATAACCCTAGGATGTGCTTAGCAATATCCGGCGAAGCAATTCCGGGCAGTGAAGTTGCCGATGGAGTCCCAAGGTAATGAGCCCAATCGATCAAGAGCCGACTCCGAGAAACGCAGACAACTCTCGCCCCGTAGAGATCGATGCTGTCGTAACTCGCCTCGGCGCTCGCATGGTCATCGGCGAAGGAATGCTCGCGTCTCCAGATCAATTTATTCAGGCCATGGCCGTGAGCCCTGACGGCTTCTCAATCTGGGATGCAGTGCGTTCCTCAGATGGGTCGATTCGGGATTTTGAGTTTCGCTTCATGAACTCCGCCGCAGCAGAGATGCTGCACCGAAGTGCGTCTGATCTAGTCGGGTGCCTCTGCTCGGAGATTTTTGCGGAGGCTTCCAAACATCTCATTTCACGTTGGGGCGATGCTGTAGAACGAGCTGGGCAATTCCATGAGGAGATTGCAATCTCTGTTCGCGGGGAGAGGCGCTGGATTCACCAGCAAGTTCTCTCTATCGGGGAGGCCGTCGTAGTAGTTAGTCAAGACGTTACGGAGCGACGTTTAGCCCAGACCGCTCTAGAACGAATGGCGCTACATGATCCTTTGACCGGACTACCTAATCGAGCACTTGCTGCCGACAGAATTGGTTGGTCGCTGGCACAGCAGCGGCGAGTGGGCGGAGTAACCGCTGTGATGTTCGTTGATTTAGACCACTTCAAGCGTGTGAACGACTCGCTCGGCCATGCAATAGGAGATCACGTTCTCGTAGAGGTTGCAGCACGCATTCGTGCAGCGGTTCCCGCAGAGGCTGTAGTGGCGAGGCTTGGGGGAGATGAATTCTTGATCTGCGCCCATCTCCCGAGCGAGGAAGCAGCAATGCTCATAGCGGAGCAAGCACGACGAGCTCTGGATGAACCTATCCGTAAGGCCGGTAGAAGCATAAATATCTCGTGCTCGATAGGTGTGGCATGTGCATCTAGTTCACGTGAACCTGAGGAATTGATTCGCAACGCTGATCGTGCCTCTTACGAGGCTAAACGCACTGGTCGGTCAAGAGTTTCGATATTTGACGATGCAATGCGTGATCGTATTAGCGATGATATGCATATCGAATCCGAGTTCAAAGCAGCTCTAGTCGAGGACCAACTCGAGATTCATTATCAGCCAATAGTGGATACCCGCACCGGTAGGGCTTCGGAGTGTGAAGCGCTAGTTCGGTGGCGTCACCCTAAACGAGGTCTGCTATTTCCGGATTCGTTTATCGACGTTGCTGAGGAATCGGGACTCGTGGTCCCACTTGGCGATTGGGTCGCTGCTGAAACTGCTCGACAAATCTCTAAATGGGATAACGCTGGTACCCCGGTAGAACGCGTTTGGATAAATATGAGCGCAGCGGAACTCGCTCATCCAGGGTACGGCGAGAGAATGTCGAATTACGCGACAGAGAACGGCCTTGAGGCGTCGCGAATTGGCGTCGAACTCACCGAACGCGTGCTACTCGATGAGGCATTGGAGGCGGGTGGAGAGTTTGCTGACCTTGCGCGAAGGGGTTTTCCAATTGCAATAGATGACTTCGGTGTGGGGTTCTCCTCTCTTCGATACTTACAAGTGCACCCCGTGCACACTCTGAAGATTGACCGAGCTTTCGTTAGTACTGTTGACCTGGGCCCTCGTGAAACCGCAATTCCAAATGCTGTGGTACGCCTCGGGCACGGCCTAGGTTTCCGTGTAACGGCTGAGTGTGTGGAGACGAAGTCTCAAGCTGCTCGCTTGGTGGAGCTTGGATGCGATCATTTGAGCGGGTTTCTATTTGCTCCACCAACAGCACCCGACGATTTCGCTCAGGCAGCCACAGAAGCAGAGTCTGTATTCGCCACGCTATAGAACTTGCTCTCAGCACTCGGTGGGGGATAATGGCGCCATGGATGTACACCTACTCGACGGCACCTACGAACTCTTCCGCCATCACTTTGCGCTGCCCTCGAGTATCGACGCTGAGGGTCTCGAGATCGCAGCGGTTCGCGGTGTCCTGAACTCTGTAGTGATGATGCTCGACGAGGGCGTTACCCACATCGCCGTAGCTACTGACCATACGGTTGACTCTTTTCGAAACGCTATGTATGCAGGGTACAAAACCGGAGAGGGTTTAGAGGAGGAGCTATTCCTGCAGTTCGCGCTTCTTGAAGAGGCGCTCAGTTCATTGGGCATATGTGTCTTAGCTATGACTGAATACGAAGCCGATGATGCAATGGCATCGGCCGCGCGAATCGCAGGTAAGGATGAGCGTGTAGCGCGAGTCCATCTCTGTACCCCAGATAAGGATCTTTCTCAGTGCGTAGTGGGCGATCGAATTGTTCAGGTCGATCGGCGTAGGGGAGAGATACGTAACGCTGATGGGGTCCGTGCCAAATTCGGAGTCTCTCCGGAATCGATCCCCGATTGGCTTGCCCTTACAGGCGATACAGCAGACGGATTCCCAGGATTAAAGGGTTGGGGAGCTAAATCTTCTGCACTTATACTTGAAGAATATCTACACCTTGAGAACATCCCTCGCGACCCATCGCAGTGGAGGGTGCAGGTTAGGGGAGCAGCAAGACTCGCCGAGACCCTCGATGCCTCTTTCGAAGACGCGCTCTTATTTCGCGATTTGGCAACGCTTAGATACGACGCGATCTCGAGTGGTGTAGACGATTGGGTATGGACTGGCCCGCGCAGCGACTTTCAGAGTTGGTGCGACCGGCTTGGCCTAGGTCGACTATCGCAGCGCGTTGAAAGCATTTTGAAGCAGAGGTAAAAATTCGAAAACTTTGCTAACTCGCTTCTATCCGAGGCTTCGGATTAACTCTGGTGCATCTGGCGCATCCCTGCGTTGCAGAAACTGCTCCCTAGCTACAACCCCGCTTGGCCCTGCGAATGATTGAGCGAATGTGATGGGCAATTCTTTGAGGTCGAGCGCTTCGTTGCCAGATATAAACGCTCTAACTACATTCTCTGAGAGCGCGCAACCGATTGGTGCAACCCCGACAGAGGGGTAATCGGAGAGCAGATCGAGGGAGTCAAATATCTTTGGGGTTACAAATATTCTCCCGCCACCTGAAATAACTATTGGTAGAAGCACGCAGGCAGGATCAAGTGCTGCAACCTCCACTGCACCAATTACGCGTATCGGCCTCGATTCCTCTCGAAGCGGCCGGCTGAGATTGTTATCGTCACCGGTGCGCATTACAACGATTTCGCGCCCCGCAGAGATCTCAGCAAGAGAGCTCATGGTCTGTGACCAACCAAGACTCAATAGAGGCCGTTCGTCTGCATCTAACGAGGCGTGCCCAATCCAGGTGTGCCCAATCCAGGCCTGCAAGTAAGACGCAGTTGCGTCATTGCGTATCTGATCCCAGGTATCCCATGCCACCATTCGCGGCTCCATTGATCCAATGACACGGCTACAGACCCACCAGAGTCGGGCTGAGTACGGGTGATAGGAGAGCAATCTGCGGCATGCTACGACGAGCCCAGCAGGGTCATCATCAAAATCGGCCAAGCAATCAATCGCTTCAAGGAGAAGCGACTCCTCATCTATGCCCTTTGTCCAGCGTGCGATAGCGCGCAGGCGTTCGAAAGGTTGCATGGAAACAGATTCCTACTTAAACCGGTTTTGGCTCTTTTGGAAGGCCCAACACTCGCTCGCCAACGATGTTGCGCATTACTTCATCTGTGCCGCCGGCGATCCTCATTCCCGGCACTCCTAGAACAAACTCGTTCCAGGCATAGGTTCCCCATTCGCCAGTATCTGCGATCATCCGCGGTCCGAGCATCTCTCCTAAGAGTTGCGAGATGAGTGACATATTCTCGGTGAGCGCTAACTTCGCTATCGACATCTCTGGCCCCGGGAGTTGGCCTAGGCGGATCTTTGCCATCGCCCTGAGGTTCGTAAATCTTGCGACACTGCCACGGATATATATGTCAGATAAACGCTGCCTAGTAATGGGATCATCTGCGCATCCAAGGAACTTCGCCAACTCAATGAAGCGTGTCATGCTCATTGTTCCTACTCCGCCGCCTCCTCCGCCGATAGCTGCTCGCTCATTCATCAAAGTAGTGAGAGCGACAGTCCAACCGCCATCGACATCGCCGAGCAGGTGAGATGTTGGTACCCGCACCTCGTCGAAGAAAACCTCGTTAAAGGAAGCGCCTCCGGTCATTTGACGTAGAGGGCGAACCTCAACGCCTGGGGCATGCATATCGACGAGGAGCATGGTCAGACCGCGATGCTTGGGCTTCTCTGGATCGGTGCGCGTGATGATCTCTCCGATGTCAGAGTAATGAGCACCAGATGTCCAGACTTTCTGACCTGTAACAATCCACTCGTCGCCATCAAGTACGGCCTTCGTTTGAATACCTGCAAGGTCTGATCCAGCGATGGGCTCAGAGAAGAGTTGGCAGCCGACGATGTCGCCACGATGCATCGAGCGTAAATATCGTTCACGTACCTCAGGTATCGCGTGAGCGAGGATCGTAGGTGCGACCATTCCAAGGCCTATCCCAAACATCGATTGATTTGGAGTCGCGTACTGGCTAGATATCTCTCTATAGGCACGTTCGTAGTTAGCACTTAGTGCAGATCCACCGTACTCAGCGGGACCGGTAATCCAACCAAATCCGGCATCAAATTCACTCGCTTTAAATGCCTTCGCGGCTGCTAATTCAATCGCCTCTTCTTCAGCTGACTTCTCCTCTAGGACTCCGACTCGATCGTCGCCCTTGCCCCACTCGAATGCTTCGTCGGACCGGCGCTCAAACTTCGTCTCTAAGAACGCAGTAGCAGCGGCCTTAAAATCTTCAATTGGTGGATTTGTGTCGACGATTGTCATGGTGTCTCCAAGTTGGGAACGTTGAATATCTTTACAAGCTTGATTGGTCTGGAACAACTGGTCTGGCATTATTGGCCTGGGGCGGCTCGGGATCGCAAAATGCTACAGGGTTTCGGGAGCGAAACTCGGCGTTCGTAGTTTCTAGGGTTAGCCAAAGACTTCAAGGCGCATGAAAAGTTTGCCAGACCTTCGGTGAGAGAGAATCTCCATCTGTTTCGCTAAGTAGAGCACCAAGAGTTGAGAGTGCTTTGGCTAGTGGAATCATCCTGAGCTCTCCGGCAAGTTTCAAATTTCCAGAGTCAATTGCTTGTTGGGCATTCATTCTTCCGCTGGCGATCTCGAGTGCCGTCTCCTCTCCAAGGTGAACCGAGATATCACAGTCAAGGCCTTCTTCCACCGAGATCTGGCCTCCCTTGAAGCTGACCGTATACATCCAGAGTCCTCGGATCTCGACGCCTAGCCTGAGGGTCAATTCTGGTGGTACCTGACCCTCGCCAATCTGCGCAGCACGCGCAGCGAGAGTCTCAGGGTTCAATAGGCTTCTCACGTCTCTCACCTTACCTATTACAGGGCTGACCCATCCGAGCGCTGTGCATCAGGCTCAACAGCTGGGGCGAGTGTGGCGTTCGTCAAGATTCGGGGGACATGTACCCACTCGCCGTATCCTTGAAGAACCATGCCTCTCGATGAAACAGATGCCGCTCCAGGGGAACGAAAGCCCGCCCCAAAATTGCCTCCAAGTCTTCTAGAGGCAGGTGCCGCAGCAGAGGCTCGCGTGGTGGCGTTACTCACAGAGGAGATCGAGCGTTGGAGCAGTATCGACGCCAATTTACGCGAACCGATCGAGGCGCTTAAAAATTTGGTGATAGCAGGCGGTAAGCGATTACGCCCTGCCTTCTGTCACTGGGCGTTCATTGGTGCTGGCGGGTCACCAAATGACGCAGCAATGATCGATGCCGGAGCGGCTCTTGAATTGCTCCATAGTTTCGCATTGATTCACGATGATGTCATGGACGGTTCTGATAGGCGAAGAGATCTCCCTGCTGTGCACCGTCATTTTATGAATCGACATGCTGAGGCACAGTGGAATGGCGAAGAGCGACGATTTGGTGAAGGCGCAGCGATACTCATTGGCGACTTTGCGTTTGTCTATGCCGATCGCCTTATGGCGGGGTGCTCTGCGACGACTCGTGAAATTTACGACGAGCTCAGGCTCGAACTCTGCGTCGGCCAGTATCTCGACCTGCTTGGAACTGCAGCGGGGGAGCGTAACGCTGAGAGGGCCAGACGTATCGAGTGGTACAAGTCTGGGAAGTACACAGTTGAGCGCCCGCTACATTTAGGGGCTGCCTTAGCCGGCCGCTATGACGACCTTGCTGACGATTTATCTGCATTTGGCCTCCCATTGGGTGAGGCGTTTCAGATGCGCGATGACATTCTTGGTGTCTTCGGCGACACCGCCATCACAGGCAAACCGGTTGGTGACGATCTGAGGGAGGGCAAGTTGACCCCTCTCGTTGCCTACGCCTCCGAGCGTGCAGATGCATCACAGGCCAAACTTCTCGATCGCGTCGGGGCACCCGACCTACATGAAGAAGAGATCAAGTTGCTATCGAAGCTCCTCATTGAGACGGGGGCAGTAGATGCAGCCGAGGCCTCGATCAAACGCCTAGTTGCTGAGAGCATGGAGGCACTTTCTCGAGTCGATATAACTGAAGAGGCGCGCCACGCTCTTGGGGAACTGGGGCTCTTTGTGGCTTGGCGAGATCGTTAATTGAACAGCAGACGGCATTACCCATGTTTGTAACCAATAGGCCGGTACTATCCGATCACGATGCCTATAACGATGCCGACTGATCATGACTGAGCCGCTTACCTCCGCGATACACGTCCGCGGTCTCAAGAAGCAATACGGATCTCGAAATGCGGTTAACGGTATAGACCTTGAGATCGGAGTCGGAGAGGTCTTTGGAATCCTTGGACCCAATGGCGCCGGCAAGACAACGACCGTAGAGATTTTAGAGGGTTATAGAAAACCTGACTCCGGCACCGTAAAGGTTCTAGGACTTGATCCATGGAGCGAAGGCGACGCCCTTAAGGCTCGCATCGGAGTGATGCTCCAATCCGGAGGATTATCACCAGGGCTAAAACCATTAGAGACCCTGCGTCTATATGCCGCCTTCTACCAGTCTCCTGATGACCCAAAGCGTCTCCTCGATTTGGTGGGCCTCAACGACTCAGCTCAAACTCCGATACGTCGGCTCTCTGGTGGGCAGTACCAGAGGCTCTCTTTAGCTCTAGCGCTGATAGGTCGTCCGGAGGTTCTCTTCTTAGACGAACCTACCGCCGGTATGGACCCGCGAGCTCGTGCAACTACATGGGAGATCATCCAAGCACTCTCCGAACAAGGTGTCACGATCGTACTGACGACACACAATCTCGCCGAGGCTGAGACCCTCTGCGGTCGTATTGCGATTATTGATCGTGGGTGTGTGGTGGCAGAGGGGAGTCCCGGTGAATTGACTGGCTCTGTGCTGCGACCCGAGATGGTATTCACAAGTATTGCTGGCTTAAATCTGGATCCTTTGCGTTCTTCACTAGCAGTTAACGCTGAGATGTGTAGAGAAACTCTCGACGGCACCTATGTTGTCGAGGCCCCTACAAGCGCTCAGTCGGTACGTGAGGTTCTCGACTTCCTAAGCGCGTTCGATGCACCTTTGTTCTCGCTCGCAACCGGGCAGGCCACTCTTGAAGATGTCTTTCTCCAACTGACAGAGGAGACACAGTGAGAGCTCGTGGAGTACTCGCTCAAGCACGTGCTGAGATAGCTCTTGGGCTTCGCCGAGGCGAGAGTCTTGTAGTCACCATCGGGATACCAGTTGGTGTGCTTCTGTTTTTTGGCAAGGTACAGACTGTTTCAGTTGTCGGAGACCCCCTGACATTTCTGGTCCCTGGTGTGCTAGCCCTCGCCGTAATGTCGAGCGCGATGGTGAGCCTCGGTATCGCAACGGGCTTTGATCGCCGGTACGGCGTGCTTAAGCGCCTGGGCTCTACTCCTTTGACCCGTTCAGGTTTACTAACTGCCAAGACTCTCTACGTATTGGCTATTGAGACTATTCAATTATCAGTACTAATCGTTGTAGCTCTTCTCTTGGGGTGGCGTACCGGTGGCGGCGTCCCGCTTGCGTTTTTGTTTCTCCTGATAGGAACAATTGCATTCGCAGGACTCGGGCTTTTGCTTGCAGGGACACTCCGAGCAGAGGCCAATCTTGCTCTAGCAAACGGCCTCTACTTGGCCCTCCTATTCCTAGGAGGGATGGCGTACCCCTTAACGAGGCTTCCTAGCGCTGTTAGAAGCTTCGCCGAACTACTTCCAGCTGCGGCCTTGGCTGAGAGTGTGCGCGGCGCACTGCACTCACCAATGGACGTCCCCGTGAAGAGCGTTGTGGTTCTGGTTGTGTGGGCAATCCTGCTGCCAGTCTTGGCTGCCAAACTTTTCCGCTGGGAAGAATAGCTAAGCACTATAAGAAGCACTCAAAATCGAACCTAGGTTCCTCGTACTAAACCCTCGACCGCGAGTCTTAATTCATCTGAACTTGGTCTTCCATACCACCGTCGGATGATCACACCTGATTTGTCAATCAGAAACGTTTGTGGCGCAGCGCGCACTCCATAATCTTTTGCAACAGTTCCCTTTGAATCAAAACCTAATTCCCAATTTGCGCCCTCTGAATCTGCAAACTGGAGAGCGTCTCTGCGAGTGTCTTTGAAAGTAATGCCGACCATTGAGAGCTCTGCAAGAGAATATTGCTTGCGGATGCTCTTCAATTCGGGGAACTCTTCGCGACATGGGATGCACCAGGAGGCCCAAAAGTTCAACAGGGTAGGTGCTGCGTTGGAACTACCGACCCCGACATGATCGCCGGACCTCAGGTTGGGAACGAAAAAGGGAGGAGCCTTAGAACCGGCAACTGCAACCCCTGGGACACTTGGTTGGAGATCTACCGAGGTACTAGACGGAGGGACTCGCGATGCTGTTGTAGGGATAACTATCTGATTGTCCTTTATCTGATTGTCCGTTATCTGATTGTCCTTGCCATCGCTGCCAGCAACAACGGCAGCGACAACACCCCAGAGAATTAGAGCAAGTAAAGCACCTCCAAGGAGCACCCTCGGGGAAATGCGGCCGGCGTTAGAGCCGAAGGATCGCTCCCTAGCCCAGCGCATTGCGGACGAGAACATCAACCGCGACCATCGCGAAGAGAATCGCTAAGTAGGTATTCGAGAACATGAAGAACTTAATTGCGCTCTCAGGTGTCATCCCTCGCATTAGGCGGAATGCAAGACCAACAAAGAGGGATCCAAGAATGAAAGCTGAGGCCGTATAGATCCATCCGACTGTCCCAGTAAGTTGCAGCGAGACGGATGCGAGCGCCACGAGAACCGAGTAAATAAAAATCTGCTGCCCTGCGACTTTGAGGCCTTTAACAACAGGGAGCATCGGGATCCCCGCCTTGGCATAGTCGTCACGATAACGAACAGCTAGCGCCCAAAAGTGCGGCGGGGTCCAGAGAAAAATGATCAAAAATAGCAACCAAGGTGCAATTGCCAATGAACCAGTTACCGCCGCCCAGCCGACCAATGCGGGGACGGCACCTGCTGCTCCACCAATAACAATGTTCTGGGGGCTGCGCGGCTTGAGCCAAATCGTGTACACAAAAATGTAGAAAAGCATCGCGCTTAAGGCCAGAGAAGCAGAGAGCACGTTGGCAGTAAGAGAGAGCCAGATAAATGCAAGGACCTCCAATGTAAGGCCAAAGATAAGGGCAGCATTTGGAGAGACCTCGCCCATAGGGAGCGGGCGTCCATGTGTGCGCTTCATTATCTGATCTCGATCGCGCTCGATGTAACAGTTCACCGTGTTTGCTCCACCAGCGGCTAATGCGCCACCTAGCAAAACGGAGAGCATCAGCCCGAGCGAGGGGAGACCGCCCTTAGCGAGAATCATGGAGGGGAGAGTTGTAACAAGGAGAAGTTCAATCACGCGCGGCTTGGTGAGCATGAAGTAAATGCGAAGTTTGTTAAGCGCCCCAGTTTGTTTGACTTTGCCCATGGGCTCTGGGGAGACTTCGTCTAATGCCTGAGGGCTCTCTGGCACTGCTGGGTTTGGTTCGTAGAGTGCTGACATCGGGCCTAAAACTAGTCGGGGCTTCGCCAAAACTTGCTAAGCGACCCGAAATCGACACGAGGCAGGCCGATACCGCTTGCAAAGGTACAGTTCCCGCCATGGCCAGAGCAGCGCGGAGCGCAGAGACAGACCCAAAACTTGCGATCAGAATGATGGCCGACCGCATTCTTGTTATTCCGTCTCGGGAGGCAGGGGAGCGCAAGTCTCGCTCAGGAATCCTGATTCCAGCTACCGCAAATGTGGACCGCCGCCTCGTCTGGGGAGAAGTAAGCCAAGTGGGTCCTACGGTCAGAAACGTAGAGGAATCAGACTCAGTTCTATTCGCTCCAGATGCGGGTTTCGAGGTTGAGATACGAGGAGATGAATATCTCATTCTTCGTGAGCGCGATGTTCATGCTGTTGCATCTGGGCGTGAAGGCGGACAGACCGGTCTCTACCTATAAGACGCGCCATTCGAAGGCGCGCTATCAAGAGGCTCTTTTGCGTTCCCCTATTTGCTTTGAGGCGTGCTCGATCTGGTGGGTCCGAGAGTAATTTTTGTCTCAGATGGGTGGCGTAGCGGTGCAGGAGTAGCGGCTACTCGGGCATCTAAATACTGCGCCATCTGGTCATACAGAACATCTCCGACCATGAGCCGCAGTTCGGGAGCCATTGATTTGTAGACAGGCTCCGCACCCGAGAATGCGGCTGCTTCTTCGGTGCACCACCAAGCAAACTCTTCGCCGCCTTCACCCCATCCATGACGAGCAAACTCGGTGATGCGATGGTGCACAACGCCATCATCTGCATCCTCATCAAATTCCTCGATATTGCGCAGAGGTACCTGCCAACAAACCTCTGGTTTAACGGTGGAATGGTGAACATCGTTACGCATTGCATGTACGTGGAGTGCGCATCCAGCACCAAGTTCAAACTCGGGCCTATTGAGAAAAACGCAGGCACCGTCAACGAGTCGCGTCTGCCAATCGTCCTTCCCTGTCTTCTTAGAGATGCCCTTCTTAAGACCGACATTCGCGTACTGCCAAATTTCAGGGTCTAGTTCGAGAGCAATCTTCTCGATCTTCCTTCGGTCCTTCTTGTCTGAAAAATGGGCACCGTAGGAGCAGCATCCCTGTGACATCTCTGGAGATTTTTCGTTCAGGACACCCTGGCAACCAGAGCCGAAGATGCATTGATGCGACGACGCCAGGTAAGTAACGTCGAAATGCCATACATGCTTCTTGCGCTTAGGGTCGTTGAAAACTACCCATTCTCTTGTTGGACCAGTCATGGGGCAACCTTCCTGATATCGGGCGCTTCGGACAGCTCAAACCAAAGTTCGCCCACAGCTAATAGGCCTCTCCAAAACTGCTCTAGCACTATGCGTTCATTAGGAGCATGGATATTGTCATCTGGAAGCCCAACTCCTAGAAACACAACAGGGGCGTGGAGGATTCGCCCGAGGGCCTCCTCCGGTCCGCTCCCACCCTCGCGAACCAAATACGGAGCCTTACCCCAAACCTTCTCGATCGAGCGAGAAGCAGCCTTCACCGCTGGGTGGTTGATTGGGGTTAGGGCTGGGGAGACTCGTCCCTCTTCCCAAACTTCAACCTCAACGCCCTCCGGCATTAAAGGTCGCAGCCATGCATGAAATAACTCAGCTATTTGATCCGGGTCTTGATCCGGTACAAGGCGAAAAGTAATTTTGATGTTTGCAGTTGACGGAACAATAGTTTTCACTCCGACTCCGCTGTAGCCAGAACTGATCCCCACAACCTCGGCTGTAGGGCGACTGCCGGTTCGTTCAAGCGTGCTGCGGCCTGCTTCGCCAAACAAGGGCGCACCGCCTGCGGCTCTGCTGAAATCTGCCTCGTTGAATGGAAGTGCATCCATCGCCAACTTCTCGTCAATAGAAAGTTCGAGAACGGAGTCATAGAAGCCAGGAATCGCGACTCTCCCATCTGAGTCATGAAGGGAGGCGACTATCTGGGCCGCGAGATGTGAAGGATTTAAGACAGCACCACCGAACACCCCAGAATGTAGGTCGGTATCCGAAGATCGAATATGAATGTCGAAGCCTGCAAGACCGCGCATTCCGATGCACATGGAGGGCTCGCTGATCGAGAGCATTCCCGTATCAGAGACAATTACTACGTCGCAGTAAAGGAGTTCCTTATTCGAAATCAAAAGATCTTCGAAGTTCGGGCTACCGAATTCCTCTTCGCCCTCAATCACCAATTTGAGGTTGATCGGCAGCTTTCCGTCACGGGTTAGGAGCGCGCGTATGGCTTCTAGGTGGTAGAGAACCTGCCCTTTGTCATCGACTGATCCTCGAGCGAAGAGTTGACCATCCCTCTCAGTCGCCTCAAATGGTGGGGAGTCCCAATCAGACTCGGGATCTACTGGCTGCACATCGTGGTGACCATATACAACGATGGTTGGCGCATCTGGGCCAGCATGTAACCAATCGCCATACACGCTGGGATGCAGCGGAGTCTCTATAAGGTGAACATTCTCTAGTCCCACTTCTCGCATCTGCTCGGCGCACCATTCGGCTGAACTGCGGACGTCGTTGGAGTGGCCTGGAT
Source organism: Actinomycetes bacterium (assembly GCA_037146835.1). GTDB lineage: Bacteria > Actinomycetota > Acidimicrobiia > IMCC26256 > IMCC26256 > IMCC26256. Next base: position 57,894 of record JBAWWI010000001.1, on the reverse strand, counting down.
CACAAGAGATTGAAGGTATCGATAACCAATCTCTCAGGCGCTCAATAATTTGTTCACGGTTCGATGAGACGTATTCCGAAAGCTGGAGTTCTGGGAGTTGGAGTTCTGGCATATGGTTCGAGCGTAGTGCGCCCTACATCATTACCATCACTATTAGCCCGTCATCAGTCACATATTTAGGAGAGCTAAATGGATACAGAGTTGATTGTCGAGAAGTTAAGAGTGATTGAAGAAGATCTGCGTGATCTTGCATACGACAAATTGAGAGTCGCTGCCAAAGGCGACTCGAATGCAGCGAGAGACGAGAAGCGAGTTCTGCAGGCGCGAAGGGCGATAGAGAAAGCAATAAGAGCTTTAGACGATCTCGGAGATGATCTCGGAGATGATCTCGGCTAGTGCTTACAGAACTGGCCGACACTGTCCGGGGCGCACAAGCAACCGACGAACTATTTATAGAAGCGGCGCAGCCAATTCGGCGAGGCTTACCATCGGGCGAGCTCCCATATGACCGATTACCTCAAGGGCCGCCAGCGCTCCAAGATGCCCACAGACAGCAAGCTCATAACCGTGAGTAAAACCGTAAAGGAATCCCGCTGCGAATAGGTCGCCTGCCCCCGTTGTGTCCTCCACGCGCGTGGCCTTTGCAGCATCAATAATGTGTACGGCATCGCTGCTCACGATGACTGCGCCCTTTGCTCCGCGGGTGAGTGCGGCAACCTCGCAGTGGCCACTGACTCGCTGCAGTGCGACGTCAAAATCATCGGTTTCATATAGCGAGCAAATCTCCACTTCGTTCGCGAAAAGAAGATCAATATGGCCCTCAACAAGATCTAGAAATTCCTCACGGTGACGATCCACAACAAAGCCGTCAGAGAGAGAAAGTGCTACTCGTCGCCCCGCTTCATGTGCCAAGTTCGCAGCATAGATAAACGCTGCTTTTGCATCCGGCTCGTCCCAGAGGTACCCCTCAAGATATGTAACTGCAGAGCGCTGAACCAGCGACGCATCCACATCATCAGGCGTTAAGAAACTCGATGAGCCTAGAAAGGTCCCCATCGTGCGTTGAGCATCAGGAGTGACCAAGATGAGGCAGCGCCCTGAAGGGGGACCAGCTTTGGTCGCCGGGGTTGAGTAGTGCACGCCAGCAGCGCGAATATCGTGCGCGAACACGGCACCTAACTGATCATCTTTGACCCTGCCTATGAACGCGCTGCGTCCGCCGAAGGACGAGATTCCTACCGTGGTATTGGCTGCAGATCCGCCCGAAATCTCGACGCCAGGACCCATAGCGTCGTATAGAGCCTCCGCATGAAGAGCATCAATAAGCGTCATTGATCCTTTAACTAAGGAATGATCAGCGAGGAAGGAATCCGGCTCCTGAGCGAGCACATCTACCAATGCGTTGCCGATCGCTAATACATCGAACTCGATGGTTGCATCGCGCATGGTTAGGGGTGTCGTCTCCGAGGTCATTATTTACGGTCTCCAGTGAGTGAACGGCTGCTGAGTTGTACGGGAACGCCCTGAGTGCCATCTTCAGGTATTAGAGCGCTTGCATTCTCGGACAATGTCGTATGGTCCGAGTGGGCCGCTAGGAGCCCGTCGTCATCTACGGGTCTCAGTCGACGCCCAACAGTTGTAACGCGTCCATAAAGGGTTGTGCGCTGCTCCAAAGGTCGTCCGATTCCTTCGACGATATTACGTAGTTCGAACTCGTCAACCTCTTGACCGTGGGCTGCTCCCGCAGCACGAGAGATGCTCTCATCCATCAGAGTGCCACCGAGATCATTCGCACCGGCTTGAAGAATCTGAGAAGCACCGACCGTGCCGCATTTGACCCAAGAAACCTGAATGTTGTCAATCGAGCCCCGATAAGCGATCCGCCCAACAGCATGCATTAACAGAACCTCGCGGAATGTCGGACCAAGCCTTGATTTGCCTTGAAGATGGATCGGGCTCGCCATGTGCACAAACGGGAGAGGAACGAACTCTGTGAAACCGCCAGTCTCATCCTGTAGCGCGCGGGTCCTGAGCATGTGATTCGCGACGTGTCGCGGGTTCTCAACTGTGCCGAACAGAATAGTGACATTCGAGCGAAGGCCGACTGAGTGCGCGATTCGGTGCGCCTCTAGCCATTCCTCTGTATTCACCTTGTCTGAACAGATAATTGCTCGAACTTCATCATCGAGAACTTCTGCTGCCGTCCCTGGGAGTGTTGCTAGCCCCGCTTCTTTCGCCAGAATCAAATAATCCTTCAAGGGCATTCCGAGGCGTTTAGCTCCTTCGGTAACTTCTAATGCTGTGAATCCATGGATGTGGATATCAGGTGCGACTTCTTTAACTGCGCGCGCTAGGTCTAGGTAATAGTCGCCGTCAAAATCTGGGTGGATCCCGCCTTGTAAACAGACCTCAGTTGCACCACACTCGACTCCTTCAATAACACGGCGCTGAATCTCTTCTACGCCGAGCATGTAAGGCTTGCCACGGAGGTTTAACGAGAGCGGTCCCTTGGAGAAGGCACAGAAACGACACTTAAAGGTACAGATATTGGTGTAGTTGATATTTCTGTTACGTACGAAAGTAACAACGTCTCCGATGATCTCTCGACGCAGAGCATCCGCTAGACGATAGACGGCCTGAGCATTTTGACCACGCGCTTCAAGGAGCGTCACGATTTCGTCAAAGCCGACTCGCTCTCCGGCCTCGACTCCTGCGATTACTTCAGCGACTGCTCCAGTTGCGCGTATCTCAGAGGAGACCAGAAGCACTGGGGGAGTCTCGTTACTACCGGCTGACCATTCATCGTCGCGAGCTAGCCCCTCAGAGTCACTTGCTCTGCGAACCGGAGTGCGAACATCAGGATGTAGCCAGTCGTCACTCAATGCGTACTCGGGGTACACCGTGAGGCGCGGAGCAAGGCTCTTGCCGGCAGCTTCAGTGGCATCCCGCAGAGCATTCAACGCGGGCCATGGGCGCTCTGGATTTACGTGGTCCGGAGTAACAGGAGAAACACCTCCCCAATCGTCAATCCCTGCTCCAATTAAGGCGCTGAGTTGTTCAGGATCAGAGAGATTCGGAGGCGCCTGCAAATGCATAGCGGACCCAAGCACAATTCGAGCTGTGGCTACCGTGCGCAAGTACTCGTCGTAATCGCATGGATCGCTCCGATGCATAGATGTTCCGGGCTTAGGTAGGAAGTTCTGAACAATTACCTCTTGAACGTGTCCATGGCGCGCATGGGAATCGCGAATCGCAATCAGGGCCTCAAGGCGTTCTTCTCTCGTCTCTCCGATGCCGACGAGTATGCCTGTAGTGAACGGAACCCTTGCGCGACCTGCAGCCTCTAGAGTTGCAAGGCGCCGCTCTGGGGTCTTGTCGGGAGCTCCAAAATGCGGTCCACCAGCATCTCCGAGGCGTGCAGCAAGCGTCTCTATCATCATCCCTTGTGAAGGGCTCACTGCTCGGAGGCGTAGAAGCTCCGCCTCAGAAATGGCGCCAGGATTAGCGTGGGGGAGCATCCCTGTTTCATTGAGCACAGCACCCGCGGCAGCGACCAAATAATCGATAGTGCTCGAGTAACCATTCGCCGTTAGCCAATCGCGCGCTGCCGGGTATCGCTCCTCTGGCTCCTCTCCGAGCGTAAATAGAGCCTCGAAGCAACCTGATTGGCGGCCTTCGCTAGCGATGCTGATGACTTCGTCAAGGCCGAGATAAGGATTCTCGAGATGTGCCGGTGGTTTTGCGAAGGTGCAGTAGCCACACCGATCGCGACAGAGCATCGTCAGGGGAATAAACACCTTCGGGGAGAAGGTCATTCGATGCCCATGCCCATAATCACGAAGCCTTGATGCTTCGCCAAGAAGATCACTTAGGGGAGCATTGATGAGGTCTAAATGCTCGCGGTTCAGTGCCATGTCAGCAGCCTAGGCGCTTACTAGGAAAATTCAGCATGCGAAATTCCAAACTCGTAATTGAGATGAATTGCCCTCTGCATTAATGCCATAGACACTGTTAAGAGGTGAGCTCTTTAATTCGGCGTTCAAGGGTGAGAATGACTTCATCGTAAGAAGCAATGAAGGACGCTACGCCCTCCGTCTCAAGAGTCTTTGTAACATCGAAGTAAGAAACACCAGCAGCCGCTAGGCGCTCAAAAACTACATAGGCCCCGTCTACATCCTCGATTATCGAGTCTGCTCTTTGATTGCCAATACCCGAGCGGAGCGCCTCGATCGATGCCGGAGCAAGGGTATTGACAGTCTCGGCTCCGATTAGTTCATCGACGTAGAGGGTGGGCGCATAATCAGGGTTCTTAGTTGAGGTGCTGGCCCAGAGAGGCCTCTGGGGCCTTGCTCCCTTCTCCTCGAACTCTCTCCACTCACTCGTTGCTGAGTGCTGAAGAAAGCGGTCGTAGGCAACTTTCGCATTTGCGACAGCAGGCAAACCCCTGAGCGAGTCGCCCGGAGCTAGACGCTTGTCAATCTCCGTATCAACCCTGCTCACGAAGAACGATCCCACGGATGCAACCTTCGATGGGTCACCACCGGATGCGATAAGTCTCTCGATCCCGTGCTGATGGGCATCTAGCACTGCGTCATAACGATCGAGATCGAAGATGAGAGTGACATTTACGTTTATCCCAGATGCGATTACCTCGGTGATGGCAGGCAGACCAGCCATGGTTGCCGGGATTTTGATCATGACGTTCGGCGCCCCGATACGTGAGAACAGATCCTTGGCCTGGCTAATCGTGGCCTGCGTATCGTCGGCAATGCGTGGCGATACCTCAACCGATACAAACCCATCTGCTCTAGCTGTTGATTCATAAACGGGACGGAGTATTGCGGCGGCCTCCGCTATGTCCTGAACGACAAGACCCCAGAAGGCTTCATCCGGCGTTGCACCAGAGTGATGAAGACTAAGCAGCTGCTCGTCATATCCTTCGCCTGCGGCCATTGCCTTCTCGAAGATGGTCGGGTTTGAAGTAACTCCGCGGATGCCGTCTTGCGTTATCAACGCATCGAGGCCTCCGTTTCGAAGCATGCTGCGTGAAAGGTTGTCGTACCAAGGACTCTGCCCGAATTCATTGAGGCGCGATATTCCATTTGCCATTTCAGATCCCCCTATTACTAATCAACGCTTGAGCGCGTTCAACTACTGCCTCTACGGTGAAACCAAAGTGACGCATAGCTACATCGCCGGGTGCAGATGTACCAAAAGTATCGATACCGATTGAGTCATTCGCATATCGCGCCCAGCCAAAGGTGCTTGCCGCCTCAACAGAGAGGCAAGGAACACCTGGTATCAGTACCTCTGCGCGCTCAGCCGCTGAAGAGGCTGCGAAGAGATCCCAAGATGGCATCGACACCACGCGAGCGCTTACTCCGAGTTCACTAAGTTTGATCTGTGCATCTACGCAGAGGGTGACCTCGGACCCGGTACCGATCAATATTACTTCGGGAAATATCACGTCAGGCTTGGAACCAGATGTAGTCAATGGCTCTTTAACTAGTACGTAAGCACCCTTGGATACACCCTGTGCAGAGAGAGCATCGGTTCCCGGCAACACTGGAAGGTTCTGCCTGGAGAGAATTATCGCAGTTGGGCCATCTCCATTGATGTGGACGCGCCATGCTGCGGCCACCTCGTTTGCATCGGCTGGGCGAATCAGGCATAAGCCAGGCATTGCTCGCAGTGAGGCAAGCTGCTCAATAGGTTGATGAGTCGGGCCATCCTCGCCAACAGCAATGGAGTCATGTGACCAAACGAAGGCAACCTTTGAGCCCTGCATAGCGGCCGTGCGAACAGCGGGGCGCATGTAATCACTAAAGACGAAGAAGGTCCCACCGAAAGGTAAGAGGCCACCCTCGGCCATTCCGTTCATTACGGAACCCATTCCGTGTTCACGCACTCCGAAATAGATTTGGCGTCCGCTTTGATTCTCCGCTGTGAATACTTCTGCGTTCTTTAACGCGGTTCCGGTATTCCCAGTGAGATCTGCGCCACCTCCCATCAACCCTGGAACGTCATCAACAAGCGCGTCTAGCACCGCTGCACACGCGACACGAGTCGCAAGCATCGAGCCTTCTTCCCATTTCGGAAGCGATTCCTCCCAACCTGGTAAACCGCTCTGATCTATACATGCATCAAACTCTTCTGAGAGCTTCTTGTCCGACGTACGCAGTTCAGATAAGCGTTGCATCCAAGCAAGACGCTTCGCTTCTCCGCGCGTGCCTGAGACGCGATACTCGCTCAGCACATCGCTAGGGACGGTAAACGTCTCATCAACAGGGAGCCCAACGATCGCCTTTACAATGCCAATTTCATCCGCGCCGAGCGGGTTTCCATGTGCAGCAGCGGTGTCAGTAAATTTCGGCGATGGATATCCAATATGACTACGCAGAACAATCAAAGAAGGCTTGTCTTCAACTGCAATCGCCTCGTTGATCGCTAACTCCAAGGCGTCTAGATCGTTAGCAATCTCGCCGACCTCTAATACGTGCCATCCGTAGGCGACAAAAGCGCTCTCAACTTCGTGGCTGAAAGAAAGATCAGTTGAACCGTCGATAGTGATCATGTTGTCGTCGTAGATAGCGATCAAGTGCCCGAGGCCTAGGTGCCCTGCCAACGACGCTGCCTCGTGACTTACGCCCTCTTGAAGGTCGCCATCGCCACAGATCGTGAAGATGCGGTGATCACAAATCTCGGGACCGAAACGCGACCGATGATTAGCCTCAGCAACTGCGAGCCCAACAGAGTTAGCGAAACCTTGCCCCAATGGACCAGTGGTTACCTCTACACCTGGTGTGTGGCCTTTCTCAGGGTGTCCAGGGGCATTCGATCCAAGTTGCCGGAAGTTCCGCAGGTCATCAAGTTCAAGACCAAATCCGCATAGATAAAGCATCGAATAGAGAAGCATCGACGCATGCCCTGCACTGAGGACGAAACGATCCCGATCGGGCCAGAGGGTGTCACCGATGTCGTAATTCAGAATTCGGGTGTATAGAACATGGGCCAAAGGAGCAAGTGCCATTGGCGTACCAGGGTGACCTGACTTTGCAGCCTGAACCGCGTCCATTGCGAGGCCGCGAATAACCTCAACTCCGCGCTGCTCCCAAGAGTTGCTATTCACGGATCGATTATCTGAATCTGTGGCGTCTGCGTCATTGGTAGGTGTGGACCCGCTCGATCCAGAGCTGCTCGCGCTCAACTAAATCCCCGTTCTCGTCCAGTTAGAAAAATTTGCATTAGTTCGGTCAAGCCTCGGGTTCCGCCCCTTTAGCCCTGATGACCGATCCTACGCAGACCCACCGCTCTGCCCAAGTATTTGCCGCAAGTTCCTTAGAGGATCACCTCGGGAAGAGCGCAAGGCTTGCAGTAAAACCATGGAGGTGGTTCTGGCCAGCGATGGGACCAATCTCGCCAGCGCACGCCATGCCTGCCAGTGCCAATGGGCCAATAGCTGTCTGAACTGCCTCAGCGTCTTGATTGGGCCTTGAGAAGAAGCGAGAGCCGCGACCATTACAAGTGAACATCAAGACGCCGCCAGCCTCTTCGCCCTCGAGTAGCACCCCTAAATCCTCCAAGGCTGAGGCGGCATCACGAACCTGGAACTGAGCAGTCGTACCAACCTCGACATGCGCTCCAATCGCAATTGCACCAGTGGCTCTATCGCCCCCAATAACGGTGCGAATCAAGAAATCTCCTCTGCCGAGAACGTCATTGCTCTCCTCGATAGCTACCCCTAGGTGAACACCATCTCTAAGCAACTCGCGATCCGACTCATCAGCCTCTGCGGCGACCCCACGCAGGCGCTCCAGTGCCGTCTTCCCCCCCAAAGATTCGACGAACTGGCCATCTGAAGCTGTGACGGTAAACGGAACCCCAAGCGGCCGACAGCCCTGCGACACAACTGTCCTAATTCGTTCTCCCCCAGAGACAGCTATGGCTACGGCTCCGCTCGAGAGTATGTCGTTGTTCAGCACCAAGCGATTTGAACCTGGCCGAGAACCTGATGAGGCGTTGCCACCAGCAATAAGTAACGCTGGGTATCGAGCCTCGGCGGACCTCAGGGCTAAGTCAACGGGGAAAGTAAATGGGTCTGCCAAAAGAAGAAGTGTGTGTGCATCGTCTGTTTCATCAGACCAACCCGTTACCTCTAGTCCATCGAGGGTTTCAACTGCGTCGAGTCTCATGGCATGAAGCTGATTGTCTGGCAAAACCGCTGCGAAAATGCTCAAGCCAGGGGAGTTCTCAATCTCGGTCTCTCCACCGATGGCCGAGACGGAAGTTGCTGCAATGACCGCGCGTGGATTCAAGAGACTCTGCAGCGCAGAGTGAATATCCTCGATCGCTCCAACGTGGTGAGAGGTGACGAACCAGACAACGAGGTCCGGTCGCTCGCCATTTAGTGTCTCTAGAAGCGCGCCCACCGCTTCACCAACCGCCTGCGTGGCCAGCGGATGAGAGGAGCAACTTGATGCGAATACTCTCTTTTGATCCATAATTAGTCTCTCGGAACTGGGCCCAGTACGCGCCGTAATCGAACAATTCCTCCGAGGGTACGAGGAACGCGCCTAATAATTGAGGTTCGCGACGGACGAAGTTCAATAACGTTCACAGGCACTTCAGCGACAACCATTCCTGCTCGTTCGGCGCGAATGATGACCTCTGTATCGAAGAGGTCCGCACCGCACTCGCACTCATCAATTACGCCACGAAGTGCCGCAAGGTTGAGAACCTTCATCCCGTGTGTGTCGGAGAGTGAAAGCCCAAACTGCCGTTTTAAAATTCCACTAAATATCGCAGTAGCGAGCCTACGAAGTTTGGAGCGATTGTCGCTCGATCCAGGTGCCCGCTTCGAGCCGACCACCACAACCGGGCCAATTGGGGTTGAGTTCCAATCAAGTGCTTCTAGAGCCGAGTCAGCAAAATCAAGATCGAAGTAATCAACATCAAAAATAATCGCGACTTCACCAGAGGAACTCTTGAGACCGGCCCTCAAAGCATCGCCATAATCTGCGTATCCGAGCGACTGAGCGGAGACCCGAGGGAGTCTGGAGCAGATCCTCTCAGCTATCTGGCTGGTGTCGTCTGTTGATCCATTCTCAACAATCTGAATCTCAAACGAGACCTTGCGTGAGGTCAACCCTTCGTGGATCGCTGTAACGGTTGCGTCAAGCATCCCAGACTCGTTGAACGCCGGAAGCACTACCGAGATCACTTGCTGTCCTCTGAATCTGTATGGGATTGGATTAACGACCGACGGAGATCCCGCCATAAGGCCGTTAGGCTACCCGGCCGAGGAGAGGAATCCATCTTGACGACTTTGTCAGAAGCATCATCAAAAGAATTATTGAGGCGCCACGGGGTGCCCTTCGCTGAGGAGCGTATTACCTCCTCAGCAGAAGAGGCGATTGCTGCGGCCGAGAGCCTTGGCTTCCCCTGCGTTGCAAAATTGAACGGGGACCGAATCGCTCACAAAACTGAACGCGGTCTGGTGAGGCTAAATCTCCAAACGCCCGAGGCAGTGGGGGCAGCAGCGAAGGACCTCTTCAGCGCTGCAAAACCTGAGGACGGCGAAGTCTCGGTTCTTGTAGCACCGATGCTCTCCGGATCGCGCGAGCTCATAGCCGGATTTCTAACTGATGAGCAGTTCGGGAAGGTAGTAATGATCGGATTAGGCGGAGTTCTTGCTGAAGCGATTGGAGACGTGGCTTTCAGGCTTCTACCGCTAGGGGCGGGCGATGCTGAATCGATGATTGACGAGCTAAAGACCCAGGCCCTGTTCGAGGAATTCCGTGGCGAGCCTGCGATAAATAAAGAGTCCGTTGTGAATGTGTTAAACGCTCTAAGCAATGTCGCCCAAGAGGAATCAAATGTTTTGTCTGTTGATCTAAATCCACTGATAATTGTAAACGGCGAACCAATTGCAGTTGACGCCCTCGTCGAGTTGACCGAGGGAGCATCCAGATGACTCCTCCACGTGAAGGATTCAAGGCTCTATTCGATCCACGTGGGGTTGTAGTGGCCGGGGCCTCTACGCACCCAGGCAAATTTGGGTTTGTAGCGCTGCACAACATTCTGTCTCAGGGATACGCCGGCGAGGTCTACGCAACGAATAGAGATGGCGGATCCATTCTCGGAATCGAGACTGTCCCAAGCATTGATGACTTGCCTTCGAATGCAGTTGTAGACCTCGTATTTGTCTGCACACCCGCATCTGGGAACGAAGACTTACTGAGAGCCTGTTCTCGGCGCGGAATTCGCGCCGCCTTCGTGACATCAGCTGGATACGGTGAGTCTGGAGAGGATGGCCGACTAGCGGAGCAGAGACTCGTTGAGCTTGCTGACGAACTTGGAATTCTTCTTGCCGGCCCAAATGGCCAAGGCGTCGTATCCACTCCGTCGCGGTTGTGCGCTCAGATAGTCGCGCCCTATCCGCCGGCTGGTCGCATAGGCGTTGCTAGCCAATCTGGCAACTTTGTTTCTTCATTCCTCAACTACGCGTGCCAGACCGGCGTGGGCATCAGCAGGGCTGTCTCTGCAGGTAACGCTGCTGCACTTACGGTCCCAGACCTTCTTGACTTTTACGCAAGCGACGACGAAACCGATGTCTCGCTTGCTTACGTCGAGGGAATTGCTGATGGACGGGCATTCGCAGAGAGAGTCCGAGTCGTTGCAGAGCAGAAACCTTTGGTGCTGCTAAAGGGTGGATCAACATCGGGCGGACAACGCGCTGCGGCGTCACACACCGGTGCTCTCGCTACGGATGATCGCGTCTTTGATGGGGCAGTGCGGCAAGCTGGTGCGACTCGAGCTGCCAACGTAGAAGAGGCTTTTGAAGCAGCTGCAACGTTTGCAACACAACCACTACCAAAGGGCCCTCGCGTTGGAGTCATAACCACGGCCGGAGGTTGGGGCGTGGTAACGGCGGATGCAATCACGCGATCCTCGCTTGAGTTGGCGATTCTTCCAGATGCGCTACGAGACGCGATTGACCTTTTGTTACCACCGCGCTGGAGCCGTAACAACCCGATCGATCTTGCGGGAGGGGAGACCAGAGACACAATCCCAGAGATCCTCTCTTTGGTGGCACAGGAGCCCTCGATCGACGCCATTATTTATCTAGGGCTCGGGATCCAGTCGAACCAAGCAACCCTGATGCGAAACGGTTCTTTCTATCCAGATCATGGCATCGAACGAATTGTCGATTACCACGAACGCCAAGACAAACGTTTTGCTGAGGCAGCAGCAGAGATCTCTCAAGCGTTCGGTAAGCCAATACTCACCGCAACAGAATTAGCAATTGCAGATCCAAGTAATGCTGGACCTCGGACCGTACGAGAGACCAATAAACTCTGCTACGCATCTTCGAATCGAGCTGTCAGCGCACTAGAGCACCTTTGGCAGCATGCTCGCTGGCGAAAGCAACACGGTTTGATTTGATTACAACGCATCGAAAGCGCCAACGAATAGCTGCAACCGCTCTCGGTGTAGTCGGTGCCACCTTCATCGGCATCTCGCTTCTCTGGAGCCACGAAGAAAGCAGTACTGCAGCAGTCTCGTCAGCACGCACCACACCCGTATTCTCGCCTCGGCGTCTGCCTGCGAACATCATCGATACGGCAAGCGCTCTGCGGCTTAAATCACAGATCGAGTCTGTCTCGGACGGGAGCTCGTCATGCTTTGTCGTCGAGGATGCAGGAAACGCCATAATTGAATCGAATCCCAATAGCGCTTTGAGACCCGCTAGCGCTATGAAGCTAGTGAGTACCGCTGCAGTAGTTGACTTACTCGGCCCAGGGTACAAATTCACCACAAGAGTCGTTGGCGATTCAGGGTCATCCTCTGACTCGCTCACTCTTATCGGGTCAGGGGATCCAGTTCTCTCGACGCCCGCGGGCATAGCAGCGATTGAGGGTGACCCAGAGAGGCGGGGATCTGCTGTTACAGAGTTGAGCACTTTAGCGGACCACGTTGTCGCAGCAGGAGTGCGCTCCTTACCAAAGGGCATTGTCGTTGATGACCACGTATTTGACGAACGCCGATACAACCCTGCGTGGCCAGCGTCGTATCGAACCGATGGAGAGATCGGTCCCATAGGCGCGTTATCCGTGGATTCGGGTTGGAGCAATCCAAGCGCGCGGACTGCCAGCGGGGAAGACCCGGCGCTTGCTGCCGGCCTATCCCTAGCCAAACTTCTACGCGATCGCGGCGTAAAGGTTGGCGGAGTTTCAAGTGGTAGGGCTGCTGAGGGCGCTGAGACTGTGGCCGACATTGACTCGCCCAGACTGGATGAAATCGTGAAGAGCATCCTCTCGTCGAGCAACAACCACGGCGCTGAGATGCTAGTTAAGGCTGCCTCGGCGAATGCGGGAAAAACCGGGAGTACGGCCGATGGAATTGAACTGATCAAGAAACGCCTAAGCAGCAGGGGCGTAAACATCAACCGATTGATAATGCTCGACGGCTCTGGCTTGGCTAGGCAGGACGCGGTGAGTTGCAGAACTCTCGAGGACGTTCTCCACCTAGGGGAGCGACCCAGAACTCGTGTCATCAAGACCGGCCTTGCCGTAGCTGGAGTAAGAGGCACCCTTGCCCCACGCCTAGTTGGTACCGAACTCGTAGGGCACTTGGTCGCTAAGACAGGGACACTCAACGGAGTCTCAGCTCTAGCTGGTCACCTCGATGTGCGAAGACCTCTTCTGTTCGCACTGATCCTTAATGGTTCGTTCTCCGAACAGCAGGCATACGCGAAGCGTGAGGCGATTGCAAAAGCTATTTCGCGCTTTCCAGATGCCCCAATTTCACTTGATGGGCTCCCGTTGCCTGGAAATCCGTGACCCCGTTTGCCCAGAGCCCCCTTCACAGGACAGACTCGCAACGTGGCCCCTCGTAGCAAACCTCTTCCGCAGCAAGGTCTTGAGCTAAAAGAGCTTGTAGTTGCGTACTTCAAGCAGGAGACAACCGATGAGCTAAAAGGGCTTGCTGGTTACGTCGCATTCGGACTCGCCGCATGGCTCTTGATCGGAATCGGTGTGGTCTGCGCTGCCGTTGGATTACTGAGGCTCCTACAAGAGAATATGGCATCAGTCTTCGATGGGAATTGGTCTTGGGTGCCGTACCTGATTGTTGTGTTGATCCTGGGTATTTGTGGTTACATCACGTGGAAGGTGACTACGCGTCGCCGGGAAGGCAGATCTCAATGACTACTGAAGACAAGCGGATTTCTCCCGAAGATATACGCAACAAGCTCAACGAAATCACCGGGAGTGTCGGCGACGAACTTGAGTCCACAAAGGGTACCGCTATCACTGTCGGAGCAATTGCCTTAGGGGTGCTCGTAGTTGCTGTCTTCTTAATTGGTCGCCGCAGAGGAAAGCGTCTTGCCACGATTGTCGAGATCAGACGCGTATGAAGCCTGCTCGAGGCGCGGTCGTATCGTTAATTTCCTATTCAGCCAGGCGCCAGACAGCTAGACGTACATTAGGTATCTCCTACGTTGTGCTTCGTTTTCTAGCCCGACGCCTAAAGACTAGAAATAGAACAGTCCTGACGTTCAAGGTTGAACCCGGAGCACGTTACGAAATTGTTGGTATCCGGCGCGGAGATTAGGGCCGAGTTGCCTGCCCGTCCCAGCACCAAAAACCTCGGGAAATCCGGTTACTCTTCCCGCATGATCAATGCCCTAGAAATCTCTCCGGACGCTCTGGTCCAATGAAAGTGATTCTCCGTAATCCACGTCGCGAGATTGAGATACAAGGGCCGATGGTCGCCGACTCCCTTCTTCGCCGACTTGAAATCAACCCTGAGACTGTCCTGATCATCTGCAACGGCACTCTCGTACCACGCGATACGCGTTTCTCTGACGATGATGAAATTGAACTTCGCCCTGTGATCTCTGGTGGGGCACTGTGAAATGTCGTAGGTGTAAGGCGCCAGCAGTAATTGATATTCGGCGGCATAACGCAGCATTTTGTCGAGATTGTTTTCTACACCACTGCAAGGAGCAGGTTAAGAAGGCCATCGACGAATTCAAGATGTTTGGGCCTGATGACAATATTCTCGTAGCGGTCTCCGGCGGCAAAGACTCGCTGGCGTTGTGGCACATCCTCTCTGAGCTTGGTTACAGAGTCGATGGGCTATATATAGGCCTAGGAATCGGGGATTACTCGGATGAATCCGGAGTAAGGACTCGAGCTTTCGCTCAAGCGCACGGGTACACGCTCGTCGAGGTTTCTCTACCTAGCGACTATGGGTATGACATTCCAACTGCGGCGAGCCGAACAAACCGAGCACCATGCAGCTCATGTGGCCTATCTAAGCGCCACCTCTTCAACAAGGCTGCGCTTGACGGAGGATATGACGTGCTCGCTACTGGGCACAACCTCGACGACGAGGCAGCCGTTTTGCTGGGGAATGTTCTTCACTGGGAGCCGGGTTACTTGGGGCGTCAGTATCCGGTCCTCCCCGCAACGGACGGCTTCGCCAAAAAAGTAAAGCCATTGGTAAAGATGGGTGAACGCGAAATGGCTGCATACTGCGTTCTTCTTGATATCGATTACCAAGTCGAGGAATGCCCTATGGCCGAAGGGAATCGGCATCTGGGTTACAAAGAAGTTCTAAATAGTCTTGAGCAGCGCTCCCCAGGGGCGAAGGCAGCTTTTCTAAGTTCCTTTTTCTCCCGTGGGCACGAGCATTTCAAGGACGCTGCGCATGTTGAGAAGGGTGAGCTCAATTCATGTGACGAATGTGGGTCCCCAACAACTGGGACTCGCTGCGCATTCTGTGCGCTTCGCAATCGCGTGATATCTGAGACACCAGTCTCAATTGGTCGAAAGGACTAATAATGGCTCGTCCATTAGCTATAGGAGACACAATCCTCCTCGAGGACAATAAGCGCCGTAGGCACATGCTCACATTGAGCGCTGAGGGCGAGTTCCATACTCATACTGGTGTGCTGCCTCACTCACTGCTCATCGGGAAGCCTGAGGGCACAGTTGCTCGCACCACACGCGGCTCCAAGCTGACCGCATTCAGGCCCACTCTCTCTGAGTACATCTTGAAGATGCCACGAGGCGCTCAGGTCATTTATCCAAAAGATCTAGGGCCAATTCTTATGCTCGCAGATATCTTTCCAGGAGCGCGTGTCCTTGAGTCGGGGGTTGGATCTGGTGCGCTAACAATGACCCTCCTGCGAGCAGTAGGTGCGGCCGGGAGCGTGCTTGGTTACGAGATTCGAGAAGACTTCGCCGCTACAGCGCGAAAGAACGTTGAGGGGTTCCTCGGTACGGACATTCCTTTGGAGATTGAGGTGCGTGATATTTATGAAGGCATACCGGCTGAAGGAATCGATCGGATTGTTCTAGATCTTCCTGAGCCTTGGCGTGTAGTGGAGCATGCAGAGCAGTGTTTGAGCCCTGGTGGAATTTTGCTCTCCTACTTACCGACTATCGGCCAAGTAGGGCTACTGAGAGAGCGGCTTGAAGACTCTGCCTTTGGGATGTTGGAGTCTCTAGAGGTTCTTCACCGAACGTGGCATGTTGAGGGGCAGTCGATTCGACCCGACCACCGTATGGTTGCGCACACAGGATTCCTTACACATGCGCGTCTATTAGCGCCGATTGAGTGAACGCACTCGACTTAGCGCTTATTTGCGCAGCCATATTGGCTGCGATGGCTGGGTCTCGACTTGGGTTCTTTCGCCACTTCGCAGTTTGGTTGGGAGTTTTTCTCGGCGGGGTATTGGCAACTGCGCTGATGCCATCGATTGCAGACAGGTTCGCGAATGGCAGCGACACCACAGCCTTCGCTGCACCTTTTGCAACAGTATTTATCTGTTCTTTCTTAGGCGCGTTTCTCTTAGGTGCGTTAACTAGAGCGCTGCGAAGCTCAAATAATGCCGCTAGGACACGTTTTATCCCCTTCGACCGGACTCTTGGGGCTCTTGCAGGCGTCGCAACTATCGCGTTCGTCACCTGGTCTTTGACGCCAGTTGTAACAGCCACGCGTTATTGGCCTGTGGAGATTTCAAAGGAATCGGGGATTCTAAAAATGCTTGAAGAGCACGGTCCGCGCATTCCTTCGGCAATCTCTGAGGCTGCCGAGACCTTCCGCCAAGCGAAGGACAATGAGCTAGCAACTCCAAACGGTCCTCCAAATGCTGAGCAAGGCGCAGCGCAGGGCGTCAACCCACCGAAGGCACCAACGCTAAGTCAATCTGTCGTTGATGATGTTTCAGCAGCAACGTTGCGAGTGGAGGGCCGTGCATGCACGTTGATTCAAGACGGTACGGGGGTAGTCATCGCCAAGAATCTTGTGGTGACAAATGCTCACGTAATTGCAGGGGAGAGCGCAACAACCTCTGTTAGCAATGGGGAGTTCCGGCGCAGGGCCGATGTCGTGGCGTTTGACCCTAGGCGCGACATCGCAGTGCTGCGTATTAAGAATTTGAATATCAAGCCATTGCATATCTCAACACCCATAACAAAATCAACGGTGGCCATATTCGGGTATCCAGGCGGGCGTGAACTTAGGGTCGAGGGTGGTCGCATAGTCGATCAGATTAAGGCAACTGGTGCTGACCTATACGGGAAAGGTAACTGGTCTAGGAAGGTCTTAATTCTGGCAGCCGACCTCGTTCCTGGAGATTCCGGTGGACCAGTGATTTCACAATCTGGTCAATTCGTAGGGTTGTCATTTGCTGTAGACCCGCAACTGCCACATACGAGTTATGCACTCGATCCAAGTGAAATTCGTGAGGTGCTTAAAACGGTAAGTCCCGGCACCGTAAGTACTGGAAAATGCCTCAAGAACTAGCGACAGTCGCTATACGATCCCGAACCATCCACCGACGGTCACACCAACTACGACTACAGCTAGCGTCGAAACAACCCCGACACAAAGCAGAGAGATAGCTTTGTTCATAGGCGAACTAATTGCGTCGCCTACAACAGATCGACGATTAGATAATACGTAGAGGAAACCAAGAATGATCGGCGTAATTAGTCCGTTCAATATTTGCATTCCAATTAGCAACGCGAAGAGGTTCACCGGAATTAGAGCGACCAACGCGCCGATTACTACCTGCGCTGCAAATAGCCCAAGAAACAACGGCGCCTCTGAGAAACGCCTCGAGACTGAGCGCTCGGCGCCAACAGCCTCTGCGAGTCCATACGCCGTCGAGAGTGGAACAACCGCTGCTGCTAATGCTGAGGCACCTAGGAGCCCGATACCAAATAGCACCTCGGCCCCAGCCCCTGCAACAGGTTCAAGAGCCTTTGCGGCCTGAGCCGCTGAATGCAGAGGTCCGGTGCCGCCAATGGTTGCAGCTGTTGCTATCAAAATGCAGATAAATATGAGGCCAGCGATGATTGCTCCGCCGACAGCGTCGGTGCGTACACGAGGGTAATCCTCTGGACCTGCACCGCTATCGGCAACAGCAGCTGCTTGATAGAGCTGCATATACGGCGTGATGGTTGTGCCAACTAGTGCAACAGCCATTAGCAAGAACGCTTTGCTCCCAACAAAATGTGGAATGACTGCATTCGATACAACCTCGCTCCAATTCGGGTGCGAGAGAATCATTGCGAACGGATACGCGAGAAATGCGAGCGCGAATGTTAGGAAAATTCGCTCAGCCCAACGATAGGACCCGAATACAACAACACCAATCAAGATAAGCGCTGAAATCGGCACTGATATGTAACGACTGACACCGAATAGTTCAAGAGCGGCACCGATCCCTGCAAACTCAGAGACAACAAGACCGAGGTTCGCGACCAAGATACAGAAGACGGCGAATGCACCAATTCGGAGACTGAATTGCTCCCGAACTAGAGCCATGATGCCACCGCCTCCGAAAGTGCCAACACGAGCGGCCATCTCTTGAACAACGATGAGCATTAGCGTGATTACTACGGCCAGAAATAATGGCTTATAGGCAAACTGCGCACCAGCGGACGAGTAGGTGGCGATTCCTCCCGAGTCATTACCAGCATTGGCCGCTATGAGCCCAGGGCCAAGAATTGCAAAAATTGCAGCGGGGCGGCCCCACCGGCCCAGACGTCGCGGCTTATTAGCGGTTGCGTTCTTCATCAGCCGACCAAGAACCTTGGAAAGCGCAGTTTGCCTCGCTCGGGTACAAGCGCATCGACAAGATCATCTGCGAGGATTCGTCCTATAGGACGGTTCTCGGAGTCCACAACAACAACGGAGGATCCACGAGACTCAATAAATTGCTCTACAACTAGAGCCACCGATGTCTCAGGCGAGACGGTAACCGGTTCTGGTCCTCCATCTAGCGAGCCGACCGAGTCCTCTTTCGCTGCGACTAGAAGCTCAAACAATCCAATGTCATGAATTAGGCGGCCATCTGCGTCGACGATGATGACGGCATCGACATCAGCCTGGTGCTCCGCCTCAGACCGAAGAATGCGGCGGACCTCTCCGACCGTCATATCTGGGCGCACGAGTATCAGGTTTGTGGTCATTACTCCACCGGCAGATTCTTCGTCATAGCCGAGCAGCTGTGCAAGCAGAGCAGCGTTCTCTCGCGGCATCACAGCAATCAATGCGTCAACTTCTTCATCCTCAAATTCTCTAAGTGCATCGACCGCCTCGTCGGGCTCCATCTCGATCAAGAGCGCTGCTGCGTCCTCCGGTGTCATCTCGCGCAAGAGTTCGCGAAGTTCGCCCGGCTCCATCTCCTCGAGAGCATCGGCGGCAGCTTCAGGATCTAGGGCGCGGAGGAGCTCTTGCCTTTCGTCGCGACCGAGCTCCTCTAGTAGGTCTGCGAGTTCCGCAGGGCGCAGTCGCTTTAACGCTTGGTTGGGCGATGCAAGGCGCATAGGTCCGTCACCCGTTCCAAATGGCTGCACCGCTGCCCAGTCGATGACTCGATCGGGGGTTGGGCGTGTTCGACGATTTGCGGGGCCGAGTCGCCGAAGGAGCGTAGCGAACCCAACATCCACACCAACGAGTCGTATTTCTTCGCCGACCAAGGCCAAATAAAGGTCAGATGCGCGCACAACTCGGACCCCATCGATATCTACAAGTTGGTGATCAACTACATCAGCGCTCAGTGAGACTTCGTCGTCTCTACGATTGAAATCTCGAAGATCCATTCTCGCTGATTTAAGGCGTGCTCCGTCATGGGTTACTGAAAGGACCTGCTCAATAGGAACATAAGCTCGTCTGCGGCCAACCTTCACTACAAGTCCTGTAACCGGTGGGTACCCATCTCCAGACCAGCGAACCACCACATCGGAGATGCGCCCAACCTCGACATCGCCGATTGTCGTTACGGCGCGTCCAACCAGACCTGCGACAGAGACAAGCGCCTCTGCGACGGTGCGGTTAGCGAGAATCCGTTTTGTTCTTCGTTCCTGACGGCGCTTAATAGCGCCATTAGCTCGAAACGATGGGCGTAGGGCCATGCGGGGCTCCCAGTTCGGCGGCCAGAATCGGCGGCTACGGGTGGCTAATTAAATACCGCACCTGAAATTTGACGCCTCTAAAGAGAGGGCCTACTTGAGGAGGCACGGGGATAGGTACTCGGGGGTTCACCAGATTTCACGAGCCTCACCTCCAGTACGCCAATAGATAGAGCCAATAACAGAGCCAATAACAGAACCAATAACAGAACCAATTGCGAGCACAACTTGATAACAAGTTGAGCGCTGACCCTTAGATGCTACCAGCATCAAAATATGCGAAATCTCATCCGCTGATGCACAAGCCACGCCGACAGGCAGCGATTGAGGCGTTTAAGGCAGGTAGACCTATCTGATGCGGAGCTAAAATAGCTACAAATTAACGAATCGATGCCAGAAATGGCTGGAGAAATGGATGGAGGGGACCTCAAAAAGGCCCCCTCCAACTGAGAGATTAAATAATTCGTGCTCGAGATTTACTCGATGAAGATGCACTCACCAGGGCACTCGTCAGCAGACTCAATTACAGCCTCAAGCATGGCATCTGGAACATTGGCAAGCCCTTCGGCGCCTCCAGGCTCATTGAAAATCTTGTCGCCCTCTTTGACGTATGCCAAACCATCGTCAAGTAGTGCAAAGACTGCAGGGGCAATCTCTTCGCAGAGGCCATCTCCGGTGCACAGGTCTTGGTCAATCCACACCTTCATTTTTGCTCCTTCGATCATTCTCCGGGCTAGCACCCGGTTCGACATAGTTTTGGGACTTACCTACCCGATAATCGTAGACGCAGAATAGCGGTGCATACGGCATTGTGGCTCCGTATCGTGGCTAGGGTGACATATGTGACACCCCCGGGAGACCGGTGGGACCCTCATAATGAATAACTGACCATCGAGATCTGGAGTGAAACGTGGCTACCGAGCACGAACGGCGCCTCTCCGAATACGCATCACAGGTCGAGGAGCTTCGGGCAGAGATTAAGCACCTCGAAGAGGAGGCCGCTGTCTTAACGCGCAGACTCCTTGAGGCCCCAGCACGGGTGAGGACGCTAGAGGAGCGCATGCTCGAGACCAAGGGGCAGTTAACGCAGGCGGTCTCTCACAATGAAAGGCTCTCTGCGACACTTCGAGAAGCTCGCGAGCACATCGCAGCGTTACGCGAAGAGGTCGAGAAGCTAACCATGCCTCCCTCTGCGTATGGCACGTATCTAGGGAAGAACGAAGATGGAACAGTCGATATTTTTAGCGCGGGTCGCAAGATGCGCGTCGCTCTTCACCCAGAGCTCGAGTCCGTGGAACTACGTAGAGGACAAGAAATCGTACTGAATGAATCTTTGAGCGTTGTGCTCGCACGCGGCCCTGAGACCCAGGGAGAGGTTGTTATCTTCAAGGAGCTGCTCGCAGATGGGCGCAGGGCACTAATCGTTGGGAGAGCCGACGAAGAGCGCGTCTGCGAACTTGCGGAGGAGCTAATCGGTATCAAAATTCGGGCTGGCGAACACATCCTCATGGAGGGCAGATCCGGGCTTCTCGTCGAGCGAATTCCGCGCCCAGAGGTTGAGGAACTGGTCCTAGAAGAAGTTCCAGATGTCACCTATGACGATGTCGGCGGCCTTGATTCGCAGATAGAGATGATCAAAGACGCAGTGGAGCTTCCATATCTCTACGCCGATCTCTTCGCAGAGCACGAGTTGCAGGCCCCTAAAGGCATTCTCCTTTATGGCCCTCCGGGCTGTGGCAAGACGCTAATTGCAAAGGCAGTAGCCAATTCGCTCGCAAAGCGAGTAGCCGAGAAGACAGGCAACGAATCCACGCGGTCGTATTTTCTCAACGTCAAGGGACCGGAACTGCTCAATAAGTATGTCGGTGAGACAGAGCGCCAAATTCGACTGATTTTCGAGAGAGCACGCGAGAAGTCTGAGGAAGGGGTACCTGTAATCGTGTTCTTCGACGAAATGGACTCCCTCTTCCGAACTCGCGGTACTGGAATTTCATCCGACATTGAGTCCACAATCGTTCCGCAACTCCTCGCAGAAATCGACGGTGTAGAGAGCCTACGGAACGTAATCGTGATCGGAGCCTCAAACAGAGAGGACCTCATTGACCCTGCAATTCTGCGGCCCGGGCGCCTCGACGTCAAAATTAAGATCGAACGCCCGAACGAGCAGTCAGCGAAACAGATTTTTCTGCAGTACCTAACTCCTGCCCTTCCGTTGTCTGCAGAAGAGTTGAAGCGGGCGAAGAACGACCGAAAACTATGCATCGACACGATGATTAATCGTGCAGTCGAGACAATGTACTCAGTAGATGATGAGAACCGTTTTCTAGAGGTTACTTACCAAAATGGCGACAAGGAGCTCCTTTATTTTAAGGACTTCTCATCTGGCGCCATGATTGAGAACATTGTCCGTCGTGCGAAAAAGCTATCAATCAAGAGACAGATTGATGGCGGAGAACCTGGTATCGGCACACAGGATCTTGTTGATTCCATTCGCCAAGAATTCCGTGAGCATGAAGACCTGCCGAATACAACTAACCCAGATGACTGGGCCAAGATCTCCGGCAAAAAAGGCGAGCGAATTGTCTATGTCCGGACCCTCCTAACTAAGGGCACAGATGCCGAGGGCGGTCGACAGATCGACCGAGTAGCGACTGGTCAATACCTCTGATCAGCTTGAACCCATCGCTGCTTCGGGGGGTGGAGAGATTTGGCCGTTCCTAAAGTCTGTGGCATTGAGACAGAGTACGGAGTCAGTCGGCGCGGAGGGGGCGAAGACAACCCTGTAATTGCCTCATCTCTGCTCATCAACGCCTACGTTGACGACAAGAAAGTTGGCTGGGATTTCGAGGACGAAACTCCAGCGCGAGATGCGCGCGGTTTCACTCGAGATGCATCTAACCCCCCTGAGGTAGAGACGCATCTCGTCAATGCTGTGCTCACAAACGGTGCTAGGTATTACGTAGACCACGCCCATCCTGAATACTCGACCCCCGAGTGCACCGACGCTATGAGCGTCCTGCGTGCAGATAAAGCAGGGGAGCGCATTATCGCTGCGTCAATGGAGTTGGCGGGAGTCACCCTCGGTTCAGAGGGTGAAATCGTGACCTATAAGAACAACTCTGACGGCAAAGGCAATTCTTATGGCTGCCATGAGAACTACCTAATGGATCGGAATTGCGCGTTCGGCGACATCGTTAAAACGCTATTGCCCTGGTTTGTTACGAGGCAGATTTTCACCGGCGCTGGAAAGGTTGGCGCAGAGCATGGCCGTGATCCTGTTGATTTCCAGATAAGTGCACGCTCTGATTTCTTTGAAGAAGAGGTAGGGCTAGAGACAACTATTCGGCGGCCGATTGTAAATACGCGCGATGAACCTCATGCAATGTCGAGTCAGTATCGCCGCCTCCATGTGATCGTTGGGGACGCCAACCTCTGCGAGCTGTCCACATTCTTAAAGGTCGGGACCACTGCGATAGTTCTAGCGATGATCGAGGACAACGCTCTCGAGAGTGACCTCTCTATTTACGAGCCGGTACGAGCTCTGAGGAGTGTCTCTAGAGATCTGACCTGCGCTTCTCCACTCGAACTTCGTAGTGGAGGGAGCGCAACGCCAATTGATATCCAATGGCAGTTCTTGGCAAGCGCCAAAATATATGCAGAGCGCACTGGGCTCGAGCACTGCGGAGGCGCAATTGTCGGAGAAGAAGTTTTGAGGAGATGGGAGGAGGTCTTAACGGATCTACAGGGCGACCCTCTGAGCCTTGACGGGAGATTGGATTGGGTCACAAAATTCTGCCTTCTAGAGCAGTTCAAAGACAGAGACGGACTCAGTTGGAGCGACCCAAAGCTGGCCCTAATTGACCTTCAGTACCACGATGTTCGCCCCAAAAGATCCCTCTACGAACGCCTTGTTCAAGCCGGCAAAGTAGAGAGGCTCTTATCAGAGGAGGAGGTCGAGCTAGCAATCTCTAGGCCCCCTGACGATACGCGTGCATACTTCCGGGGCGAGTGCCTGCGCAGATGGCCCAAATCGATTATTGCTGCAAACTGGGACAGCATCGTCTTCGATGTGGGCGCTGGATCTCTCCAGAGAGTCCCGATGATGGATCCGCTAAAGGGAACAAGAAATCATGTCGAGGCGTTACTCAACACATGCGATACTCCGTTGGACCTAATTGAGAGACTGGGAAGTCCTCTCCCTTAATCATTACCTAAGACCGAAAGGAGTAACTAATGCCAGAGCGTGAACAGATTCACAAGACTCCTCAGAAGCGACAGGAGCAGGAGTCGACGGAGAGAAGCGTCCCGACGGCTCAGGGGGAGAAGATCAAAGGGGAGTTAGACGAACTCCTAGATGAGATTGACTCTGTGCTGGAGACAAATGCAGAGGAATTTGTTAAGTCTTATATCCAAAAGGGTGGGGAGTAGCGCAAGCTTCACTGCCTGACGGCGCGTAGGCTGTGGAAATGAACGAAACTCCGCTGCTCCCTATTTTCTCCGATGGGGCTGATCCAGGCCCATCATTCCTGAATCTGCTCCGGCGGGTCTCACCCGACTCGCTACAGATGCCGCCAGCAATTGCTGGGCATTCCCTGCCGTTCGAGCTAGCGCATGGAACTACCGTTTTAGCGATTCGATGCGAAGGCGGAGTTGTCATGGCAGGTGACAGAAGGGCCACATCAGGTAACTCGATCGCTAATCGCCGAATCGAGAAGCTATTTGCAGCCGACGAATACTCAGGTGTTGCGATAGCCGGAACCGCAGGCCTTGCGATTGAAATGGTCCGCCTGTTCCAGGTGCAACTTGAGCACTACGAGAAGATCGAGGGAGCCTCCCTCTCGCTTGAGGGTAAAGCCAACCAACTATCGCAGATGGTTCGAGCAAACCTGCCGGCAGCAATGCAAGGGCTGGTCGTAGTTCCGCTATTCGCCGGCTTCGACCATCGTCGAGACCGCGGACGAGTTTTTTCTTACGATGCAGTTGGTGGCAAGTACGAAGAGGCTGATTTCTCGGCAAATGGATCTGGTGCCGTACATGCTCGAAACTGGATCAAATCCGCTTGGAGAGAGGGGATGAGCGCAGACGATGCAATATCGATCTCGATTCGCTCCCTGTTTGCAGCTGCCGACGAAGATACGGCAACAGGTGGCCCAGATCTCGTTCGCGGAATTTATCCTTTGGTAGCAGTCATTAACCAGGATGGTTTTAAGTTTCTCGACGAGGCCGACGTAGCGGCGAGATCGCAGCTTCTATTAGACGGCCCCGAGCGTGGAGGCGCAGCATGAGCATGCCCTTCTATGTCTCGCCTGAGCAGGTAATGAAGGACCGTGCAGATTATGCGCGAAAAGGAATCGCCCGTGGTCGCAGTCTCGTAGCGCTCGAATGCAACGAGGGCGTCGTAATGGTTGCCCATAACCCGAGCCGGACTCTCTACAAAATCTCAGAGGTATACGACCGAATTGCGTTCGCCGGGGTCGGAAAATATAACGAATTCCAGATGCTCAAGATCGGTGGAGTCAGGCTCGCCGATATGAAGGGATTTCAATATTCTCGCGAAGATGTAAACGCCAACTCCTTGGCCAATGCGTATGCGCAGACCCTTGGCCAGGTATTTACAAACGAGATGAAGCCTTACGAGGTTGAGATACTCGTCGCGCAGGTTGGCTCGACCCCAGAGGAGCCAAACGAGCTATTCCACGTCCTCTACGACGGAACCTTGATGGACGAATCTGATTACACAGTATTGGGTGGTGACGCCGAGAGAATTAGCGACTTCCTCGAGAACGCCTTTAAGCCTGGCCTCTCACTAGCTGAGGCGATTCAAATCGGCGCTAGGTCTCTTGCTGAAGAGGGCGTCACTCTCGGGGCAGACCAGCTTGAAGTAGCTGCCTTAGAGCGAGGCCGTGCTCGTAGAGCATTCAGAAGAATTACCGGAGACGAACTCCTCGGCTTACTTTCTTGATCTTCATTCCACAACTTAAGCCAACGAGAATCATCATTAAGAGGTCAGCTGATTAATGGATAAACGAATCTTCGGCATTGAGAATGAATACGGAGTTACCTGCACCCTTAGAGGACAGCGCCGCCTAAGTCCAGACGAAGTTGCTCGCTACCTATTTCGAAAAGTTGTTTCTTGGGGGCGATCGAGCAATGTCTTCCTAGAGAATGGTGCTCGTCTTTACTTAGATGTTGGTAGCCACCCCGAGTATGCAACTCCGGAGTGCGATTCGTTGCTTGATGTCATTGCTCACGACAAGGCAGGGGAGAGAATCCTCGAGAGCCTTGTTGAGAGCGCCGAAGCTAGGTTGAACGAAGAAGGAATACGAGGAGATGTGTTCCTCTTCAAAAACAACACAGACTCTGCTGGCAATTCCTATGGATGCCACGAAAATTATCTGATACCTCGAGAAGGTGAACTCTCGCGTTTTACCGACGTGCTAATTCCGTTTCTAGTCTCCCGTCAGATTTATGCCGGCGCAGGCAAAGTTCTGCAGAGTCCGCGTGGTGCCATGTTCTGCATCAGTCAACGATCTGAGCATGTATGGGAAGGGGTATCTAGCGCCACGACACGGTCTAGGCCAATAATTAATACGCGTGACGAACCCCACGCCGATGCCGAGAAATACCGTCGCTTACATGTAATTGTTGGAGACTCCAACATGAGCGAATATACGAGCTTCCTAAAGCTTGGAACCTGCTCAATCGTCCTACGAATGCTTGAGGAAGATCCCTCGCCTTGGCGAGATATGACTCTAGAGAACCCCATACGAGCGATACGCGAGATTAGTCATGACATTACGTGTACTCGCAAGGTACGCCTAGCCAATGGGCGCGAACTCTCAGCTGTGGAGATCCAAAGCGAGTACTTAGAACGGGCACTTAAGTTCGCAGCGCGCCACGAATTGAATCCATTAGAGGCTCAAGCCTTAGAGATGTGGCAGCACTGCATGACTCATCTAGCCGCTGACCCACTTAAGTTGTCGCGCGAGATTGACTGGGTGATTAAGTATCACCTTGTTGAGGCCTACAGAAAACGTCATGACATTGAACTCACTAATCCACGCGTCTCCTTCTTAGACCTTGCATATCACGACGTGACGCGCGCTAGATCGCCTTTCTATTTGATGCAGAATCGCGATCAAGTTGATCGCATTACCTCGGACGAAGAAATCAATAAGGCGATGACAACACCACCCGCTACAACACGAGCGAATCTTCGAGGAGCATTCATCAAACGTGCCAAAGAGAAGAATCGCGACTACACAGTCGATTGGGTACATTTAAAGTTGAATGACCAGGCGCAGAGAACAGTGCTCTGCAAGGATCCGTTCAAAGCGCATGATGAACGCGTTGAGAAACTGATCGCGTCACTCTGATGCCTACCTTCAAAACGGGGCGAGTCGCCTCGATACTCGAGGAGAGAGAGGGGCTTCAGCGCGTCTCGGTGCATCTAGGCACGGAAATTGAGAATGCATTCGTGTTGACTCAACTTACCGGTGAGGTCTCCGTAGGTTCCAATGTCGTAGTCAACACAACCGCTGTCGATCTTGGCCTGGGTACAGGCGGCTGGCATGTCGTCCACTGGAATCTCGATCGAGAAGAGTGGAGCAACCTTGGGCCCGGGCACATCATGAAGCTTAGATATACAAGCCTTCAGGTCGATGCAGGTAGCGCAGAGGAGCGCCATCCCGAGTTGATCAGTGCCAGCGAGATCGATGGTATGCCTGTCGTCTACGTTCCCCTACACAGCCAACTTCCAGCCGCCATTCTAGGAATCAAGAGCGTGAGTCCAGATGCGCGAATCGCTTACGTTATGACTGATGGCGCAGCGCTACCGATTGCATTCTCCGATTTGGTCGCGTCTCTGAGGGATAAGAATTTGATTGATGTGACGGTCACATCTGGCCACGCATTTGGCGGCGACTTGGAGGCTGTCTCGCCTCCCGCGGCCCTCCTTGCTGCGAAGATTGCCGGAGAGTGCGATGTTGCTGTTGTTGCGATGGGCCCAGGCATTGTCGGTACTGGTAGCAAATTCGGACACACCGGCGTCGAGGGAGTTACTTGGCTAGATACCACTCGCTCTCTAGGTGGAGTGCCTGTCGCTGCGTTACGCGTCTCGTTTGCAGATGAGCGCGTTCGCCACCAAGGTGTCTCCCACCACACCCTTAACTCCCTCAGCACCCTCGGGGGAGATGGGGTCCATGTAGTTGTTCCGACAGTCGGTGGCGAGGAAGAGTCCAAGATCCGAGCTGACCTGCATGCTTCAGGGATCGATCAGCGACACAATATTGTCAGCGCCTCTGCGCCCGACATTTTGGCGGCCTTCGAAGCAAACGACCTAATCGTTGGGTCCATGGGGAGGCCCGCAAGTGCGGACCCGATTCTGTTTCAAGCCGCAGCATCCGCAGGTGCTTACGCAGCAACAATGTTTCGCACAGAGTCCTAGAATTCGTAGAATGACTGCAACCCCACAGCGCGCTGAACGCCTCTTGAATCTCTTGGCCCTCTTAGTTGAATCCCGTGGGGGAGCCACTCTCGAGGAGATTGGAGCGGAGTCCTCGCTTGGATACACAGCTACTGGGGAGTCTCTGCGTCGAGCATTCGAACGTGATAAAGCGGCTCTGCGCTCTATCGGTATCGAGATTATTCAGAGTCTCGATGGTGATAAAGCTCGATACCGCGTAGCCCCTGAGGATTTTTATTTGCGCGACCTTGGGCTCGATGAGGACGAGCGAGCGGCGCTGCGAATAGCCGTCTCGGCTGTCGGACTTGGAGATGCTGCAGCGCTTGCTGGATTACAGAAGATTGGGGAGCACGCCATCGATGGGGTGAGTCCGCTACTCCAAATTCCGCTCGATCAAAACATGGGTACGATCTTCTCGGCGCTACGTCGCAGAGAGGCTATTGAGTTTTTATACCTTGGTAGAGAGCGTCGCGTCTCTCCATGGGGAATCTCCTCCAAGTTTGGTCACTGGTATGTAGTTGGCAAAGAAGAAGATCGGGAGCAAGAACCATCTTCCTCTCCTGAAGAGGGGATAAGAACCTTCCGCTCAGATCGCATACAGGATTTATCCTCCACGTCCGAACGGGCATTGACGAATCCGCCAGACGGCTTCAAGGCGGAGGAACATATAGCGAATCAGCCTTGGCAGTTCGGTCGCGACAAACCGGTATTGGTTACCGTACGAGTCGCATCGGATCACGCCGATGCTCTGATTCAGCGCCTTGGGAGTGACATCAGCTCCACTCCAGGGCCAGATGGGCATGTTGATCTTGAGGTTTGGGCAACAAATATTGCCGGGATTCAGAGTGTGGTTCTAGGGATGCTCGAGCACGCGGTGATCATCTCTCCTCAAGAGGTTCGAGACTCCATGATCTCGTGGCTTACCTCGATAGCCGAGGTATCTCAATGAGCATGAGCGTTGCTGAGATTCAAATGCTTCGCATCCTCGCAATGATTCCTTGGCTTGCGGGTCATTCAGGCATCTCGAAAGTTGAGGTCTGTGAGCGTTTCGGAGTAGCACCGGCTCAACTAGAACGTGACCTTGATCTAATTCTTATGGTCGGAACCCCTCCGTACACCCCTGGAAATTATGTCAACGTGATCTACGACGGAGATACGGTTGATCTTTTTCTAGCTCCTGTATTCGACCGGCAGTTCAAGCTCTCTCAAGGTGAAGGGGTTGCGATCCTTGCCGCTGCAACGGCGATACTCGCAGTGAAGGGGGTTGAATCTGATGGGCCACTTGCCAGCGCTGCCACCAAACTGCGCAGAGCTCTCGACGCTGTCGGCGTAGAGGTTGCAGTCGAACTCTCCGAGCCATACGCCTTGGATGGAGTTCGAGACGCGGCAAGCGCTGGTCGATCGGTAGATATTGAGTACTGGAGTTCGGGACGCGCAGAGCGCACCGAGAGAGAGATCGATCCTTCCCCTCCATTCTTTGCGCTCGGAAACTGGTACACCGATGCTTACTGCCATCTTCGCAAAGATCGACGCCTTTTCCGCGTTGACCGAATTCGCAAATTGCAGGAGTCCGGCGGCAAGTTCGCACCTAGTGGAATTCAAGTCCCGGATCAGCTATACAGCCCAGACGAGGCCGCAACGGTTGTCACTCTCAAGGCCCCTGCCTCGACTGCAGGCGTTCTATATGACCTTCCATTCTCAGAGGTCACGCTGCAAGGCGATTGGGTTACCGCCACATTGCACGTATCAGAGCGGTCTTGGATTGAGAGACTCGTCCTGCTTCTAGGCCCAGGCACGGAGATCATTAGTCCTCCTGAGTGGATCAATGCGGGTGCTCTCGTCGCTAGACGCGTCCTTGCGGGATATTCCTAATATTTGTTATGAATCAATCCCCGTGATTCTCATTGGGGCCAAAGATGTGCGATGCTGCCACGGATGAATAAGCCGAGCGCTAGCAATGAAGACCCCGGATCAATCTCAGATTCAGTCTCGAGCGGTAACCCGGTCACATCAAAAAGCGCTGGAGTAGCCACAGCAACGGATGCCCAGACAGAGCAAGGAAGTAGCCCGCTCCGTACAGTGCTCGAGTGGATTGTCTTAGTCGGGGCCGCCTTACTTGTTGCTTTCATAGTCAAGACGTTTCTCTTCCAAGCTTTCTATATTCCATCCGACTCAATGGTTCCAACTCTCATACGTGGGGATCGCGTACTAGTCAACAAGTTGAGTTATAAGGCGCACGAGCCCAACAGATTCGACATCGTCGTATTCCTTGCGCCTAAAGGCACCGAGACCGATCTCATTAAGGATCTTGTTAAGCGCGTCGTTGGACTCCCAGGCGAGACCATCGAAGGAAGAGACGGCCACATTCTCATCAACGGCACCGTAATTGAGGAGCCCTTCCTGCCCGCTGGTCTTCAATCGCGAACGTTCGGGCCAGTGAAGGTACCCCCCAAGTCTTACTTCATGCTTGGAGATAATCGCCCGTTCTCCAAAGACTCGACATACTTTGGCCCAATCGAAGGAAAGACATTCGTAGGGCGAGTATTCGTGCGCATTTGGCCGCTTAATCGCTTGAATCTCCTCTAGAGATTTAGCACTGCAATATTTAGCGGCTCTGCCACTCGTTAAGAGTTCTCATCATTCGATCAGTGCGGTCGCAGTAGACGCCATCGACTCCCATGTTGAATGCAGCGTTGAGGTGGCGAATCTCTTGGGTGTCCCATGCAAATGCCGAGAGTTCGAATCGATGCACTAGAGAGACCACGCCTTTACTCCAGTCAGAGTGGTGCAGGTTCAAAGCGTCGAGACTTCTCTCGGATAAATCAGCCGCTAGGCGCTCAAGTGTGGCGGGCACGATGTTGCCGCGACCGGGGGAGTGGACCAAGCGAACGTTCGTTGATTGCTCCCGCAAAGTTGCAAGAAAATCACGGTTAGAAGAGCAGAGCCAGAGTCGTGACTCCACCCCAAAGTTGGAGGCAATCCCGATCATCATCGAGGCTGCGGCCCGGTCCTTGATATCGATCGACAATTCAAAACTTGAGCCGCATTCTTCGTAGAGCCCCCGGAGCGTCGGCACCCCATATTTTCCTAGTTCCGCTGCGGTGGTATCGCCCACTTTGATTCTCCGCAATCCAGCTCTCAGGACACCGTCATGCACAAGGACGACTTCACCGTCTGAGGAGACCCATGCATCGCTCTCTAATCCGGTAGCTCCTTGTTCTAGAGCTTTTTGGAACGCCGGAATTGTGTTCTCAGGTTCAAGGGTTCTAGCCCCACGATGGGCAAAGGCGATCGGGGGCTCTCGGGTGGTCACGCGGTGAATCGTTACACGTTTGGGGTCAAGAGCGCTGATTGCCCACTGACTCCAAGTAGGTACCACTCTACGTAGAGCACCCGCTTGAAATTGCCCGGGTATTAGGGCCCATGCTTAAAGGGCGCTTTGGGCACATATTTCCCCTAAAGGTTCTCGCGAGTAGGGCCGATGACCCCCTTGTACCTAATAGAGGGAGATCCGAAATGACAACAATCCGCGCTAACTGCCCCGAGTGTGGGGACGTACAACTGAAGGTGACAGACCTCACAGTGAGGCTCTGCAGCAATGACGACCAGGGCTCGTACATGTTTGACTGCCCGAGTTGTTCAGTGGTGGTTACAAAGGATGCGAGCCGCCGCATTATTGATCTGCTTACCTCTAGTGGGGTTGAGCTGCAGGTATGGAGCCTTCCAGCAGAGCTCAGCGAGCCACATTTCCGTGGACCGCAGCTCTCTACTGATGACCTCCTTACCTTCCATGAACTCCTTGAGACCAACCACTGGTTCGGGGACCTAATCGAGATGGTGCGCAGCGCACCATCGCAGTAGGGTCGCTTAGATCATGCTTGGACTAATGGCACTCCTTTTTCTCGTGATCACTCTTGGGACATCTGCCCTCGTATCAGTTCTTCGAAGAGCACGTGCCGAGGTCTGGCCGACTATCGATGCGTTTGCAGAGTTTCGTGGGGCTCTAGACCCTGCAGTTCTTTCTCTACGCAGAGACTCCTTTGAGGCTGCTAGGCGCCTTGAGCAGGGTAGATCCTCTCAACGGATCAACGCCCCAAGCCTCGGGCGGTAGGCTCAGAGTTGGTTATCCCCGATAAGTGGGGCCGCTCGGGCGTTAAAGGAACCAATGATTCCCCAACTAGGACCACTTGAGATAGTCGTTGTTGTCCTAATTGCTCTGCTTGTATTTGGGCCTAAGCGACTACCCGAGGTAGGGCGACAAGTTGGGCGCGGACTGCGAGAGGTTAAGAAACTTCAAGAGCAGGTGAGCCAAGAACTTCATCAGGTCCTCCACTCCGACGACCCCGAGGACCCATTTGGTGGTCTAACTGATTTCGTTTCGCGCGTTGGTGGGGCTCAGGAGAAGAAAATCGATGACGTCAATAACGTCAACAACCTCAATGACTC
Source organism: Actinomycetes bacterium (assembly GCA_037146835.1). GTDB lineage: Bacteria > Actinomycetota > Acidimicrobiia > IMCC26256 > IMCC26256 > IMCC26256. The sequence goes on along the minus strand of JBAWWI010000001.1, from coordinate 25,551 downwards.
CGTGAAGCTTGAAGAAGACATCCCTAAAGCCAATCAACCCTTATCCGACTCGGTGACTAATTCTGAGCTTCGAATTAGCAAACACCTTGATCACAACGAATCACAATCGGGCTCAGTTGCGCCTAGCACTGGGCAAGCACCATCGAAGTACCGACCTCCGGCGGCTGGTTGATGGCTATACGACTTGGGCTCAGATCTAAAGCAAAATCGAACGCGAGTGAGAGCGCAAAGAACTCAGGGCAGATGACGGTGCTCGAGCATCTGACCGAGCTCCGCAGACGAATATTCATCTGTGCGATAGCGATCGTGATCGGCGCCACTGTCTGCTTCTTCTTTACGCCCCAGATCATCTCATTCTTGGCACGCTTCTACGCCGAAGCAATCGGCAGGAAGAACTCAACCCTGATATTTACCGGCCCGGCTGATGCGTTTATTCTGCGACTAAAGATCGCTACATACGGCGGAATTGTTATCTCGATGCCTATCTGGTTGTTTCAAATTTGGAGATTCATAACACCAGGCCTCAATCCGCGCGAAAAGCGGTACGCAATTCCATTTATTCTCTCTGCGATAATTCTCTTCATCTTCGGAGGGCTTGTCGCCTTCCTAACCCTGAAGCCTGCGCTGACATTTCTACTGGGGGTAGGCGGCTCCGAGCTAACTCCACTCCTGACGGGCGAGTCGTACATCACTCTGGTCGCGTTAATGATCGTGGCCTTTGGCGTCGCGTTTGAGTTTCCAGTCGTATTGGTCTTTCTTCTTTTGGCCAAAGTTCTTCACACTTCTCAACTTATAAAATGGAGAAGGTGGGCGATTGTCCTTATTACCCTCTTCGCTGCCATCATTACGCCAAGCCAAGACCCCTACTCGTTGTTCTTCATGGCTGTACCTATGTACATTTTTTATGAAGTTTCTATAGTTATTGGAAAGTTGATGAAACGATGAGAGACAAGCACAATGCAAGGCCTAAGACCGCCGAGGAGAAGAAACAACTTCGAGTCGCAGTCCTAGTGGGGACCGGAGTGGTGCTCGCAACAGCATTGTTGATTTTTGCAGTTCGCCCGCGCACCCCGAGTGCTGCTCCGCTGCCAAGCACCTCGTCCTTTCCCACCACTAGTACTGCTGCTAGAGGTGCAACTGGTGAAACTGGTGCCTCCGGCATAACGGGCCCAACCGCGCTTCAAACAACTACATCTACGACGCTGGCACCGTGACCCTGGAGTCACATCGCGTTGCATTCGAATCAAACCTCGAGTTTCCTCTCGATGATTTTCAGCGGCGCGCTCTCGACGCGATAGACGCAGGAGACTCGGTCCTTGTAGCAGCACCCACTGGGTCAGGAAAGACTCTCATAGCCGAGTACGCCGCTGCTTGCGCTATTAGTCGAGGAACAAAGACTTTCTACACGACCCCTCTCAAGGCGCTCTCAAATCAGAAATATGGAGATTTGGTTGAGGCTCATGGAGATGTCCAAGTAGGTCTGCTTACGGGCGACAACTCCGTTCGTGGCGATGCATCGGTGGTCGTGATGACTACAGAAGTGTTGAGGAACATGATCTACGCCGGCTCAGATGTGCTTAACGCACTCGAGTTTGTCGTGCTCGATGAGGTCCATTACCTACAGGATCGTTTCAGAGGGGCCGTCTGGGAGGAAGTGCTCATCCACCTCCCTTCGCATGTGAAGATCGTTGCCCTCTCTGCAACAGTCTCAAATGCAGAGGAGTTCGCAGAGTGGATTCAAACTGTTCGTGGCAGGACCGTCGCAATTATCGAGGAGCGGCGCCCAGTAAAGCTTACAAATCTCTACGCGGTGGGGGAGAAGGGTAACCCTGATTTTCACTTATTGCCCGTCTTCATGCCTGATCCAGCCGACGACCTACGCCCCAACCCAGAGGCCGCCAAATTAGATGGACAGCCGTCGAGGGACAGAGCAGCTTCGCGTTATCCGAGGGGAGGAGGGCAGTCTCCTTCGGGACGTTTGTTCACACCTTCACGCGTTGAGATTATCCAGCGTTTGGCAGATGAAAACATGCTCCCCGCAATTACGTTCATTTTCAGTCGAGCCGGCTGCGATGCTGCGGTTGATCAGTGCCTTGCTTCGGGTATTCGACTCACGACTCGGGAAGAACGAAAAGAGCATCGGCGCATAGCGGAGGCACGTACCTCAATGCTGAGCGAATCAGATCTTGTGGCGCTTCGCTACGACGCATGGAGAATTGCTTTTGAGGCGGGGATTGCAGCTCACCATGCAGGAATGATCCCACCTCTGAAGGAAGCAGCGGAAGAGGCATTCGCCGCCGGACTTGTAAAAGTAGTTTTCGCAACGGAGACGCTCGCACTCGGTATCAACATGCCTGCGAGAACCGTTGTGATCGAGAAACTCTCCAAGTTCACTGGGGAGCACCACGAATTCTTGACGCCCGGCGAGTACACACAACTGACAGGCCGTGCAGGCAGACGAGGCATCGACGATCGAGGGTTCGCCGTTGTGGCCTGGAGTCCCTTTGTGCCATTCGAACAAGTAGCAGGGCTTGCTTCTAGGCGCACCTATGCACTCACGTCTAGTTTCAGACCGACCTACAACATGACTGCAAACTTGGTATCTCGATGCGATGCACTTGAGGCCCGGCATCTCTTGGGGCTCTCATTCGCGCAGTATCGGGCGAATAGTGATGTGGTTGCCCTTGAGGATCAGTTAGAGATTATGGGCTCACTCCTCGAGAAGGAGCGAGAACTAATGCTCTGCGATTTAGGGGATTTCGTAGATTACAGAGCACTTGTTGCTGGAACGGAGCGCCCCGGCGACTCGGCGAAGCGCAGTTCTGTTGAGAACGCCCTCGCTCAGTTGCGCCCAGGTTCTGTACTTCGCACCAAACGCTGTGGAGGGAGATGCGTTGTTCTGCGTCACGAAGGTGGGCGGAGCGGAACAAGAATCCTTGTGCTAGGTGCCGACTCAACCCTGACCCGTTTAGGCCCCGCTGATTTCGAGACTGCTCCACAAGTGGTCGGGGACCTTGACATACCGACTCCGTTCGCCCCTAAGAACCCTTCATTCCGTCGAGCACTTGCTGGGCGTCTGCGAGCACTGAAGCTCGAGGGTGAAGATGCCAATGGTGATAGCGCCGGCTCGAATCAACGTGGGAAGAAGCAGAAGAAGACTCCGCCCTCACAAGAGTTTCACCCTGTCTCAGAGTGCCCGAAATTAGAGAGTCACATGCGCGCAGCATCTAAGGCCGACCGCCTGACAAAGGATTACGCGCGCTTAGAGCGTCGCGTCCAGGCTCGAAGCGACAACCTCGGGCGCATGTTCGATCGAGTGCTTAGAGTTCTAGAGGAGCGTGGGTACCTCGACGGTTGGTCCTTGACTGCGTCGGGGGAGAGCCTTATGCGGATTAACTCCGAGACCGACATCCTTGTCGCAGACGCTATTAACACCGGCATATTTGATGGATTGCGGCCTCAAGAGTTGGCGTCAATCGCCTCTGTGTTTACATATGAGCATCGCGGTCCAGAGCACCGCCGTCCGCCAGCACCGCGTTGGCCCAGTGGAGACTTGGCAAAACGATGGCGCGCAATTGAGCGTCACTGGAACTCGCTGCGTAGCGACGAAGAGGATGCGGGCCTGCCAGAGATGAGACCACCCGACCCGGGGCTTGCATTGATCGTAAAGGCTTGGGCATCAGGGCATGACCTGAGCAACGTTCTTGATTTAACCGATGACCTAACCGGCGGGGATTTTGTACGGCATATGAAGCAGCTCGTTGATCTGCTCCGCCAGATTTCAGTGGTCTCAGAGAATCCGCTGACTAAAGAGAGTGCTCGCTCTGCCGCAGACTTATGTTTCCGGGGAGTTGTCTGCGCCTCAGGGGTAACAGCACAATGAGTATCCGTCCCGGCGATTCGTGGGGTACGCCTACTGACGCCACCCCAGATTTGGTTGTCGTAGGAAGCGACGCAGATTTGGCTCAGTCGCTCAAATCTTGGCCACAAACGAACCCTCTAATTTCCTTCGAACCAAACGCAGAATCAGATTTGGCGAAATCCGTTGGGCTCTCAACATTTAGCGAATCTGCTCTGAGCAGTAACGATGCAACAGGCAGAATCTCGGCGCCGATCGACGCAATTGAGTACCGATTTGCGGGGAATACCTATCTCGCTATGAATGCAGTTGAGGTGGGGGTTTCTCCTCTAGTGCTGCGGGCGACAAGCAGAAGCAAGGAGATCTCGGTCACGATTAATGGCCGAAAATTCTTCAGCGGAGTTGCGAGCGGAGTCGTCGTAGCCAATGGCCAATTCATTGGAGCAGCAGACTTAGTTCCTAGGAGCCACCCCGGGGATGGGCGTCTCGAGATTCATATCTACAGCCTTAAACCTGGCGAGCGCTCGGCCATGCGCCGCCGATTAGCTACTGGAAGCCACCTTCCACATCCCCGGATCGCTATGGGCTCCGGGGCTCGTATACGCATCGAGGTCAAGGGCGGAGCCTGGCCAATTAGGGCCGACTCCGAGTTAGCGGGGCGAACTGGGCGGATCGAGTTCGAGGTCCAGAGTCCAGCGGCTCGGCTCCTCCTATGAGCCGATCCGCTTCTCCTCTCTAAGTGTGACGAATCTTTTAGGAATTTCTGAGTCCATTCCCATTCATCCTCCAAGTAGCCCGGTACGATTCGCAGCCCATGCAGTACGTCGCAGAGCAATTCACCTCAGATGAAGAAACGGCCCTTCGCCCTTACTTCACGAATATCGACGGGCCCGTCTTCGCCCTGGTTAATCTCCCAGAGGTTGTAAAGGGGGCATTGTTCGCGCGTTATTCGCGATCGGAGAAGAGCCTGAGGCGCCTTTTCCTTGATGAGTTCGCTGTAGATCTTGATCTCTCCGGCGACATCACAGTCGATGCGAGTGTCGGGGTAAAACGCGCAGAGGCTTTATACGACAAAGTATTCCTTGAGTATGGCGACGACTCTGTAGCTCAATTAGGTGGAGTACATCTCGCCTGTGAGCAGGCCTCAAATATCCTCACCAAAGTTCTTGAGTGGGGAAGACTGATGGCGTACCTCGAGCAGTCGACTCGGTACATTCCATACGACTCTCGCCTCGGAGGAAGATTTCGTTATCTACGCCCTCCCGAGGTACTGGAGTCTCCCCTTGGAGCGCTTTACGTAGCCGAGATGGATCGTTTATTTGCGACCTATCAGCAGCTGCTCCCAAGAATGATGGAGTGGGCTCGTGAGCGTTACCCGAAGGAACCGGGTGACCCTGATTTTGTCTACAAACAGACGATCAAAGCAAAAGCTTGTGACTCCGTGCGTGGGATTCTTCCAGCAGGGACTCTCTCCAACGTTGGAATCTACGGAACTGGCCAAGCATATGAATCGCTCCTATTGAGGATGCGAGCGCATCCGCTTCCTGAGGCACGCGAGTACTCGGAGTTGATGCTCACTGAGCTGCGTAAAGTCGTGCCGTCCTTCCTGACTCGCGTCGATCGCGCAGACAGAGGAGGAGCGTGGTCTCAATATCTGATGGATACACGCGAGCAGACTCAGAGTGTCGCTAACCGAATCCTCGGTCGCATGGAGCCGGAGGAACGCCCCGGAGTAACTCTGGTCGACTTCGACCCTGAGGGCGAAGACAAGGTCCTTGCAGCAATCCTCTACCCAGTATCAAACCTTCCAGAGGATGAAGTGCTGCATCGAGTGCGCAGCATCGGAGCTGAAGATCGACGTCAACTGCTCGCCGCATATGTGGGGGAGCGAACTAATCGCCGCCACAAGCCAGGGCGCGCTCTCGAGCGTACCGATTACAGATTCGATGTGCTCGCTGATTACGGAGCATTCCGAGATTTACAGCGACACCGAATGTTGACCATCGAGTGGCAGCCCCTCACGCCTCTGCATGGATTTGATCTACCAGACGCGGTTATAGAGGCTGGGGCTGAGCGCGAATTTACTGAAGCAATGGAGAGGTCAGCAGCTCTGCATGGAGCAATGGCTCTTCGGTTCCCAGAACAGTCTTCATACGCAGTCTCGCTCGCATATCGAATTCGTTTCGTTATGCAATTCAACGCTCGCGAAGCGTTCCATATGCTCGAGTTACGCAGCGGGCCTCAGGGTCATGCTGCATATCGGACAGTCGTCCAAGAGATGCACAGGCTCATTAAGGAGCAGGCGGGGCACTCAGCGATTGCCGACGCGATGTCATATGTGGATTACGGCGTATACGAACTTGAGAGGCTCGCCTCTGAGAGGGCTGCAGCAGCTCGTCGCTCCACAGGTGTCTAGCCAACAAGCATCAGCCACACCAGCAACATCGGCAGCACCTCAGCAGCGCCAAGACGACTCACAGCGCGATTAAAAAGCATTCAGCGCGAACGAATCTCGCTCTAAAACTGCTCAACAATTAATTCTCACCCCGCCTTGATTTTTGACCACGCCTGATGTCTAATGCACCGGCTTGCACTTGTAAGCGAGGGCCCGATCGGGGCTGACTCCAGTTCGCTGGGGCGGCGCTCGATCGAACGAGGCTTAGGCAACGGGATTCAGATACCCAGTAGAGAACGCGGCATATGCACGTCGACGGAGACGCCGACAAGTGAATGCAGTGACCCCAAAGGAGTCTGAATCCCGACGCCAAGCCTGATCGGCTCAGCAATGGACTGACTCCATGTCAAGGCCGATTTTAGGTTTTCCGCCATATTTCGGCTGCCCTACGCGATTCTGCTCGCTCTGCGTGTTATGTTGCGCGCCCCTCCACCCCGGAAGTGAACATGCCTAAAGACGTAATAGATCCAGAAGATGAGCTTGAGACCGATGATGATCTCGAGGGCGATGAGATTGAGGATGACCTCGATGATGAGGCCGATCCGCTAGTTGATTCAGTTCTCGACGATGACCTGTTGGCGGTAGAAGGCGTAGACGACAATCCCGCTGATGTCTCAACCGATGACGATCTCGATGACGACGACGATCAAACAGTTGTTGTTCTTGAGGACGAACTCCACCCAGACGACGTTGAGGCCTCTCTAGATATTCTCTTGAAGGAGAAGACCACTAGCGATCGCCCCGAGGACGAAGACCTTGAGGATGCTGAGAGCGAAGCAGATCGAGTTGAGGGCACCAATAAGGTGAAACCTCGAGGAGACGACGAATTCTTATGCGACTCATGCTTCTTGGTACTGCCACTTAGTCAACTCGCAGCTGGGCAGAAAGAACGCTGCAGAGACTGCGCTTGAATTTAGTACTCAATTAGGTGACTGCTACCTAGAGCCTTGCAACAGCAATTTTTGAACTCAATTCATCACTGATGGAGGGGTCTGTGCAGGCACCTAACGCTCGTCTTACATTTGGAGCATCGGCGCTATCCGGTCTCTTAATGGCGTGCGCTTTCCCTCCTTTTGGGGTGTGGCCGCTTGCGCTTGTCGCACTATTGCCGTTGCTATGGATCTGGAGCAGGGCGACCATTTGGCGCGCAGCTTGGAGCGGCTTCGTTTTCGGCATTATTTGCTTCGGAGTTGTTCTCTCCTGGACCTGGTACTTCGGTGCAGTAGCGATTCTCCCGCTTGTTGCGGCTCAAGCGCTCTACATTGCCGCTGTCGGAGCCGGTATAACGGCGATACGTCGCCACGGGCTTGCATCGCCGTTAATCATCGCTGCGGCATGGACTCTTGGCGAGTATCTGCGTGGGACCTGGCCGTTAGGCGGTCTCGCATGGGGAGAGGTTGGAACCGCATTCTCTCCAATAGCGCCAGCACGCGGATTAGCCGGCTGGGCAGGCGCTCTAGGAGTCACCTTTGCAGTCGTTCTCGTCCAGGCTCTGCTGCTTGAACTAATGCTACAGGCCAGTAGGCGCCGGGGTACAGGGGCAAGCGGGGAGGGGAGTGGTGCTTACCGCAGCCAATGTCACCGCATGCATCTAGGTATAGCAGCGCTCTTAGTTCTGATCTTCCTGGCTGCAGGGCTCAATCCTCCGAGAACGCGTGCGATCGGAAGCTTAAAGATTGCCGCCATCCAGGGCAATGATCTCAACAGACGGTTGACCTCAGATGAGGTCTATAACGAAGTGCTCACGGAGAAGCACCTCGAACTAGCGCGCCAACTCAAAGGAAATTTCAACCTCATTATCTTCCCAGAGTCAGCACTTATGTCCGACCCTGAGGCAGACCCACTGCTCAGGTCAAAGATTATTCAGATTGGCAAACGCCATAATTCATTCGTGCTTATCAACGCCATTAATCGCGAACAAGAGGGAGCTACCTACAACACGAATCGCCTATACGCACCCGATGGTTCACTAGTAGCAAATTACTCAAAAACACATCTTGTGCCATTCGGCGAGTACGTGCCTTGGCGCTCTGAATTGAGTTTCATATCTGCAATCGAACAGGTGCCAGAAGATTTTACGGCGGGGCAGAACAACGCTTCAAACTCGGGTGTCCTTAATCTCGATGGAGAGAAGATTGGGAACCTCATTTGTTTCGAGTCGGTATTCCCTGAGCTTGCACGACGAGAGGTCCTAGGCGGAGCACATGCACTAATTGTCTCAACTAATAATCGTTCGTACCGCCGCAGCGCTAACAGCGCACAGCATGTTCAGTCCTCTCAGATGAGAGCAGCGGAGACTGGCCGGGCATTGGTACAGGCTTCTATCTCTGGAATCTCAGCGATTATCGACCCCGCTGGCCATATTGAGAAGAGAACTCAGCTATTCAAGCCTGCAATTCTTGAGGCAAACGTTCCTCTTCGCGCAGGGGAGACCCCGTATGTGAAGCATGGACCGTTAATTGTGAAGGTCTCAGTCTTGATCCTGGTTGCGGCTGTGGCGTTTGGGTTCCTTCGCCGTAGACTCCAGACGATGCCCAGTGAAGGAGACTCTAGTGAGTGACGAACGCAGCACAGTTGATCGAGTAGTTGAGCTAGCAGTACATGTTCCCGTTGGGATAGCTGCATTCGCAAGAGATGCGGTACCCACACTAGTAACAATGTTTGCCGGACGAGGCAAGCGCGAAGTCGATGTTCATCAACGCGAAGTAGTTGGTCAGATAGCGAACTACAAAGCAGTTGGTGAGCTGGCGGTTAAATTTGGTCCTCCGGTAGTGAAGCAACGAGTCAACGAGCAGATGGTCACTCTGCGAGCTAGAAGCGTCGAGGCGTTTGAGTCCTTCTCAACATCCTCAAGGGCATACTCGAACTTCTCAGATCTCTGTTCATCCAATGACTCTCGCCCCACAGAGGATCTCGAGGCCAAGGGCAGAGAGGTGCCGTCGGACGAACCCACGAAGAAAGCGATGGCTACTGTCGCTGATTCAAGTACTGGACCAATCTCTCCAGAGGCAGATTCAAACGCCATTGCGCCGGCGATTCTCTCGATCCCGGATTACGACGGTCTAGCGGCGAGCCAGATTATTGAGCGGCTCGAGGGGCTCAACCCGGCGGAACTAGACGACGTAGAGAACTACGAACGCGCAACACGTGCCAGGCGAACTGTTCTGGGCAAAATCGCGATTCTGCGGACTAAGTAGAGTCCGCAACAGTGGAGTCCGTACGCACTGCAACAGCGGCAGATATTGAGACTCTCAGTGGTTTTGCGGCGCAGCTTGCCCTGGAGTTAACACCGATGAGGGGTGGCGCCCTCTGGGCGGCGCAGGAATCACGCAGAGAGCCACTTGATAAGGCCTTTGCCGACCTTCTTGGGTCTCAGAGCGCATGTGTCCTCATCGGCCTCCTAGACGGCGCTCCTATGGGGTTCGGTGTAGCGGTACTCGAGCGCTTGAGCGACGGCTCATTGCTAGGAGATATCACTGAGATTTGGGTAGAGCCCGAGGCCAGAGCGATTGGGCTCGGAGAGTCAATCCTGGGCTCCCTTTCAGATTTCTGCATCGAGCATGGATGCATCGGCATAGACGCGAGGGCTCTGCCGGGCCATCGGCAAACCAAGAACTTCTTTGAGGAGCAAGGCTTCACAGCGCGCATGCTCAAAATGCACAAATCTCTTGATTGACATTCCAAGAGAGTTCAGTCTTGAACCCTCCGAAATGCCGTACGTGAACTCAACTCGGGGGGGTAAACTTTCTTCGGTGCCGCAACGAGAGAACCGTTATTACGCCATAGGCGGCCACGGTGAGAGCCGGTACGGCTGCAACGAGGATTCCTCCGGCGAAATGTCGCGTATCGGAAGAGCGCCCAACTTCGTAGGCTGCAAACAACAAACTGCCATGCGCTGCGACAAGCGCCCCGATCGAACGAGAAAGGAGCGCGGCTGCGACGGGAAGCGCCCAAATTGCGTACCAGGGGAGCACGTACGAACCGAGCACTCCATATGCCGACAACGACAAGGCAACAGTTATCGCATAGTCGGAGCGGCGGCCAAACCATGCGATGGAAAGAGCTGCAATTACCGTCACAATGAGTCCGAGCGTGGTCGCTTGCCTAGGAGCGATATGCGTCACGTCAACCAAGAGGCGCCAAACCGAGGAGCGCGAGACGATGCCACGGGTGGCTTTCGCAGCTGTCGTAATCGAGGCTGGCGCCAAAACCGTTCCTACCAATGTGACGCTTCCCGCCGCAGCGCAGAGCGCAAAACCACGGCGGAAATCGCGTCGCGCTATCAGGGCCAGCGCTATCGCCGGCACCGCGAGGAGGGCCGTGATCTTTACGAGGGCTACGGCTCCAATGACTGCGCCAGCTATACCCGCACGTTGACGGTCGACGAGACACACTGCAGCGACCGCACCGATTGCTACCCAAACATCGTTGTGTCCTCCGTTCACGATCGAGCACCAAACGAATGGTTGCAGAAGTGCGACAGCAAGAACTCGTGTACCGACGCCACGGGATTCTGCGACGCGTTGCGCTATCCACCCTGCGCCGAGTACCGCCATTGCTGCTGGTATTTGAAATCCAAGGCGCAGAAGTGTCAGCCTCGAGCCGCTAAAGCGTGCGATGGTTGCTGCGTACCCTATGAAGAGCGGGCCGTACGCGCTCGGTGTGTGCCGCCAACCTTTCCCTACCATGTGGAGCACGGGATCGCCTTGGAACAGGGCTGGCACGGAGTGGTAGGGGTTTGCGTGGTGGAACTCCAGGATCCTTCCGTACATCGCATAGGACCAAAGGTCGTGCGATCCGAAGGGGGAGCGCACGCAAGCCACTATCGCGAGAACAATCGCTGCGGACCAAATGAGCCAGCGGGGGAGAGAGAGGTTCTCTCGAGTTCCAAGCCAAATCGCTGCGAACGATCCGATGAGAATCGCAGAGGCTCCGAGAGCGCCAAGCTGGCCGGAGCCGCAGACGAAAAGAGTTCCAGCGACCGCCACGAAAAGAGCGACGAGTTCGAGGGGTTCGAGCGGTCGGATATTACGGCTCACGATTCACCCATTTTAAGTCGCATTTCGGACTTGGTCATCGGTACCACTACCCCCACCCGAGCCCAATAATGCGGAGCCGAAGAGTGCGCCAGGGAATCCTGATTCTCACGGCGCTGATCGTGATCGTCGCAATGGCAATCTCCCCATCGAAGATTGCGACGAATAAAAACGGCGATGGGGTATCCACTCAAGAACTGTCACTCGCTCGGAAGCGCCTCAAACATATCGTCGTGATCATGCAGGAGAACCGATCGTTCGATTCGTACTTCGGCACCTACCCGGGGGCGAACGGTATCCCGATGCGCTCCGGAGATCCTACTGTCTGTTCACCGAACCCAGCGACCCAAACATGCCAGCTGCCGTATCATAATTCGGCGTTGAAAAACGGGGGTGGTCCTCATGGCTCTGCCAACGCGGTTGCCGACATCAACGGTGGCAAGATGGATGGATTCCAAGGACAGGCGGCCATCGGAAAACGCCGCTGCGGAAACACGAACGATCCCTTGTGTACGAACTCGTTGGCTCCAGATGTCATGGGCTATCACGATCAGCGCGAGATCCCAAATTATTGGAGGTACGCACGCGATTTCGTTCTTCAAGACGCGATGTTCGAACCGGTTAAGTCATGGAGTCTGCCCCAGCACCTTTTCCTAGTCTCTGAGTGGTCGGCAGAATGCAAGAATAGGGACCTGCCCATGTCCTGCCGAACATTGGTTGATCACCCACTTCGCCCTTCTGACCTTCGTCATGAGGGACATGCGCATGGTCCTGCATCTCGACAGGATTACGCCTGGACGGACCTGACCTATCTAATGCACCGGGACGGAGTTTCTTGGGGTTACTACGTATCGAAGGGCAATGAACCGGACTGCGCCGATGACCAGGCTTTGTGCGTTCCCCACGAGCAGGATGCCAAGACCCCAGGAATCTGGAATCCTCTCCCGTTCTTTACGACGGTCCGGAGAGATCACCAACTCAAGAACATCCGTGCGGCTGATGAGTTTGTAACTGCTGCCCGCGCCGGAAAGCTTCCGGCGGTATCCTGGGTCGTGCCAGACGATCAGCACAGTGAGCATCCGCCAGCGAGTATCAGTGACGGCCAGGCATACGTCACCTCGTTGGTCAACTCTGTCATGCAGGGACCAGATTGGAAATCGACTGCGATTTTCCTTTCATGGGATGATTGGGGAGGGTTCTACGACCACGTAGCGCCACCGAAGGTCGACGGGGTGGGTTTCGGACTACGAGTGCCGGGTATCGTCATCAGCGCTTACGCGAAACACGGTTTCGTGGATCACCAGACGCTGAGCCACGATGCTTATGCCAAGCTCATCGAGGACATCTTTCTTGGTCGCCACCGCCTAGATCCACTTACAGACGGTCGGCCTGATCCACGCCCAAATGTTCGTGAATCGTTGCCGCAACTTGGGAATCTTCTTAAGGACTTCAATTTCCATCAGCCGGCGCGCAAACCTGTGGTACTTCGCCCGGATCCTGGCTAATGGTCAAACCAATAGCTCTCTAAGGGCAGGTCCGGCGCTTACTTCAGTCTGGAGAAACGCCCATAATCTTCGTTATGTAACTCTGTGGAGAGTACTCACTACCCCACAGAGATGAGGTCGACTACGAAGACAAGCGTCTCGCCGCCCTTGATGACCCCTCCGGCACCGGCTGATCCATAACCAAGGTGCGGCGGAATAGTGATGCTTCGTCGGCCGCCAACCTTCATGCCGGCAACCCCTTGGTCCCAACCTGAGATGACCTCGCCACGACCAAGGTGGAATCCAAAGAAGTCGTTCCTGTCCCACGAAGCGTCAAACTGCTTCCCTGTGCTCCAGGAGACCCCTACATAGTGAACGCTGACGAAGGTACCGGATAAGGCCTCGTCACCAGTTCCTAGCTCTAGGTCCTCTAAAACCAGCTCTGCTGGTGGTGCGGAGTCTGGAATTGTGATTGTGGGTTTTGTGTCAGCCATGGCGTGAAATTAGCCCAGAACCAATCCTCCTAACGGAATCGCAGCACCAAAGGACCGGCTATCCCCCACATCGAACAACTCCGCTAAAACTGACGGACGAGCTACTGGTCTTCGTAATCAGTTAGAGGGGGGCACGAGCAGAATACGTTGCGGTCACCATAAACACCGTCGATGCGACTCACCGGGGGCCAGTATTTAGTCCTACGGGTTGCATCAGTTGGGTATGCCGCCTGCTCACGGGTATAGGCCCTGCCCCACTCGCCTGTCATGAGATCTGCGGCGGTATGAGGTGCATTGTGGAGCGCACTCTCGTCAAGGGCTATGAGACCGTCCTCGACATCTTTAATCTCGGAGCGGATCGAGATCATCGCGTCAATGAAACGATCGACCTCTCCAAGATCTTCAGACTCTGTTGGTTCGATCATCAGCGTTCCGGATACAGGGAAACTCATAGTCGGCGAGTGAAATCCGTAATCGACCAATCGTTTCGCTACATCGTCAACACTCACACCAGTTGAATCTGTTATTGGTCGAATATCAATAATGCACTCATGAGCGACTAATCCAGATTCGCCGCGATACAGAACAGGGAAATGCTCCTCTAACCGATGCGCAATGTAGTTCGCATTCAGGATCGCTACTTGAGTCGCCTTTCGAAGACCCTCTCCCCCCATCATGGCCACGTATGCCCAAGAGATTGGTAGCAGCGAAGCAGATCCCCAAGGCGCTGCAGAGATTGGTCCTACCCCGCCACCAATTGGCCCACACTCGGGAACAAGCGGGTGAGAAGGAAGAAACTCAGCGAGGTGGGCACGCACCCCAACGGGTCCGACACCTGGCCCTCCCCCTCCGTGGGGGATGCAGAAAGTTTTGTGGAGATTTAGGTGGGATACGTCAGCACCAAAATGCCCAGGTGCCGCTAGTCCAACAAGTGCATTCAAATTCGCGCCATCAAGATAAACCTGACCGCCTGCATCGTGGACCATCGCGCACACATCTGTGATCTCTGTATCAAAAACACCATGCGTTGAAGGGTATGTGACCATCAGGGCGCCTATTCGCCCTGCATTCTCAGCAATGCGTCGCGTTAAATCTTCTAGGTCGATATCTCCTGAGTCGTTGCAAGCAACAACGACAACTTTCATCCCAACCATCGCAGCACTAGCGGCATTAGTTCCATGCGCTGAGGCTGGAATGAGACAAATAGTTCGCTCAAAATCACCGCGCGAACGGTGGTAAGCCCTAATCGCTAATAGACCTGCAAACTCACCCTGCGACCCCGCGTTGGGCTGCAGCGATACTGCGTCATAGCCGGTAATCTCGACCAAAGCGTCCTCAAGCTCTTTGAAGAGCCTCCGGTAACCAATGCTCTGATCTATCGGAGCAAATGGATGCATCGCTCCAAACTCGGGCCATGTAACCGGGATCATCTCGGTAGTTGCGTTTAACTTCATCGTGCATGATCCAAGCGGAATCATCGTGCGGTCGAGCGCAAGATCAAGGTCAGCGAGCCTGCGCAGATAACGAAGCATCAACGTCTCTGACCTGTATTTCGAGAACACAGGATGGGTCATGAAATCAGATGTTCTAATCAACGCCGCAGGGATCGAGTCCGAGACCGTCTCAAGCAGCGCAGCAATATCGACGCTGACTCCAAAAGCTAGTAACACGCTCTCGATTACATCTGGGGTTGTCTGCTCGTCTAGGGATAGACCAATCGTGTCGTCATCAACTTGGCGAAGGTTGATCCCACTCGCGAGAGCATTAGTGATCACATCGGCAGCACGCCCCGGGACCCTGATCGATAGCGTGTCGAAGAAGCCATCCTCAAGGACGACCACTCCTGCACTCTTCAGTGCCTCTGCTACTGCTGCAGTCTGGCGATGGATTCTTTGTGCGATGCGCTTAAGTCCGTCTGGTCCATGCCATACGCCATAGAAACCCGCTATGACTGCAAGCAAAACCTGCGCGGTACAGATGTTGCTTGTCGCCTTCTCGCGACGAATGTGCTGCTCCCTTGTCTGCAGAGCAAGTCGCAACGCTGGGCGCCCCTCGGAGTCAACAGATACCCCGACAAGCCTCCCGGGCAAAGATCTCTTTGACGAATCCCTGACAGCCATAAAGCCAGCATGTGGACCCCCGAAACCAAGTGGGACTCCAAATCTCTGCGATGACCCAACTACAACATCGGCGCCGATCTCTCCGGGAGGTCGAATAAGCGAGAGTGCGAGCAAATCTGCTGCGACTGCAACGCTCGCTCCCTGAGCATGGATTCGGTCTATGAGTTCGCTGTCGTCACGTAAGCGACCGCTCGCACCTGGATATTGAAGCAGTACCCCAAAGACGCCCTCACTTGGGAGATCAGTCTCAGGGTCGCCGACTAATAGCGCAATGCCTAGCGGCTCGGCACGCGTGGCAACCACAGCAATTGTCTGCGGGAAGCAATCTGCATCGATGAAGAAAACTTCTCCGGCTCTCGGATTCAATCGATGACAGAGGGCCATTGCCTCAGCTGCTGCGGTGCCTTCATCAAGCATCGAGGCATTAGCGATGTCCATACCTGTTAGGTCAGCAATCATTGTCTGAAAGTTGAGTACTGCCTCTAAACGCCCCTGCGAAATCTCCGGCTGGTAAGGGGTGTAGGCGGTATACCAGGCCGGGTTCTCAAGCACATTCCGAAGAACAACCGGTGGCGTGACGGTCCCGTAATAGCCAAGGCCAATGAGGGAGATGAGAGATTGATTCTTGGAAGCAATTTCTCGTAACTCTGCGATTACCTCGACCTCTGAGCGAGGAGCACCGATACTCAGTGCGCCGAGACGTTCGATGCTGCTGGGAATCGCTGCCGAGGTGAGTTCATCGAGGGATGAATAGCCGAGGGCTCCGAGCATTTTAAGTTGATCTGCAGGCGATGGACCTATGTGGCGCTCAATGAAAGCTCCATGGTTCGCCAAGTCATCATAGGAAGGCCGACCAATCGTTGTCACTACCTAGCTCCCTCAAACGTCACATGGAAATCGGCGCGTCTTTTTCGTAAAGGACTTTTGGAGGGCAGATTCATGAACGCTTCACAAACGGCGGCCTAACCACTGTTCCTCGAAGTTCACGCCCGCGCGCTTCGATAGTTACTTCTGCACCTAATTCAACGCTTGGCTTAAGAAACGCTAAAGCAATTCCATGGCCCAGCATTGGGGAGAAGTTTCCACTAGAGACCTCGCCAACATCGTCTCCAGCGAAGAACACAGTGCTGCCACCGCGTGGAGGCTGGCGCCCCTCAACTGAGATTCCCCTCAGAACGCGACTCGGTCCTTCTTCTTGCTCTACGCGCAGTGCGCCCGCTCCCCTAAATCCACCTGGCTTATCGAAGCGAACTACCCATGCAAGCCCAGCCTGCAGTGAAGTAATCCCCTCCCCTAGTTCGTGCCCATGTAGAGGGAGTCCCGCCTCAAGACGCAGTGTGTCGCGAGCGCCTAGCCCTGCAGGAGTTACACCAGACGCGACAATCGCCTGCCAGAGTTCGAGAGCAACCGAGGCGGGAACCTCAAGCTCCACTCCGTCTTCACCGGTGTAACCGGTACCTGAAGCCCATCCAGACTCTCCGAGCCACGTAACAGGAATTACATGAAAATGCCCTACGGACGCTGCCTCTGGCCAGAAGGTCGCCAATCGTTTACGCGCCTCGGGGCCCTGCACGGCAAGCACTACACGCGAATCTGTTACGTCCGCTACCTCGGCCTCGCCACCTCCGACAGTGATGACCGCTGCTTCAATCGCTGCAACAAGAGGTGCAGTGTTAGAGGCATTAGGCATCACAGTGAAGGTCTCCGCCTCCAGCCACCAAACGATGATGTCGTCAACAACATGTGCATCGCGTTCGTCGAGAAGGTGGGTGTACTGGGCTCGCCCAGGTTCAATACGATTTAGATCGTTGGTAAACGCCCACTGCAATGCCGGAAAAGCGCCCGGGCCAGAGACACGTACCGAGCCGAGGTGCGAGACATCAAACACCACTGCGGTCTCGCGACACGCGCGGTGCTCTTCAATGACTCCAGAGTATTGGATGGGCATCTCCCACCCTCCAAACTCGGCCATTCGCGCCCCAAGAGAGCGGTGTACAGCATCGAGTGGACTAGTTCGGAGTATCGCCGTCATCCGCGTCTTCCTAAGGCTTCGATTGATGGGAACTGCAGATCACCAAGCATCTACAGGATAAGGAATAGCGCAGAACAACCGTCATCAACGAATCAACCATCGATCCGAGAATTCCGAATCAGCAATTAGCGACTATATGGCCAAAATCTTGAGAGCCCCGAGAGCAATTTGCGCCTCTGGAGGCAAGCCACATCCCCTATGAACCGAGCCCTGCCTGAGGCTCAATCTGTGCCGCATCTCTCTCCTCAACTGGAGCGACGAGTTCGATCGGATGCAACTCGGTGATTCCAGCATCAATCTGACGCACGACAGACCCGAGAGGCACGATGTTGAGAACACCTTGTCCGTGGCGCACTAGATCGAATATGTCCTCGCCATTGCGAGCAAGGACACTCTTATTCTCATCAATGACAAGGCTCGCAGTAGCAAGGTCTTCACCGAGGTGCTCGCGAAGATAATCAATTGCCTTGCGAGCTGTCTTAAGAGACACGCCAGCATCTAGAAGGTTCTTAATTACCTTGAGCGCGACGAGGTCTAAATATGAATACCTGCGTTTGGAACCGCTCCCCTGTGCGTCGGATAGTGAAGGGCGCAGAAGTTCGGTGCGAGCCCAGTAATCCAATTGTCTGTAGGTAATCCCAACGATCGCGCATACCTGAGGACCGCGATAACCAACCTCTTCCCACTCGGAGTCGCCGAGAACGCCCTGCTCAACTCTCGAGTTACTTAGGGCGTTTGATTTCTCGCTTGGTATTGCCATTGAGTACAACTCCTAATGGAAGATTCAAAGGATTCCGGCGCAGCGATCGAATGAGAACAGTTCGAATGGGTCCGGATCACACTCTCGTAGTTACGAGCCTGTAAACCGTAACTGATCAGCTCTCGGGCGGTCAAGGTTAGAGAAAAGAAACGAGGTAGGGACTGAACAAGAAAGCGTCAATCCCAGTAATTTCAGACGAAGTCCTCAGGCTTGACCTGATCAAGGAAGTCCCTAAACTCCTCAATCTGCTCCTCTTCCTGCTCCTCATCAAAGACCAGGCTTGCTTCCTCGAATACATCATCTGCAATGAAAATCGGGGGCTGCTCATCTTGACGGACCGCTAACGCAATGGCATCCGAGGGCCGAGCTGAGACTCGAAAGGTTCTATCTCCAGCAGCGAACTCAACCTCTGCGAAGAACGTTCCTTCGTGTAACTCGGTAATCTCAATCGAGGAGATGGTGGCGCCGAGTTCTGTTAGCAGCATAGTGACAAGGTCATGCGTCATAGGCCGCGGAGTCTCCATGCCTTG
This sequence comes from Actinomycetes bacterium, assembly GCA_037146835.1. Lineage (GTDB taxonomy): Bacteria > Actinomycetota > Acidimicrobiia > IMCC26256 > IMCC26256 > IMCC26256. The sequence goes on along the minus strand of JBAWWI010000001.1, from coordinate 6,781 downwards.
AAGCGAATAGACGATGGCTGTCGCCTCAGGAGATCCTATAAAAATAGGCACATACCGCCTCGGCTCAGCCTCTTCACGGAGAAGCATGATGGGCTGGTTTGAGGGGACCTCAACTCTTACTCCGACAATCGATACTCGAACCACGTGGTGACACTACCACCGCAAAAACGCAGTTTGGACGCCCGTCTTCGTTGCAGCGCCCGCTCTTTGGAGCTCGCCAGACGCTAGTAATAGTCAGGTTCGACTACGGCGCGTGGGTCTCTTCAGAACCACTAAAACCATCTTCTTGAGGCTGAGACGTTCGAAGTATTTGGTCTAGAGATCGACGCAGGTACACGGTGCGCAGACTGCGCCCAAGCGAAGCAAGCTCGACCACCTTGTCTCGTCGTGCAATGCGCGACTCGGCTCCATTAGGTCGCTGCCTACCCGCAACCATCTGCTCGTAAAACTGTGCCTCGCGTTCGGCGAAGTTTCTATACATACGTAGGTGGCGAGGCTCCGCCCCATTCTCGATGAAGCCGGCGACAAGAGAAGCGATGATCAGAGCGTCGTCCTCGAAGAGCCCCTCAGGACCCATCTGGCCAGCAGCTTTGATCAGTCCGCAAGCCTCCATCTCAACTACCTGATCGATAGTGAGTCCACTCGCATCTGCGATCTCAGATCGCGTGAGCCCGTTGCCCTCAGGCTCTGGCGTAAGAGCGTCTCCCTGAGAGTCAAGCTCCATTTGCTCACCTCTAAGGCGGGTGCTCTTGCTTGATTTCTCAACAAGAGGAGCCTCAACCTTTTTCGGCACGGCCTTTCTGCGTTTCTTCTTCGCAGGAGCTTCAACAGGAGCAGAATTCTCCTCATCCAACGCAACACGAGTGCTAACCGCGGGCGCTTCATCGAAGAACGTAGCAACTGTCGAATCGTTACGTAGTTCGTCAGAGGTATCTGGGAGTGGAGAACCGTCAAGATCATGCTCTTGGAGGCGGTCCTTAATAACCTTCAGGGGAAGGAAATTGTCCTTCTGCTGAAGCAGTATCCATCGCAGACGGATTAGATCTGATTCATAAAATTTGCGGTATCCGGAGGGAGTTCGTTCAGGGGCAATTAATCCCTGGCTCTCTAAGAATCTGATTTTTGAAATCGTGACATCCGGGAACTCGCCACTTAAGCGATTTAGAACATCACCAATTGATAAGTGCTCCGTTTCGCTATCAATGTTCATCGGGCCAGCTCAATCGTTACAACATAACGGCCGATCTGTACCTCGTCGCCGTCGTGAACATCACTGGTGGTGATCAATTTACGATTTACGTAAGTGCCGTTGAGTGAGCCGACATCACTTACTGAAATAGAGATGTCAGAGCCTCCAATACCGCCTACCGAACCGCCTCTTGGGGTGCAGTTGAAGACACAGTGACGGCGAGAGACTGTGATGTCATCCAAGAAGATGCCAGAGGCAGGGTGGCGACCTACCTCAAGAGATCCAACATGCAATGCAAACTTACTACCCGCATTCGGGCCTCTGAGAACGTGAATGAACGCAGCTGGAGAGTCAGAGTTACTCGAACGGACTTCGCCGGACTCAACCACCGCGAGTGAGAGAGTTGCTTCGCCGGAATCGTTCCCGGAGTCCCTCGGTCCAGCGTCTTGAGCCTCTCCTGCACTGAGCCCTGTGACAGCGCCGCACGAAGAGCAGAAGCGCGCATCCTCAAGATTCAGGTGGCCACATGCGGTGCATTTCATAGCCTCAGGCTACAGCCCACATGCTCGCTGCGAAACCCTAACTCTTCACGGCAGGTAGAGGGTCTAGAAGTGGCGATAAGCCGACACTGACAACGCTGAGATTTGGAACGGATCCCTAACCCTCAACCAATGCCTGATAGGCCGAGGCATCCATGAGTCCACCAATCTCGGCCTCAACACCGACCTCAAGTACAAATATCCACCCGGCGCCATAAGGGTCTTGATTCAATAGCTCGGGAGTGTCCTCTAAAGCTGAATTTACCTCGGCAATCACGCCGGTCAAGGGGGCGTAAATCTCAGAGACTGACTTGGTGGACTCAACCTCTGCTATCCCAACTGACCGAAGCACTGAGACCCCGACCTCGGGAAGTTGGACGAATACGATGTCGCCTAGCGCGTCCTGTGCAAAATCAGTAATTCCGATCAGCGCCCGGCCTTCAGAGATCTTTACCCACTCATGCTCTTCTGTGTATTTAAGATCGTCTGGGTAGTTCATGGTTTTTAGGACTCCATTCGAGGCGAAAGATTCAACAGAAAAGCGGTCGGCAGAATCTACTCCGCTCGACCTTCGCGTAAGGCAATACGCGCCAACGGGACATAAGTGGCGGCGGCCCAATATGAGAGCGCCAGTCCCCCTATGGTCGCCGACCACGTAAATAGGAAGAGAAAGGCGTGGAGAGCACCGCTTGAGCACGTCAGGAGTAGAAAGCCTGGCAGAGCGAACATGAGCCCGAGCGTCCCGGCTTTGCCGACCCACTGGACCTCAATCCGCCTAGCTCCGGCTGCCGCCAATCCAACCACTGCGACGCTGATAACCGCCTCTCTGAAAAGTACAAGCGCTCCAATCCACAGCGGCACCGAACCATTAATCAACAACGTGACGGCTGCTGTAATAAGGAGGATTCGATCTGCTACTGGATCTAGAACCTGCCCAATTGCAGAGCCTTGATCGTATTTGCGCGCTATCCAGCCATCGACCCAATCGGTAGCACCGAGAATCGCCAATAGAATCGCAGCGGAGAGCGGCTTATCGGCAGCAAGAAGTAGCCATACAAAAATCGGGACGCAGAGAAGCCTTAAGAGCGAGATGAGATTTGGAATCGTTCTCCAACCTGCATCCCGGCTAGGAACAGGTACAGAGCTAGTTAAAGGCATTGGCTGAGGTTAGAGCGTCCCTCATCCACGTTGGGTTATACGCCTTCAGGTGGCGCTGTGGGGTCATCAGGGCGCTCGCCGGCATCAAACTGCACGGCGGCTCTATCGGAAATCAGGGGCCCGATTACTGACCGAGAGACGGCCCTGTGATCTGGATTGTCTCGATAGGTACGAAAATCTTCTATGCCGTCGAAGTCTGCAACTATGGCAAAGTCAAAGTTGTGCTCCCCGAGCCCTACATCAGCGCCGAATCGGTAGGAGCGAATCTCAGGGATGACGGCCGGCAGCGAGTAGAGCGCCTCCCCTACCTCGGCGATCTGCTCTGAAGTGACACCCTCAGCCCAACGGAATAACGCTATATGTCTGAACATATGGTCACTCTCTCACGTGGCGGGGCGCGAAGTGCCCCTCCGATCGGATCACACGCACCGGGCAGGGAGGTGCTCGCCGACGGGAGGGGCAATTACGTTTTATCACTTATGGGCAACCTAGGGGGCATTTTGTGGGGATTATTTCCGCAATGTGACGAGATTCACCCGGTCGAGAGAGGCCGGCTAGCCAAAATTTCACGGCGCCGAGAAGCGGTGGAGAACCGCACCGACCCCCTCAGAGACGGTGATGAATCCTCTTCCATTGGAGTTAAACCCAACAGCCTCGCCTTGAGACTCAGATGGCGATGGGCCAGAGCAGGCGACGATCTTGGATCCCCCGCCTATAAAGGTTGAGAGCGGTGTACCAATATCAGGTCGAGCACTCACCGCCACTCCCCCATAGGTACGAAGTGCGAGTTGTAGTCCGTTTGGTGAGATATCCGCACCAGTAATCGCACCGAAAACACTCGGAGAGGTTGTGATGGTTGCGAGGTACTCCATCGTTGTAAGCGAGCCAGGGGTAACTGAACCAGAGACACGGTAAGCATTCTGTGCTCCGCCGCTCATGCTCTTTGTGATCACGACAATGTCGCCTGACGCGGGGTCGACCAATAGCGACTCTGCATTGTGGGCGCCGTCTGGGTAACGGAGTCGCATTGCATCTACACCAGAGAGGGATCCAGTAACGCTTGTTGCCATATTGACGGCTGGCTCAGCCACTCGGTAGACGACAATCTCAGAACGCACCGAGTTGTTGTCCCCTATATCACCGACATAGATGTAAGACGTAGATGCCACAGGGCCGCGCCCGACTGCGATGTCTTCCCAATCGATTGCAGAGGCTCCGTCAAGGCTCATAGTTGCGTGTGTGATCCCTTGATCGTCAAGCCCAAAGATACGAGCTGTATCGCCCGAGTCGTTGTGAACCCAGAGAAGGCCTGCATTTAGGCGACTAGCTGCGATCCCGGATATCTCAGTTAACGCGACATTAGTAATAGGGGCACTCTGCGACGCCACGAGTCTCTTCGAACAAGTAGCGATCAATACAGGTGATGCGCAACCAACAAAGATCGATGCACCAATCAGCGCGAGCAAAATTGACGGTACAGCGATCCTACGAATCCAGACTCTCCGCATAGGTTTAATCGTACCTTGGAAAATCAAAAGTCATTCCTCAAATCAGTTGCCCAGATAATGAGCTTCCCGAGCCCCCTACCCAGGCGGAGTGTCGTTGGGCCCTACGAGAAAACCTTGGTACTCGCCAGGTGAAGCAATCTCCGATATCGGGTCTGGGTCAGCATCGAACTCAACACGGAGTGCCTTGCTCATGATTGCATGGGCTTCGTATAAAGCAGTTATGTATGTGAGCTCGAGAATCTCCTCGTCGCTCAAATGCTGATGAAGCGCTTCGAAAACGCCATCAGAGACACGCCCGTTCTCGAGAGTCAATGCGTCGGTATACGCGAGCACTGCACGCTCAACGGGTGAGAAAAGGTTAGTAGCGCTCCAATTAGGAATAGCGGCAATCTTCTCCTCACTAATCCCTACTGTTCGGCAGGATTTACAGTGCTGGGAGAAAACAAAACGACTCTGACGGGTCCAGCCTGTTCGGGTCTGCGCTAGTTCCCTAAGCACCGGATCAAGTAAGCGCTCAGGCGACCTGTAGAGCAGAATGCCCTGACACGCATGCTCAAATACAGCTGGTACAAGAGCGAAGACGGTCCACCAATCTCCGGGGGTTCCCGTGATGGTTCCGGGCTCCTCCACGGGGCATCGGTTTGGGCCAAAGAGGAGGTCGTACACAGGGAGCACAGAAGCCGCAGCCTCTGAACGCGGAACTTGTCTGAGGCGTGGCATAAATGCTCCTTATTGGGTTTGGGAAATTCGTGGTTTGAAGCCTCTTAAACGCCTGGTATCGCTGCGAGCCTTCCGTCTTCAATCGCTGCAGCGAACTCCGCGTAATCCTTCTCGTTTTGGTCTGCGTACGACGTTGCAAATGAAACCATCGCATCATCGAACTTCGTACCTCCGCCGATGTAGCCGGTTATCTGGGTCGAGTCGCCGGTCTTAGCGTGGGCGCGTGCAAGGGTCCAGCCACAGGCCATGCCGTAGGCCTCAAGCTGCACTCTAGACATAAGGGAGACATCCGCAGAGAGTTTCATGTCGCGCAACTGGCGCACGAAATAATGTTTGTCCTCGCCAAGCACGTTCTCTGTCCAGCCTAGGAACAGATCGCTAGCGGCCTGCATTAAGCGCTGTCCATGAACGACTCGCTCGCCCTCGTGTTTGAATTCATGACCAGCGACATACGGCGAAAGAACTGAAGGAATTGATTCCTTGATCTGCAGGAGAAGCGGGTCGCCTGCATCGCGGCTCACAAATAACGCGGCGAGCGCACGGGTCCCGACACTGCCGATCCCAACAACCTTGCGAGCAATGTCGACTAGTTGGTACTGGTCGAACAGGTACCGGCGCTCTAGGTCAAGCGTGTCTCTGTAGCGCGCGATGGAAGCGACGACATCCGGATTGTCGATGTCGCTTACATGAGTGATCAGAGGCGGGTCATCCTTCAACCTACGCTTTCCATTGATGACCTCAGTCATCTTCTCTGTAGTTCCCTTATTCGTTCGCCTACCTACTTTTTTAAGGGACTTGGCAAACGAACTCGCAAACTCTGGGCTTACATCGGAGATCCGCTGAAGGTCTGTTCGTTCGTACCAGACATCAAGGCGCGCCATCTTCGAGTAGCGCTCCATGTTCTCTCGGTATGCGATCGAGGCGGCTCTCGCTGGGTCTAGATGTTTGTCATCTTCGCCGTGAAATTCGCGTGCCGCAATTACAAGGCTTGTGCATAGACGTTTTACGTCCCACTCCCACGGCCCTGGGTGGGTCTCGTCAAAGTCGTTCACGTCAAAGGTGAGATTCCGCTCCGGAGTTCCGAATAGGCCAAAGTTCAAGAGGTGCGCATCTCCGCAGGCTTGAACTTCGATTTCACTTGACTTAGTTGTGGATAAATCTGAAGCCATTACCGCAGGTGCTCCACGGAAATACGTAAACGGTGTAGCGAGCATTCTCCCGTAACGTAGCGGAACAAGTTCAGGGACTCGCCCTTCGCTGGAGCGCTCGATAGTAACTATTGGGCTCTCTCTTAGCGGAGACGCTACCCAAACTCCTTGCCCCTCGATTGGCGCAGTTAACTGCTTCGATTTTCCATCGCTAGCGCGCTGCGAGCGCGTCATTCCGCCAAGAAGGTTTAGAACCGCAGAGTTCCCGGTTCCTCTTCGCATGCGATGCCCGGTTGCACTTGGGCGCAGAAGAAGGTCAAGGCCGTCCTCCTCCAGCCTGGCGGCAGCTACACGTGCGGGGATCAGCGGAGTTGTTGCTCTTACGGGCTCTGTCTGGGCTGACTCAGGAGTCGGGTCAACAGGCTTGCCTTTGGCCTCTGCCTCTTGCAGGGTCTTAACCTTAGGAGTCTTGACCTTAGGAGTCTTGACCTTAGGAGTCTTGACCTTAGGAGTCTTGAC